>JAGVNY010000263.1 GCA_020053015.1 Candidatus Zixiibacteriota bacterium | reverse complement strand
CTGGGGCCCGATCATCCCCAGAAGGAAGTCTATGAAGAATCAAAGCATGGCAACGCCTATTACACGCATACTGATGATATGAATCTCGAATCTGACTCGTGGGTAGTTGGGGTTGATTACTTCGACGCTCCCACGTGCGCGACATGTCACATGTCGGCAACACCCGCGATGAAAGCCACTCACGACGTCGGTCAGAGGATAAGCTGGACATTGCGACCGGAAGTCTCGAAGATGAAGGATGACTGGGAGGTCAAACGCAAGAACATGAAGAACGTATGTTCTTCGTGCCACGGCAGAGCGTTCGTCGATGGTCATTTCTATCAGTATGACGCGACCGTCAAGCTATATAACGAGAAATTTGCAAAGCCTGCCGGCGAGATCATGAGGCTCGTTCGCGAAAACAAACTTCTTGCGAATCCGGCGAGCTTCAGCAATGAGATTGAGTGGACTTACTGGGAGCTCTGGCATCATGAGGGGCGTCGCGCACGGCATGGCGCTTCGATGATGGGTCCTGATTACACCTGGTGGCACGGTATGTACGAAGTTGCCCAGCACTTCTATTTCAAGCTACTTCCGGAGGCGCGCGAGTTTGAAAATCAGCAGGTGAATGCTTATATTGATAACCTGATTGCGAACGATCCCATGCATTCCTGGTTGATCGTAGAGACCGGGAAGTTGAAAGGTGACATTCGGTCGGGCAAGATGCAGGAAATCTACAAACGATTGTATGAGCGGTAGCAGATGGCACAGTTAATCCAGCGTTATTACAACTTCCTTCGAGGTGTCTCGGCCAATCGGGTCGGAATGACCGGCGTTGTCCTCGCTACGTCAGCATTCGTGACATTCTCCATGCTGGAACTGATGCGCTTGGCAGGTTTTCTGACAAATGCCTATATTGGACTGATAACCTACCTGCTCTTTCCGGCATTGTTCGTCATCGGGCTGATTCTGATACCGATCGGCTGGAGGATCCTCAAGAAGAGAACCGGCAGGACAACACGCGAGCTGTTGAACAAGAGATTCGAGCCGACGGAAATCCAGTCAGGGTTTTTCGGGTCGAGGATCTTCGCGACTGTTGCGATCTTGACCCTGCTCAACGTCGTTTTCATGGGAGCAGCGAGCTCTCGAATGCTCCAGTTCATGGACGAAGCCGAGTTCTGCGGGACTGCATGCCACGATGCAATGAATCCGGAATGGGTGACCTATCAGCAGTCGCCGCATGCGCGAGTGAAGTGTGTCGAATGTCACGTGGGAGAGGGGGCCGAAGCGCTTCTTGACAGCAAGCTGAACGGTATGTGGCAGATTATCTCACTCACATTTGATCTTTATGAACGACCGATCGAGACTCCGGTGCGCCAACTGCGTCCTGCACGTGAAACATGTGAGAAGTGCCATTGGCCGGACAAGTTCTACGGGAGCCGATTGAAGAATATAGTCAGGTTTGAGACCGACAGCGCATCGACTCCGAAGTACACGACTCTGAATCTCAAGGTTGATGCAGGCAGCGGGAGAATAAGGCGTGGAATACACTGGCATATCTCAGAGAAGAACATCGTGAGATATGCCTCCGTAGGTGACAAGCGCGAAGAGATGATCTGGGTTGAGGCTATGCAGCCGGACGGATCGTTCAAGCGTTACCGGAACCCCGAGCTTTCAAGCGAGACTGAGCGACCGGAGGATGCGCGCGCGCTGGACTGCATCGATTGCCACAATAGAGCCACTCATATCTATGAGGATCCTGCCGACGCGGTCGATGACCGAATCAGATTCGGAGATTTGGATCGTTCACTGCCTTATCTCCGGCGCGAAGCGTACGATGCGCTTGTAAACGACTACCCGAATCAGGTGGCTGCGATGGACGGCATCGCAAACCACATTCGCGGCTATTATGAACGCGAATGTCCTGAAGTGGCTCTGAGGGAGATGGCGCTAATCGATTCCACGATCGAAGTCCTGCAACAGGTCTACAATCGCAACGTTCATTTCGGTATGCACATCAGATGGGGAACGTATAAGAGCCACCTGGGACATCGTGATGACGGCGGGTGCTTCCGTTGTCACAGCAGTGAACTCGTCGACGATAACGGCGAAAGCATCTCGGATGATTGCACAACATGTCATTCCATCCTCGCCCTTGAAGAGAGCGAGCCGTTCGCATACGTCAATCCACCCGACTACACGGACCGCGAATCGGCCATGCATGCATACCTTCGACAGGAGTTCGCGCGGCTGACCGCAAGGTAGAGGACGCCGGTCGCAATAGGTGAATTGATTACCCTTTCAGCACCCAACAAGCAAATCCTCCTGACTGTGGTCATGCCGGGATTCCCGACGAGAAGATCGTGATGTTTGTGGCACAATCCATGTCGGGCCGTCAGTTTTTCTGAATATGCGCCATCATCCTGTCATACTTGCCTTTGTTGCGGCGTTGCTGTTCGGAGCCGCGACACCTGCCAGTAAGCGATTGTTGACGGACTTTTCGGTTTTTCAGTTAGCGGGCTTACTCTATATCGGTGGCGCTATTGCGATGTTACCGCAGTTGTACCTGTCGCGGCGGAAGCGTGTGACTCCGCGGATGTCTCTCCGCAACAAGCTCCGGCTTGCAGGAGCCATTGCCTGCGGCGGCATACTGGGCCCTGTCTTTCTTCTGTTCGGGTTAGAGTTGGCATCGGCTGCATCTGTTTCGCTGTGGCTCAATCTCGAACTGGCTGTGACTGCGCTTCTCGGCCACCTGGTCTTCAAGGATCACTTGAACAAAGCGGGATGGTTCGGAATCGGCGGAGTGTTTCTGGCAAGTGCCCTGTTGACATTTGCCGAGGGTCTCGCCGGATGGCATGCTGGTGTGCTGGTCGCGCTGGCCTGTACATGCTGGGGATTTGACAATCATTTTACCGCCTTGATCGACGGTATGACGCCGGCACACAGCACGCTATGGAAGGGTGCAGTCGCAGGGCTGGTCAATCTCGGAATCGGGTTGGTTCTAAAGCCCCCGCCGGATGCTATGATGACTGTTCCACTGGCATTGCTTATTGGCGCTTTCTCCTACGGTTTCAGCATCGCCCTGTACATCACATCGGCTCAAAGCCTTGGCGCGACGCGCTCGCAAATGATATTCGCGAGTGCGCCATTCTTCGGAGTAGCTCTCTCTGCGCTGACCCTCGGCGAAGAGCTATCGCCTCTTCAGTTTGCCGCTGGAGCGATGCTGGCAGTATCCCTGGCGCTGCTCATCCTTGATCGACACGCGCACTCGCATCATCACAGAGCTTCAGCCCACGAGCACAGCCATCGCCATGACGATCTGCACCACGCACACGAGCACGACGAATTGTCTTCTGAAGCTCGGCATACACATTGGCATGAGCATAAAGAAACGATTCACGCCCATCCTCACTGGCCTGATTTGCACCATCGCCATTTGCACAAAAAGGATGCGGCTGAACCCGACGGTCAGGATCATGATCAAGCCAGGGAGGACTGAACTCGACGAAGAACTACTTACTGCTGAGTGGCGGCAGGACCCAATTTCCCGCCCGCCGCCGTTTGCTCACGACAACAACGCGCTGCGTTCTCAGATGAACCGTTGGTTTGTGGCATCGAATCCCCCGGCCAGTCTACTTCACCACAACCGTGCCTGTCATCGTAGGGTGCGGGGTGCAATGGTACGTGTACGTCCCGGCGGTTGTGAAAGTGTGCTCGAAGGTCTGACCTTTGCTGAATAGCGAGCTGTTCAATTCGCTTCCGGTGTTAGATGTCACTGTGTGGCTGACATCGTCGTTGTTAGTCCACTTCACTTTGTCACCGACGTTTATTGTTACGGAAGTCGGTGAAAACGAGAAGTTGCTGATCGTCACGCTTCCGGGCGTTGTGTTGTTGTTCGGAGGCGGGTTCGAGCCGTAGTCGTTCTTGCTGCAGCCGCTCATTGTGAAAACGGCAAGCACAGACACTGCCAGTAGAATGGCGGTTTTCATAAGGTTTGTCATGGTTTTGCTCCTAAATCTAAACAGAGACTAAGTTAGTATCGATTAGAACAATCGGCATCAAGGATTAGTTCCTCCTATCAAACATCTTAATAAAGAGTCAACAATCACCATTGAGTTTGCTGGCTCCATGCTGTAACTTTGCTAACTGAGGTTTCGTAAGCCGAATTGATGAAGAATGAATGCTCTTTCGCAAATCGTCGCAGAGTTTGGCACCGACCGCATGCGTGAGGAGCGCGCGGAAGCGGGAACGGCCTGCGGTCGAGAGAGTTTGCACCCTTCAGGATATCAACTGGTGATGTGTCGTCTGCATCCGGTTGGCACATGAAACACGGAAATTGACTGAGTAACAATACAAACAAGGAGTGGAAGATGAAAGGCTCTCAGCTAATCAGGTTTCTCACACTTGCGATGGCCGTGGTTCTGATAGCAACCATGGGGTTGCCTTCAAACCTGGCAGGGTCCACCGTTCCTGATGAGACTCTTAATCTGATCAAGAAGGCGGGTGACAAGGAGAAGTATCCCGACGCAGACGCGGTCGTCATTCTCGAGAAGTCGGATCTTGAGTTTGAAGAGGACGGCACCTGCATGAATTACTCGTATCATCTTGTGAAAGTGCTGACCGAGGCCGGAGTAGATGCCAACGCCGACGCTCACCTTGGTTTCTACAAGGCATATGATGCTCTTCGGGTCATAACGGCACGGGTAATCAAACAGGATGGCGCCGTTGTTGATGTTCCGGCCGATGCGATTAAGGAAATCTCTTCAGGTGGACTGGAGTACATGAACATCTACGATCCGGACGCTCTGGAACTTGTGATCGCGTTCAAAGACCTTGAGGTCGGGGACTGCGTAGAGTATTACTATCTCGACAGCCTCTACAATCCACCTCTGGACAACGAATTCGACGGGGGAGATATCTTCCAGTACACGGATCCCATCATCAAGAAAGTCTTTACAGTTGTGGGTCCAAAGAGCAAGCCTCTTAGACACTATGTCAAGAACGGAACGGTTGACTTCTCGAAGAAAGAGAAGGGTGACAAGATAGAATATCGCTGGCAGGTGGAGAACATGCCGAAGATCGTGACCGAACCGGCCATGCCGTCGCTAATGGAAGTCGCTCCGTTCGTGCTCGCAACCACGATTGACTCGTGGGAGGGGATAAGCCGGTGGTGGAACGGAATGGTGAAGACGAAGCTCGATATGAACGACGCGCTTCGCGCGGAGGTGGCGAGTCTGACCGAAGGCAAGAATACCAGGGACGAGAAGATAGACGCTATCTATCGATTCGTGGCGCAGAAAGTAAGATACATGGGACTCGGCACCGGCAAGAAGAAAGGTCTGGAGCCGAAACCTGCCACGGAAACATATGAGACGAAGTACGGTGTCTGCCGCGACGTCGCGACGCTCATGGTGGCGATGCTTCGGGAGGCCGGGATTGACTGCGACGTTGTGCTGACAGGGGTCGGCTATGAAATCCCGAACGATCTTCCGTTTGTTGGATTCAACCATGCCATCGTGGCAATCAACAACCCGGACGGCACCGTGACATACGCCGATCCCACGGCCAAATACTCCGTCGACTGGTTGCCCTCGGCGGAGGCTGAGCAACAAGTGCTGATCTGTGACTCCATCGGGTCGACGCTCGATGAAACACCCTATTCACCTGCTGACAGCAACATCGGGAAGATAAAGGCCAACTCGGAGTTGACCGAGAATGGAACCTACACATCCCAGGTTCATTTCACAACCAGCGGGATATATGATATGGCGATGAGGGGAATGGTTCGGAGCGTTCCGCCCGCGCAACTGAACATGCTCTTCGGATACGTAATGCAGCAGATTTACCCGGGAACACTCCTGACATCGTTCAAGGCAAGTGACCCCGAGGACCTGACGAAGCCCCTCGAATTCGATTTCACTCTCCAGATTCAGAACTACCCACTTGAGGCGAGAGAATTCCTGCTGTTCAAGAGCCCGCTTGCTCTCGGAATTCTCGATTTCATTTCACAAGCCATCTTCTCGTCGGCTTCATTGCCTGAACGCAAATACCCGTGGGTGTCACAGATAACCTTCGGGGCGTCAGAAGAAGAGACAATCAAGCTGCCGCCTGGATTCGAGCTCAAGGCTGTGCCACAGTCGGTTCAGATGATGCGCGGCCCGATTGAATACAAGATGACCTACAGCTCCGATCTTCCCGTTGATCTTGCCGGGGGCGGAGTCCAAGTTACCTACCGAAATGAGCTGTTGCTGAAGTCCAAGAAGCTTTCGCCTGAGGAGTACAAGCAGTTCAAAGAGGTGATGCAGGCCAAAGCGAAGACCGCCCGAGGCGAGATCATTATTGAGAAGGAAGGTTGATTTCCAAGTGGGGCAACTTCAAGAGTGGAGACGAAGAACCATGAAAGCACTTGCTCTTATTCTCGCAGCGCTGGCATGTCTCATCGCGGCACAGGTTTCGGTCGCGAAAGAGTACACGGACGAAGATATTGCCAAGCTGATCGCCAATGCGCCGAAGCCAGAGATGCTGCCGCAGGCCGGAGCGGTGGTGCTCGTGCACCAGAAGTCCGTCAAGTACAGCTCCGATATGAGTGCGATTGCCGATGAGCTGCTCGTAATCAAGATTCTCCAGGATCGCGGGAAGACGAAATACGGGGACATCAAGCGTCGCTACAACAAGGATTCCGACAGCATAGTCGTGGTCAAGGCGGTCACTCATCTTGCTGACAGCACGATTCGTGAAGTCGAGCAGAAAGCCATAAACGACGTTACACCAGCAGGTCTTGCGGATGCAGCCGTCTACTCGAATGTCCGTCAGAAGGTGATCTCGTTTCCTGCGATGGCCGTTGGAGTGACCATAGAGCTGCGCCTTCGTACTTATTCGAAAGCCCCCGAAGAGGGTGAGAAAGTGTTCGTCTGGGGCGGCGATCTGTTCAAAGATACCGAGCCAGTCTCTTTCAAGGAGCTTTCGGTGTCCGTACCATCAGGACTTCCAGTCACATACACTGTCCAGAATGAGAGTGTCACTCATACCGAGAAGGAATCTGATGGTTATGTGATTCACACCTGGTCGAAGAGCAATGCGCCTCAAGTCATTACTGAGCCGTATATGCCGCCTTTGTCCAAAGTCGCTCCGCGTTTGATCTTTACAAACGCTCAGAGTTGGGATGAGGTAGGCTCCTGGGCGGCCGAGAAATTCTTCCATCACGTGCGCACGGATGGTGAAATCAAGAAGAAGGCGGAGAATCTGACGAAAGGCATATCTGACAGAAACGAGAAGATCAGAAAGATCGCGTTGTATGTGATTAACGACATCCGGGACGTGGGCGAATCTTCGTTACCGCTCGGTCTTGCCGGCTATGAGCCTCACGATGCAGACTCAGTCTTGCAGAACAAGTATGGCGACTGGCGAGACAAATCTGTGCTCTTGGTCTCACTTCTG
>JAGVNY010000181.1 GCA_020053015.1 Candidatus Zixiibacteriota bacterium | reverse complement strand
CCATTTCGTTTTCATTGTAGCTTCCTCCTCTTCGGGTTTTCCATAAAACCCACTTGAAATGTGGGATACCCCGTTTCAGAAAGTCTCATCCTTCAAGTTGTCTATCTAACGCCGCAAGTTGATCTGTTTTTTGCGTCATCAGTAGAGTGAATCTGTCATATCGAACTGGCGCACATTCCGCGTCGAACGAGGTCACACGGCAATTCCTATTTCCACCGGGGGTGCGGCGCCTTCATATTCGCACCCCCGGTGTTGCGAGAGGAGGGAGTCATGCCACGGGTTCTGCTGCCCACCAGATTCACCTGTGACTCATCTATGCAACCCCTGTGCCAAAATTGAACAGCTCGCGACGCACTTGGCTATTGTTGTATTGCAACGAGTTACAAGGTCGGAATCGCGCGGTAGCTCGCTCCCGGTCCACACTCAGCATCTCCGAACTTCGCAATGGGTTCGCAGTAACAACCTCTGATTTTTAACTCGCAATGCTACAGTAGGTTACAGTTGCGAAGGGGTTCGCAGCAGCGGGTTCGCAGGGTTCGCAGAGGTGGAATTCACATCGGTCATTTTTAATATGTTATTACACAACTGATTAGGGAAGATACATACTCAGTGATGTGTTCATTGATATTCATCGCCACAAACTGATTGACAGACGGTGACTTTTGCGGTAGTTTAGTTGGCTCTGAAGAAGTAGATGAATTGGCCAAACCGACTAACACTAACGAGGGTATTTCTCGCGCCGCTTTTTGTATTCCTCTTTCTGATAGACAATACTTACGCGAGACTGGCTGCGCTGATCGTGTTCGTACTCGCGGCTCTGACGGACCTTGTTGACGGTTGGCTGGCGAGAAAGTACAATATCACTACCGGATTCGGCAGGTTCATGGACCCGCTTGCGGACAAGATTTTGATCTCGGCAGCTCTGGTTGCTTTTGTGGCGCTTGGGTATGCGAGAGCATGGATGGTGCTGCCGATTATTGCGCGGGATTTCTTTGTGACCGGTCTGCGTTCTCTTGCAGCGTACAAGGGAATTGTGATAGCAACGAGCGGTTTCGCGAAGGCCAAGACTTTTCTTCAGATGGTTGCAGTTGGTGTGATTCTCGCGTTCATCAATCTCAAGACTTTTCTCCCGATCTGGGGCGTGGAGTGGGCGATCTTCGGCGATCCGAGAGTTCTCACCGTGTTTGATGTGATGTTGTTTGTTACGATGGTTGTTACCGTCTGGACGGGTATCGACTACCTGATCAAGAACTACTACCTGTTGAAAGGAATGCTCTCCTGATGAAATCTCTGGTGAGGTTTGTCGCAACGGGATGCTACACCGGCGAGATCCCGATCATACCGGGCACATGGGGGACTCTGCCGGGGCTCGCGATTGCAATATTCGCGTTTGGTTTTGGCTGGCAGTGGCAGATAGCTATTACGTTAGTGACGATAGCCGTCTCCGTGGTGACGGCGTCGATCATGGAGAAGCAACTTGGGCACGACGCTCGCCCGATAGTCGTTGACGAGGTTGCGGGGATGCTCGTAACCCTTGTAATGGTCGAGCGAATCTGGTATCTTTATCTGGCGGGGTTTGTGCTATTTCGTGCAATGGACGTTTTCAAACCCTTCCCAGCTCGGAGAAGCGAGTCGCTCCCGTCAGGATGGGGCGTAACAGCGGATGATGTCTTCGCGGGGATATACGCGAACCTTATTCTGCAAGCTATTATGTACTTCACATGATGCAATATGCGCGCGATTGTCATAACAATAGGCGATGAAATCATATCCGGTCTCACAGTCGATACCAACGCTGCATACATATCACAACGATTGGTATCGATCGGTGTCGACGTCACCCGTCGGTGTTCCGTAGGTGACAATGCAGATGACATCGAACGTGAGATAAGAGACGGCCTCGCTCAATTCGACGTGGTGATCACAACCGGCGGTTTGGGACCTACCGACGATGACATCACGAAGCGTTCAATCTGCAGGGTGTTTGGATGCAGTCTGAAGGAGGATACTCAGACCCTTGAGGCAATTACTACTCGGTACAGGCAACTTGGAGTGGCTATGACCGAAGGCAATCGCGGGATGGCCATGCAGCCTGACGGCGCTGTGCTCCTCTCTAACCCGCTTGGGACTGCTCCCGGAATTCTGTTCGATCTCGATGGCAAGATATTCTGCGCGATGGCCGGAGTACCGGCCGAGATGCGAGCTATCGTCGACACCGGGCTTGTTCCGTACGTCGAGAAGAAGGGGAGCGGGCGGTCAATCAAGTATCAGAGTCTGTGCACTTTCGGCATCCCCGAATCTATACTCGCCGCCAAGCTGAAAAAGGGCGGCTATGTCCCTGATGGAGTGAGACTCGCTTACCTTCCGTCGTATGCAGGAGTGATGTTGCGACTTCGCGCTGAGGGCAAAGACGAAGCCGAGGCCAGCCAGCTTGTCGATAGGAACTTCAACGCACTCTATCCACTCATAAGGGAGTATGTCTACTCGACTGAGCAGGAGAGTCTTCTTGAGCACGTGACGAGACTACTCCGTGAGAAGCCGGCAACCGTAGCGGTTGCTGAATCCTGCACCGGCGGACTCATAGCGAAGATGCTGACAGATGTTCCGGGCAGCTCGGCATACTTCGTTCAGGGTATGGTTGCTTACGCGAACGAGGCTAAGACACGCCTTCTCGGAGTGAAGCGGGAGACGCTCGACGAGCACGGCGCTGTTTCACAGGAAGTGTGTGCGGAGATGGGGGAGGGGATACTCGATTCATCCGGCGCTGATTATGCCATCGCAACAACGGGCATCGCCGGTCCGACAGGTGGCACGCCCGAGAAGCCCGTCGGGCTCGTTTATATAGGAGTTGCCGAGAAGACCGGGATGACGGTGGAGCGCAGGCAGTTCTCCGGGGATCGCGACATAATTCGAGTGAGATCAGCTAATGTTGCCCTCAACATGCTGAGACACAGGCTAACGAAGGCGCAGCCATGATTCGTGCATTCATCGCAGTCAACATCTCTGACGACCAGAAGCGGGAAGCTTCAGCGATGGTCAGACGACTCTCTTCCTTGGGAGCTCGCGTCAAGTGGGTCGAGTCATCCAACCTCCACATCACGCTGAAGTTTCTTGGAGATACCGATGAGAAGCTCTTGCCGGAATTATACGAATCAGTCGAGATTGCGCTCAAAGATGCTGCGGGATTCGATCTGTCATTCGAGGGTCTTGGGTGTTTTCCAAATCCACGTCGTCCGAAGGTGATTTGGATCGGTATCAAGGACGGATACGAGAACCTTAAGAGCATGGCCGGGCAGATAGAGAAGGCCGTTGTACCGTTAGGGTTCGAACCGGAGGGCCGACCGTTTTCGGCTCATCTGACTATCGGGCGGGTTAAGGACGATCGCGGCATCGAATTACTCACCAAGGAGCTGCCTGCCTTGCAGTTCTTGTCATCGGTATCGAGTATTTCGAAGGCAGTCTTTTATCAGAGCACACTCAGACCTGATGGTCCGATCTATACACCATTGAAGACTTTTGAACTTAAGCGATAAAGCAGGAAGGTGCGGTATGGGGAACGAGACATCTCCAGACAAGCGCAAGGCGCTTGATCAGGCTGTTGGACAGATTGAAAGGCAATTCGGCAAGGGTTCCATAATGCGGCTCGGCTCCGGTCAACGGTTGGAGGAAGTGCAGGTGATCTCAACCGGATCGATCGGCCTCGATCATGCTCTCGGGGTCGGCGGAGTACCGCGCGGACGAGTGACGGAGGTCTATGGTCCCGAGGCGTCGGGCAAAACCACGCTCGCGCTTCATATCATCGCTGAGGCGCAGAAAGTAGGTGGAATAGCGGCGTTTATCGATGCCGAGCATGCTCTCGACGCAGCATACTCCAAGGCGCTCGGTGTTGATATCGACAATCTGCTGATTTCGCAACCCGACAACGGAGAACAGGCGCTTGAGATCGCAGACACGCTGGTGCGTTCCGGAGCTGTCGACATCGTGGTGGTGGACTCTGTTGCGGCTCTGGTTCCGCGCGCCGAGATAGAGGGCGAAATGGGCGACGCCCACATGGGCCTGCAGGCCCGCCTCATGTCCCAGGCGCTGAGAAAACTCACCGGTACGGTTTCCAAGTCCAAGAGCTGCCTGTTGTTCATCAATCAGATTCGAATGAAGATCGGTGTCATGTTCGGCAACCCCGAGACGACCACAGGTGGTAACGCGCTGAAGTTCTACTCCTCGGTCCGACTCGACATTCGTCGCATTTCCGCTATCAAGGACGGCGATCAGGTGGTCGGATCGCGCACGAAAGTGCGGGTGGTGAAGAACAAAGTTGCACCACCGTTCAGAGAAGCCGAATTCGATATTATCTATGGACAGGGAATATCGTTCGAGGGTGAGCTTGTAGATATTGCCAGCGAGAGAGGGATTGTCGAGAAGTCAGGAGCTTGGTATTCGTTCGCAGGAGACCGTCTCGGACAGGGACGCGAAAACGTCCGAGCTCTACTTGCGGGGAATCCGGAGCTGAAGACGAAGATTGCTGCGCAAGTCAGAGAGGCAATGCTCGCGGGTGAGGACGGCAAGTGAGAGCCGTTGGCTCGGCGAGCGGAGCTTGTGGTGGCGCCTGGCCTGATGCTTCATTCCACGCCGAGACTGCGTCGGGAATCTCAAGGTTGTCCCACAAGTTGCGAATGGCGCGAAAGACTGTACGTAAGGCGCAAAAAGGTATCAGGATGGAATCCTGCTTTCGGGACTGTTGAAAAACCCAGACACCACCAGAAGTTGCGACAGGTCTTGTGTCCCGACAAAGTCGGAGCGTGTGACCTGTCGCTTCCATAACTCCTTGCAGGCAGGTCACAACCTCTACTTCGTCTCGGTCAAGACCTGCCCGAACACGATGCGCCTTCCAGAACCACACAACCCGAATCAGGACTTTTTCAACGGGCCCTTTCGCGGGAATGACAATGAGTTGCCGTTTGCGATGTCGTTCCGGCGAAGCTTGTCCCCGCGAAGGCGGGGAGCCGGAACCCAGTTTTCTTCCTCTCACAGGAGTAGGTCGGCCTCCGGAGTCACGCTTGGCGTGGCGAAGAAGGCCGACAAGTCGGTGTCGGATTTCTTGTTGTGCTCCGCACAATCCAGAACCCGACCTACTCACTTGTGGGACAGCCTCGGGATTCCTGACAGCGCAGGGAAATCTAACCGGCATACCCTGTGTACGGGTTTTTGCAAGCCCTGGGAAGCCAGAATCCGGTTTCTTTCCTCCCTCAGATTCTCAGTTTTAGCTCGGGGACGACGGGTGGGTTCGATCTTCCTCCAAGAGGAGTTTTAACTTGTGGATGACAGCTCGATCAAAATCTCGGCAATCAAGCCCTCAACGAAGGTCATGGGCAGGTTCTCGATCTATATCAACGGCCGATTCTTCTCGTCTGTCACAGAGAACACATTGACTTCTTTGAGCCTCACCGTTGGCCGAGTGCTTTCACAAGATGAATTTGAGGACTTGTCGGCGCGGCTGTCCGATAGAAAGCTCCGCGACGCTGCGTACAGGTTCCTGTCGCAACGGCAGCATTCAGCCCACGAGTTGTCTGCGAAGCTCAAGAAGCGCGGTTTCGAATCACATGAGATCTCTGTTGTGATCGCAGAGCTGACCGAAGCCGGCTATGTCGATGATCGCCGTTTTGCTGAGAGCTGGATCGAGCGGCGTCTTCGGTTCAAGCCGCGCGGTGCGCGCATGTTGGCTCTGGAACTGGAGGCGAAGGGCGTTGAGCGCAGCGTCGCCCATGGAGTAGTTCGTGAGAGATTCTCGGAAACGGACGAATCGGAAGTGGCGTTGAGACTTCTTGAAGCCAATGCCGCGAGGTTCTCCCGGGAGAATTCGGTTGACACCAAGCGCAGAATCTGCAATTTTCTTCGGAATCGCGGGTTTGGCAGCGATAGCATTCTGAATGCGCTGAAGGCGTTTCTTAAGGCCGCCGACGTGGCTTCAGATGAGTGAAGTGTGTTGCAGCCGCAGGTCAGGATGAGTGACTGTTCTGCGCTGTCAGTCCCGCCATGGTGGGATTCCCGACCGACGACGCATGAAACCCGACGGTAGTGCCTGACATCGTACTTTAGTGGCACAGCATGACGTGTTGACGTGGAGCATAGAATTACATGAATAGCAGTGAAGTTCGTCAGTCGTTTCTTGAGTACTTCAAATCGCACGGCCACAGGATCGTGCAATCGTCGTCGCTCATTCCGATCGATGACCCGACGCTTCTATTCGCGAACGCCGGCATGAATCAATTCAAGCTTGTGTTCACCGGTGCGGAGAAGCGTCCCTACACTCGTGCCGCATCGAGTCAGAAGTGTATCAGAGCGGGCGGTAAACACAATGATCTCGAATCGGTAGGTCAGACTGCCAGACATCATACTTTCTTCGAGATGCTCGGCAACTTCTCGTTTGGCGACTACTTCAAGGCAGAGGCGATAGAATTCGCCTGGGAATATATCACGAAGGTGATCGGCCTGCCCAAGGACAAGCTCTGGGCGACCGTGTTCCGTGATGACGACGAGGCATACGCGCTCTGGGAGAAGATCGTTCCTGAGTTGAAAGGGCGAATCCTGCGGTTCGACGAGAAAGAGAACTACTGGTCGATGGGTGAGACCGGCCCCTGCGGACCGTGTTCTGAATTGCACTTTGACCGTGGCGAGAAATACGGATCGGGCGCCGATGATCGTGTGAACGGCGAGACCGACAGATTTGTCGAAATATGGAATCTCGTCTTCATGCAATTCGAACGCGACGCAAGCGGAAATGTCTCCCCACTCCCGAAACCATCGATTGACACGGGAGCAGGGCTCGAGAGGATTACCTGCGTGCTTCAGAACGGTGCGACGAACTACGATACGGACGTCTTTATGCCGATCATCAGCTCGATAGAGGCTCTAACGCACCGTAAGTATGTGGCGAGCTCCGAGGGGACATCGTTCCGAGTGATTGCCGACCACGTCCGTGCTCTGACGTTTGCATTCTCCGACGGCGCGGTGCCGTCCAATGAAGGAAGAGGCTATGTTCTCCGAAGGATTCTGAGACGCGCTGCAAGGCATGGCAGGTTGCTGGGCCTGCATGAACCGTTCATAT
>JAGVNY010000153.1 GCA_020053015.1 Candidatus Zixiibacteriota bacterium | reverse complement strand
GCAGAAGTTTGCGTTAGAATATGGGAATGCAACAAATTCGTAGACAACAGCTTAAGTCTTGAGAAATATGACACGAACTTTCGCAACTTGGTACTAGTCCTGACACGGCGGCGCTGAGCCTGCAAAAATGTACCCGATCAGATAGACAATATCGTCTATATCGATGAAGAGGCTGCAGTCCGCATCGCCCGCTTCCAACGGATCAGGTGCAGTTCCCGATGCAAAAACGTAGTTTATCAAGAACACGACATCGTCGATGTCAATCGCTGGATCGCCACCGCTTCCATCGGCATCGCCATTGATGTAATCACATCCTTCTTCGACTACATAGGCGATCGTATCCGGCGGCGACGCTCCGAGCGGGACCTGGATGTCATCAGCCAGGACAACTTCCTGCGAACCGTCGATTCGAACGTTCACCGAGTACATATCCCCTTCTTCAGCGCCACTCTCAGCGATGACTTCAATAGTGTACTCGCCGAGCAAGGGGTAGTGTATCGTTACGGAATCGTCGTACAGAGGCGATTCCTGGTCGTAGTCGGCAGGGAAGAGAGTCTGCGAAAGGTTGCCTACCGCATCTCTGCCGATATAGTCGCCGTTCGGATCGGTGATCCAGAGGTTAACCACACTCGGCGGAGTTCGTTTGCCTCCCGGCTGGGAGATTGCTTTGATGATGAGCGGTGAGGGAGTCAGCGTGAAGTTCTCGCTGAACTCAGAAGTTCCGACTGGCCAGTAGTAAAAGGCTGTTGACATCATGGTGATCTTCGTATACTGAGCAAGCGTATCGGGAAACTCGAATTCAAAACTGTTGACCTCTCGACCTTTCAGCAGGCTGGCAGAGGAAGTAGCTGATCCGATGTAGTAGTATGCTTCGCCATGGCCCGATGGATCCTCCGGCTTTGTGTCATCACCACTCGGCTGTGCTACATAGAAGTCAATCACGATTCCAGTGTCGGATGCTTGTCCGAAAGCAGTGAATGCTACGCCGTCATACCGCACCGAGTCGATCTCTGGAAAGTTGAGAATCGCGAAATCGTCCGGCCAGTCGTTTTGGCTCACTCCGTTGTCACCAATGTCGATAGCTAATCCGCCGTTTCCGTAGATCAGGTTGTTGGCGATGACATGCCACACGGGCGGATCATACTCTACTACTGTCACTCCGTTCCCTGGGAAGTTCCTGATAACAAGACCATCGATCTTGCTCGATCCGCAATAGTTGCTGTTGATCACAAGTCCATCTCCGTTCGACAACGCGGATCCGTCGAGTATCACCGAATGCACTCCGCCGGGCGCAGTCGCACCGAGAATCACAACTCCCTGATCGAGAATAGCGCCGCCATTGCCGTCAAACTCCGGAAGCGGAGTCTGCAAGTTTATGGTGCCGGACACCTCAAACCTGATAGTGTCAACGGACTCGGCCGACCGGGCGGCTTCGATTGCGGCACGGAGGCTGCCGACACCCGCGTCTGCAAGAGTTGTGACAGGAGGAACTGCCGGCGCGGGCTGAACCAGTGTCGGCACGACAATGCCGCCACGTTTCTTGGCAAATAGAAAGTCTCCACCCGGCGAAACAAAGGAAGTATCAAGTGTTATTTGTTGGGTCGGTAATCCCATCAGTATCTTCGCGTTCAGCTTGACAAGAAGGCCGCCGGACTGCGGAGCAAGGCACGTACCAGAGGAATGCAGCGCGCCAACAAGCACTTCGTGGTCTGCCACAGAGAATTTTCCAAAGTACGACCCCATGGTCTGGCCGATACCGCCAGTCCAATCGACGGAGAGAATCTCAATGCTGTCCTGAAATGTATACTTGAATCCGAGTGACAGCGCTTTGATTGTGTCTACATTGGTGATGTATATCGGTATCGCCACTGAATCCCCGCCGGGATATTGATAGTAAGGTGGCGATCCGATCTGAACCTCATTCCCGCCACCCCACAATGCGCATTCAGAGGTAATCTGGCAGTCTTCGACGTCAAGTACATCGCCGAACAAGTAGTCAATTATTATGGCGGCGTCCGCCACGTTCACCACTGATCCTTCGCCCGAGCATCCGTCAGCGTTGCCGGCGATATATGGATGAGGCACCGGGCCACCGAGGAAGATGTAGGAAACAATGTAGGTCGCGTCGTTTAATGCGACCACGTCGTTGTTATTGGCGTCGCCGCAAACGTAGCTCGCTGGCATGAGATTCGTTAGCACACAGACGCTATCCTGCCAGCTGTTTGTCGTAACCAGATCGTAGTTCCCATCGTTATTGATGTCGGTTGCACAGACAGCAGTGGTGCCGTGACCGGCACCGTATTGCACGGCTGGCTGAAATGTTCCGTCACCGTTATTGGTTAGCACCACGACATTGTGAGAGTAGTGATGCGAAGCTACAATGTCTCGATAGCCGTCGCCATCCATGTCAACCAAGATGACACAGAGTGGGTTTTCTGCCGCCGCATAGCCTACGGCCGTTTGGAATGTGCCGTCGCCGTTGTTCTCCAACACCATGATTTTGTCGGTTAACGCATTTGCGACGGCCAGGTCGTTGTCATAGTCGCCATCGATGTCAGCCGCATATACTGACACATTGTAATCCCCCACGAAGTATCGCACCGGGTCACCGAACTGGCCATCCTCGACGTTGATCAGTACTGCGATGCTGTCCCAGTCCGAGCAGGCTACTGCAAGATCGCGGTCTGTATCACCGTCGAAGTCAGCAGCGTAGATCGAAACAGGGTTGTCGCCCGCAGGATAGTTCACTGCGGTAGCAAATGTCCCATCAGACTCGTTCATCAAAACAGAGATGTTGTCCGCCGAGCTATTGGCGGAGATCAGATCCAAGTCCAGATCGCCATCCAGATCAGCCGCAAATACGCACTCAGGAGGGCCTGCAACTGAATATGTTGCAACTGAACCGAAGCTGCCGCCTATCAGGTTCTCGAGAACGGAGATGTCGTTTGACGAGCTATTCGCCGTGGCGAGATCGTAGTCACTGTCAGCGTCAAGATCCGCTGCGATGACGGATTTCGGGCCAGATCCAACCGAGTAGTTGACCTGTGTGCCAAGTGTCCCGTCACCGAAGTTCTCGAGTACCGAGACGTTCGCGGAACTCGTGTTGGCAGTGACAACTTCTTTATCGAAATCCCCGTCCAGATCGGCAGAACATACTGACCACGGGAAGGTCCCAGTTGCATATTTGATGTCCGGTGGGAAAGTGCCATCCCCGTTGTTCTTCAGGATTGACACGTTTGTGGTATACCTGTTCGCAATCACGAGGTCGTTGTCGCTGTCGTCGTCGAAATCGGCTGAGAAGATAGACTGAGGCTGGTCGCCGACGCAGTACTTGCCGGCCGACTCAAACGCTCCGCCACCGTCATTGATCAGAATCAGCACGTCATCGGTGCCTTCTACTGCCGCAGCAATATCGTAATCAAAGTCGTCATCGAGATCTGTTGTGACCAGCGAAGTTGCAGACTCGACAGAAGGGTAACGAATCTCGATGAATGTGCCGTTACCTTCGTTGACCAGAATAGCTATGCCAGGCCCGGCAACAGCCAGGTCGATATCGGTGTCGCCATCCAAATCGGTCGCAGCGATTCCCTGAAGTCCCGAATAGACTGAGTAATGGGCGGCTGACTGAAAGGTGCCATCACCATAATTCATTAGGACCGACACATCGCTGGAGATTGAATTCACGATTGCAAGATCATTGTCATCGTCACCGTCGAGGTCCACGGCAACCACTGACGTGGGCCCGTTACCGACCGTGTAGTAGGCTGCTCCCTGAAACGTGCCATTGCCGTTGTTTCTCAAGACCGCTATGTAGTCATTTGTGCCGTTTTCGGCGGTTACGGCGAGGTCTTGATCGAGGTCTCCGTCTAAGTCAGCAACATACACGGCTCGTGGAACCCAGCTGACGCCGTATTCCGACGGTGCCTGGAATGTACCGTTACCATTGTTCTTGAAGACAAGGACCTTGTTCGACATCGTGACTGGGACAACGAGATCGGGATCTGTATCGCCATCGAGGTCGCCAGCAGCGACTGCTTGCGGTGAGTCGGTCGCGTAGTAATTGACTGGCGCCTGAAATGTCCCGTCACCGTTATTCATCAGGATCGACACACTGTCCGCTGCGACGCAAGCAACCGCCAGGTCGTAGTCGGTGTCACCATCAAGGTCGGCAGAGAAGACGGAGTATGGTTCCCAACAGACTCTGTGGTCAATCCTTGTATCGAATAGAGGGTCGGACGCCCAGACGGTCGACGGCAGGGCCAGGAGCACTGCCACAACAAATAGAAAGCCAGAGATTATTCCTATACTCGATAGAAGACTTATCCGGCAGAGAAGTTTAGTCCTTCTCATGACTCCTCCCGTGATAATGGTGAACGGCCTCTCTCGCAAACTTGCAAGCGACCGATCCTGATAGAAACCTGTATGTCCTTATTGGACAAGATAGTGCTCTTTATAGGATTGTCAACCGATTCTGTTACGGGCACTTGGCTCCGCGACGTAATCCAAGATGTCACATTCATACTTTGAATACTGGAGTCGGACGACCGCCTGATTCATCCATCTTGGGAGCTGGAAGCTTCTCAGACTGATCACCGGCATTGGCACAGTGACCGGATCGCCAGAGAACTCTGGCCGCCTCAGCCAGCGAGGCGGAATCATCGAATGTCGGATTACCCGCCGCCGCAGCTAACGCATAGAGTGTGATCTTCTGCTCCGAGACTCCGTCGTCGAGTATTGTCTGCTCAAATCAGACTGTGGACGAGCAAGCGACATGGTGACCAATGAATGATCCGAAAGGTAACGAGGACGGGAACACTCCAGAATAGAATCTGTTGACAAACGAAGCGCCAGGGAATCGCTCGATGGCGCAACAGAGAACAACTGCTGGAAGCCAGCGTATTGGAATCGGTGGGTGGGAAGGCAGAAGATAACAAGGGTTGAGTCGATGAGGAACTTCCGTATCGAACTGAGAAATGAATTGGCATTCCCTCTTCTGGTTCTTGCCATGTGGCTGATTGCGTCGGTTAGTCAAATTGCTGGTGGACAAGCAACAGCGTCTTCAGGTTGGTTACTATCCGACGATCCTGATAGCGCCATCTCCAGAACGCTTGCCACGTTTCATGGCACGTATATCAGTCTCGACGAAGCTCGGTCGCTCGCGTTGAAGAACGCTAACGGAATTCGAACGGCTGAAGCTGGGCTTCAGGTTGCAGAGGGAAGGCACCGAAGCAGCAAATCACCATTCGACCCCGTCTTCTCGACGGGAATCTCAACGTCGAACATCGAGCAACCGGTGTCATCGCCGTTTACAGGCAGTGAGTACAGACAGACGAGCATCGAGACCGCAGTGACTTGGCAACTTCCGACCGGAACTCAATTGGGAGCACAACTGCAAACCTCCAAGTCACGTACCAACGGTCCATTCTCAACACTCGAGCCCCAGTATTCTGCCTCAGCCACATTCAGCATTGTCCAGCCCCTTTTGCAAGGCTTCGGGAGATCTGCTTCCGCTGAACTGACTGCCTCGAGGCAGGATATGGACGCCGCCGAAGCGAGCTTGAAAGATGCTCGAATGGCAACTCTTGCATTTGTAGAGAGTCTCTACTGGGAGTTGTATGCCGCCGAGCGCGATTACGCGGTGAAGATTCTGGACCGAGACGAGGCCGAGCTACTCCTTCGAGAAACAGAACTTCGCGCTGAAGCCGGTGTGGTCAATTCGGGCCAAGTCGCGAGTGCCAGAGTGTTCCTTGCCCAGCAGAAACTTGAAGTGCTCGACAGCAGGGAGAACGTCGAACGTGCATCCGATGCCCTCTCTGAAATGATTGGAGCGTATCCGAAGCCAGCGGGAACTCGCTACCGAGCAATGAACTCACCACCGTCGACCATTCGACTCTCGAATCTCGATTCCTTGGTTGATTTGGCGCAGGTGAATAATCAGACTCTACAGAGCTGCGAGAACCTACTGGCCGCGGCAGAGTCAAGACTGTCAGGAGCGCTCTGGGACAGACTGCCGACTTTGAATCTGGTCGGGTCTTTGGGGGGTAACGGACTCACCGGATCTCCGCGAACGGTAGTGTTTGCAAACGATACTCTGCAGTCGAACATTAATGGCAACTGGAGTGATGCATACGAATCTGCCCTTGGCCGCGACTACCCTACATGGGTAATCGGTCTTGAGCTTCGAATGCCGCTTTTCAGGCATGGTGATAGGGGTGAGTACTACAGGTCACGAGGTGAAGTAGAGCTTGCCAAGAATTCGCTCAATGCGGCTCGCAGGGAAATCGAGCGTGCCGTTCGCGAGAATTACAGGGAGGTTGAGCAATCCGAGACAAGACTCGATGCCGCAAGAGCTGGTGTGGAGGCTGCGCAGGAGCAAGTAAGAATAGGCTATATCGAGTACCGCGCAGGCCGGACGACAGCTTTCGAGCTGGTACGGCTCGTAGCGGATCACGCATCCGCTCATCAGCGCTATTCTACGGCTGTGGCGAGAGCCGCGCAGGCCGCCGCTAATCTCAGGTGGCTTACAGCATCGGCGGCCGCGGACGAGTCAAACCAGTAAGAGGAACTGACCATGAGAACTGTTATCTGTGTGAACGCCAAGGCATTTTGTCTTACTGCGATTGTTGTTGCATCGATCATCGGATGCGGTGATATCGCGCAGCAGGGTGCGATGGAGATGCCGCCGATGCCGGTGGAAGCCGCTGGAGTCGTGCGAGAAACGATGATCGATCAGTTCACCGCAGTCGGCACCTTGAATGCGGTTGATGCCGTCGAAGTGGCGGCGGAGATAGATGGGCGGATAGTAGCGCTCCCGTTTCGAGAGGGAGAGGCGATTCGGGAGGGCGATCTGATAGCTCAGCTTGACGATGAGCAGCTTCGGGCAGAGCGCGATCGCGCTGAGGCTATCAGAGATCAACGTCGGTTCAGCTTGGGCAGAACGAAGGCAATTGTTGACCAGGGCGCAGGTTCGAAGCAGGATCTTGACGACGCAATGGCGGCCTTCAAAGTCGCTGACGCAGAATTGGAGCTTGCAGAAGCCCGTCTGTCGAAGACGCGAATCACAGCTCCGTTCACCGGTATCGTGGGAGCAAGACAAGTCAACATGGGGGAATTCGTCCGTCCGGGGAAGGTGATTACGAATTTAGCACAGCTCGACGAGCTACGAGCGACCTTTACCGCGCCTGAGCGTTTTCTATCGTATCTCAGGCAGGGAGCAGCCCTCTCGGTTTCGAGCCCCGCTGTCGCCGACAAGAAGCTCGAAGGGCACATCGAGGTGATCGAGCCGATTGTCGATCCCATGACTCGAAGCGTCGACATTGTTGCACACGTAAGCAATACCGATCGCCTGTTTCGCCCCGGAGTGTCCGCAAACATCTCAGTCGTGCTGAGCCAACGGGACAGCGCCCTTGTTATCCCCAGCGAGTCTATATTTGCCGAAGGAAGTCAGTTGCTCGTCTTCATCATCAATGCAGATGGCTCAGTTGTGAAGACGCCTATTAAGACCGGTTCCCGATCGTCTGACCTTGTGGAAGTGATTGACGGCTTGGAGGCCGGTCAGCAGGTCGTCAAGTCCGGCCACCAGAAGCTGTTCCCGGGCGCCAGAGTAATGGCCGTCAATGCACAAACCGCGTCTGCCCAGGTGGGGACTGATGCGACTGACGCCGTAACAGATGGAGCCGGCCAGTGAAGATCAGCGAGCTATCAATCCGCCGTCCAGTCTTCGCGACAGTGATGAGCCTTGCGATCATCCTGTTCGGACTGGTCTCTTTTCTGAGGCTTCCCGTTCGCGAATACCCGGATATAGATCCGCCGGTAGTATCGGTCACGACATTCTACCGGGGTGCATCACCTAATGTCATAGAGACGGAAATCACAGACGTTCTCGAAGAGCAGTTCTCCACGATCGATGGGGTTCGTCTGTTGACTTCATCAAGCGTGGAACAAGGTTCTGTTGTGACGATCGAATTCGAGCAGGGAAGAGACGTTGACGAAGCTGCCAACGATGTCAGGGACCGCGTCTCGCGCATTCGTGGAACATTGCCGAGTGAGGCTGATGATCCGGTCGTAGAGAAGGTGGACGTCAACGCTCAGCCGATAGTCTGGCTTGCTTTGTCGAGCACCCGGCATTCGAATCTCGAGGTCAGCGATGTTGCTGATCGTGTGCTTAAAGACCGTATTCAGCGCCTGCCCGGAGTAGCTTCCGTGTTCCTCGGCGGCGAGCGTCGATACGCTATGAGAGTCTGGCTCGATCCCTCGCGTATGACAGCACACGATCTTACAATACAAGATATCAACGCGGCAATAGCGCGCGAAAACGCAGAGATCCCTGCGGGTCGAGTCGAGGGTGTGAACAGGGAATTCGCGGTTCGCACCAGAGGAGAGTTGGCGAGTCCGGAAGAATTCGCTGCGATTGTCGTGAAAGAAGAGAACGGTGCAGTGGTGCGCCTGGGCGACGTCGCGGAGGTGGAGGTCGGAGCCGAGGATGATCGCACAGCGATTCGATACAACCTCGAGCCTGCTATCGGGCTGGGCATTGTCAAGCAGAAGGCGGCGAGCACGATCGATGTCGCCAATGTCGTCATCGGCGAATTGCCGGACCTGTCGAAATTACTGCCTGACGGAATGAGACTCCAGGTAGCCTACAACTCCGCTGAATTCATTCAGGCTTCGATTGCCGAAGTGAGCGAGACGCTCATCATCGCAATCTGCCTGGTGGTGCTTGTGATTCTCCTGTTCCTCAAGAGCGTCCGCGCGACAATTATTCCTACACTTGCCATACCCATCTCGATCATCGGAGCTTTCATAGCCGTCTTCGTGCTCGGGTACACAATTAATATCCTGACTCTGCTGGGACTGGTGCTCGCCATCGGACTTGTCGTTGATGACGCAATTATTGTGCTCGAGAACATTTACCGACACATGGAGCTTGGCAAGAGTCGAGTTCGAGCTGCCTTCGACGGATCGAAGGAAATCGGGTTCGCGGTTCTTGCAACCACAATCACACTCGTTGCCGTGTTCGTTCCTCTTTCGTTCCTCACCGGCAACGTCGGTCGTCTGTTCCGCGAATTCGGCATTGTCGTCGCGGTAGCCGTGCTGATCTCAGGTTTTGTCGCGCTGACCTTTACTCCCATGATCTCATCGAAAATCCTTCGACCTCTTCACGGGGCCGGCAGAGGTTGGGCCACGAGATCATTCGACGCTTTCTTCGTCTGGATGGACCGCGCATATGATAGGGTACTTCGTTGGTCGCTCGGTCACAGGACGATAATGGTATCGATCATGGTGGTACTGTTTGTGGTAATCGGCGTGCTGCTGAAATCCGTGCCAAGCGAATTGGTTCCAACCGAGGACCGCGGCATCGGCTTTGGAATAGTACTGGCTCCGGAGGGCTCGACGCTTGAGTACACCGATCGCTACATGCAACAGGTGGAGAGCATCCTGATGTCGTTACCGGAACGAGAAGGGTTGTTCACAGCAACCGGCCTTGGCTTCGGGGGACCGGGACGAGTTACCAACGGGTTTGTCTTCCTGCGATTGAAGGACTTCGGAGAACGAGATCGCTCGCAGATGGAGATCGTGCAGAGTGTGTTTCCGCAGCTGCTGGGGATTCCGGGAGTTCTCGCATTCCTTATAAACCCGCCGAGCCTCGGACAGGACTTCAGCTCTCCCGTGCAGTATGTACTCCAGGCTGACACATATGATGAGTTGCAGCAGGCGGTCAACGTCATGATGGCAAACGCTCAGCAGTTAGGATACATGATCAACCTCGATACGGACCTTCGTTTGAACAAGCCTCAGCTTGATATCACGATCGATCGCGACCGTGCTGCGCAGCTCGGCGTGTCGGTGACCGACATAGGAACGACTCTGGAGACTTTCCTCGGTGGGCGCGTCGTGACAGATTTCAAACGCGGCTCCAAGCAGTACGATGTGATAACGCAACTGCGCGCATCAGATCGCTCGACCCCTGCTTCCATACGGGACATATATGTGCGAGCCAATGGAGGATTGGTGCAGCTGACCAATGTCGTGTCCGTCAACGAGACTGTTGCTCCGAAGGAATTGAACCACTTCAATCGTGTTCGTTCTGCCACCGTTTCAGCCAGTCTGGCGCCGGGAGTAACGCTCGGCACAGCCCTCGACGATCTTGATCGCATCGCAGGCGTCAATTTGCCTTCGTCGATACGGCGAGAGCTTGCCGGTCAGTCCCGCGAATATCGCGAATCAAGCGGCAGTCTGTATTGGCTTTTTGGCTTCTCACTTATCTTCATCTTTCTGGTGCTCGCAGCTCAGTTCGAGAGCTTCATTCATCCGCTGACGATTCTTCTGTCGGTACCGTTGGCCGTTCTCGGCGCGCTCTTGTCCCTTTTCCTTTTCGGTCAAAGCATAAACGTCTACTCGCAGATTGGGCTCATAATGCTGATCGGGCTGGTGACTAAGAACGCTATCCTGATAGTTGAGTTCGCAAATCAGTTGCGACATCGCAATGCGGAATTGTTCGAAGCCGTGGTGGAGGCGGCAAGAACACGCCTTCGTCCGATTTTGATGACATCGTTCTCGACCATATTCGGAATTCTGCCAATTGCCGTGGGGCTCGGCGCAGGCGCTGAATCTCGCCGTCCTCTCGGCATCTCGGTAGTCGGTGGCGTGGCGGTCGCAACTTTCCTGACTCTCATCTTCGTGCCGGTCGTATACACGATTCTGTCCCGCAAAACTCAGCCAGCGAACCAGGCCGAGGAGCTCATGCCCGTGGAAGCGAGCAGCTCGATGTAAGAGGGTGTCTTTGTGGGACAACCCCAATTCGCAGGAGAGATTGAGAACGCGAACTTGCGCTGATCAGGGGTTCCTCTGGAAGCCGATTCTGCAGCAGGGGTGATGAGGTGGGGATGCCAATGCCGTGGTAGTCCAACGTTGCGTTCCATTGTCGTTGACGTACTCCCTCGGTCCAGGCTGCGCAAGTGCTTTAACATAGCTCACAAACTGACCACAAACGTGACGGGAAGATTGAGTAACGCCTGTCAATTCCTTTCGAATCTGACTTCTCTCTGTATGTTAATCGTCCTCACTCCGAATTCGGGATTCGACTTGATTTCCATGACGATGTCTTCATTCATGGTTGCAAATTCTATTTGCTTGTCGAGCAGCGAAACGTAGAGGCTCCCCCAATACAGAGACCTACCGTTTGCTTGAGAGGAAAAGGGATTTGACTTAACTGGATTGACGAATGATTGATACGTAATCGTTGCACATTTTCTCCCGTTCAATTCGGTAACTCCAGTCCATGTCAGCTCAAGATTCTGCATCTTGATGGTTCCCCAGCCTGCCATGTCGATCGCGGTCCCTTCAAGGTCTGCTGCGCGAATGGGCTGGTTCAATTTCAGTTGGTCAAAGTAATTCCAGGAGAATGCCTCGAACGCTATCGCATCCCAAACCAATGTTTTGAGAAGGTGCTGAGACTCATCGGCCGGGAAGGCCGCGAATAGGCCAGGACTTATCAGATCATCCGGCGATCTATAGGACAATCCTTCCAATGCGGGAAACATCAAGGTGTCCGAGTGCTCTTGCATTGGACCGCCAAAGACCTCGATCTCTATGTTGTTCCAGCGCACTGTGTCTCCGGGCAAGCCGCGCGTGTAAACGCCGCTGATTATGTATTTGCCTGTGGCTTTGCCGTGCACGTCACGATTGTACCAGATGGTTGTAAGTCTATATGTCTGCGGTGCCGGTTCGTCGAGGGTTAGGTTTGATGGGAGTGTGATGGCACAGGGGTCGGCACTCTGGCTGCCCTGGGCTAACAGCTCGCAAGCTGAGATGACTGCGATCAGCGATACCGTGATCAACCTGCTCCAATAGACACTCATCATCGGAGTCCTCCCTCACACGAGCATAGCATCACTCCAGTTTGATCGGTTTGATACGCCTTGTCACCCATGCATTCCGTCCTCGTCGATTATCTTGCAGCCTTGCGTCCAGTCCGCGTAGACCTGCCAGCGTTTGATCTTGTCCTTTTCCACTATTGCTCTCCAGGCGGCTGGCATTTCAATCCTGTTCTCGGGGACAAGCCCGCGCTTACCGTTGAAGGTTCCGGAAGCCGACCCGAAAACGGCGACTATCTCTCCATCCTGAAGCAGGTTCTGGATTTCGATCTTGTAATCCGGAAACATGCGGAAGTACTGACTCCATCCAGTCGCCATGGTTTCGCGGCCCGACGTGACTCCGCCGCTCGAATCCACGAATGTGTGATCGTCAGCCATCAATTTCGAAAGATCGGGGACGCTACCCTTGTTGATAGCTTCTATGAAGGCTCTTACTACTTCGACGTTGTGTGAGTCCATCTCGTAATCTCCTTGCTTAGATGCTGGTCAGATTGAACCACAATGCGCGCAGAGTTTCGTTTCCCGCCTACGTCAAGTACGATGTCTCGCCTCCACGCTGAGAATGTTTCGCTGCGATTTGCGGTGAAGATGTCAATATCTCGTGCTCAAGTCAATCAGTAATTGCCGTAGGCAACTTTCAGAATTGACAGTTATGACACTTTTCGTTTCTCGGCAAAAGAGAGGTTGTACCACGAGTTCCAAATTGCTCGCTTACTCCGACAGGTCGTGCCTCGGAGTCTGCAGGGAGCACGTAGAAATATGAAACCTCAATCGACACATCTAACAAATGCGAATGAGAACTCGCAGGATCAGGTGGAGTGAGGATTTGCGAGATGGAGCATCCGTCAGAGATCATAGGTGAGCAAAAGGCTCTCTAATCTCTGTAGATGTCCGTGCTAAGATACTTCAGGCCAGAATCGACCATCAGCGTGACTACCGTAGCCTCTGGTCCCAGTCGCTCAGCTACTCGCATCGCCGCAATGACGTTCGCTCCTGAGGATGTTCCAGCAAAAAGTCCTTCTTCCCGGGCTAAACGTCTGGCCATCGCTTTCGCGTCGTCTGTCTTAATCGCGATAATCTCGTCCACGAGACTCTGCTCCCAAAGCGGCGGAGTATAGCCAATGCCCACTCCTTCAATCTTGTGCGGTCCCGCTGTTCCTCCCGACAATACGGCGGACTCAGCCGGCTCTACCACCACTATCCTGATATTTGGACTATGACGCTTGAGCGCGGTTGCTACACCTCTTGACGAAGCCGAGGTGCCGACGCACTGCACGAAAGCGTCGATGCCACCGTCAGTCTGGCTCCAGATTTCCTCACCCAATGGATAGTACCCTGCAATACTGTCAAGATTATTAAGCTGGTCGGCCCAGTAAGTATGCGGCTTCTTGCTGAGCTCTCTGGCGGCCTCGATCATATCCAGAATCAGTTTCTTGGTGGTCAGGCCACCCTCGCTCGGTATCAGTGTCAGCTCCGCACCGAGAGCGGACATATGTTTCAACTTGTCCTGACTGAAGGCATCGGACGAAACGATATGCAGATGATACCCCTTCGCAACGCAGATCAATGCCAGCGATATGCCCGTGCTACCGCCCGTGTACTCAACGATGGTATCCCCGGGTCTCAGACGGCCATCCTCCTCAGCCCTCAAGATCATGGCCTGCGCCGCACGGTCTTTCATGCTTCCGGTCGGATTCTCCCATTCGAGTTTCACAAGTACCCTCGCACTGCCAGGCGGAACCACTTTTCGAAGCTGTACCAGCGACGTGTTTCCAATTGCCTGCAGGATATTGGCACTAATGCTCATTTGACTCACTTCCCTCATGATTGAGCATGCGTCTCATCTGACTGATTGTCGATTCGGCGACGAAGTCACTATAGCTGGTCATAGCATTGATTGCCAGTCAAATCTGCTGCGTTTAATCTCAATATACAGGCTCGATTTACAGAACTTGTGGCCTATCTCTCAGAAGGAGTCTTTGCCCACCAACAAAAAGGCTCCGAAGTAGCTTTCCCTCGGAGACCCGATTCCAATAGCGGGGCTGGGATTTGAACCTACGACCTTCGGGTTATGAGCCGACTCATCTGTCCGAACAGCAGAAAGCACCAGACACCAACCCGTAACAACAGCAATGACTTACGGGAAACACGGTGTCTGGTGTTTTCCTATGTTTTCTGCTGTTTTGGCTGATTCTGTTAGAAGAATGTTAGAAAGAGTTGTATGCTAACATATAAGAAGTCATCTATACCAGAGCGCTTTTGGCCGGAGATCAATTCTTGACTATACACGGAATTTTCAGTGGGCTTCCCTTCGGTATACCATACATCAAATCGGAATCTTCCTTAACAAGCCGCATTTTCTTGTTCTATCATCATTTCATGAGACGCAATAATGATTAATCGAAATAGAATGACAGTTCTTGGGCCAAAAGAAACCGAACTGATTGCTACCATCGGCAGCAAACGGCTTAGGGTATTCACCGTGTCCGAAGCCGCACGGTCATTGCATATCAGCAACACCGAAGCTTCGCAGATAGCCTAATTCGCCCCCTTAGGTAGCCGAGGGGTAAGAAGTGTCTTTTCTGCTTGACAAGCCATTATAAACAGTTATAAGCTAAAGGCAGTATGAAAACAGAACCGCTTACAGATAAAGAACTTGACGCCTTTCGGGCTATCAGGAACTCAATCCTTCATAAAGGACGGGCTCCGCTTGTCCGGGAACTGATGAAAGAACTCCGATATAGCTCCCCCCGGTCAGTATCCTATGTCCTTGAGAAGCTCGAAGCGAAGGGGTATATCAGCCGCCCCGGCCGCGGTCAGATACGGCTCAAAACCGACCTGCCCGGATCAGACTCACATGCGCAGACTGTGAACGTCCCCCTGGTAGGATCAGCTCCATGCGGCACGCCAGTTTTTGCTGAGGAGAATATCGAATGCACCTACCCGGTCTCGACCGCGCTGGCGCGAAAGCCACACCGCTATTTTCTCCTTCGGGCTACCGGCGATTCTATGAACGAAAAGGGAATTCACGACGGCAACCTTGTCCTCGTCCGACAACAACCAACCGCCGATAACGGCGATACCGTCGTCGCCCTGATCGACGGCGAGGCAACTATTAAGGAGTTCCACCGACAAACCCACGCCGTCGTCCTTAAACCAAAATCAACTAATAGACAGCATCAGCCCATTATTCTGACGAGCGATTTCCAGATTCTGGGTGTGGTGCAATCAGTATTCGAAATATGAGGAAACACAACATGGCAAATTATCATGTGACTAAGAACAAGGTCTCCGGGCAATGGCAAGTCAAACGTGCCGGAGCCGACCGGGCTAGCGCCACCGCTGATACACAGCGAGACGCCGAGAAGCTGGCCAAGCAATTTGCTGCCAATAGTGGCGGTGGCGAAGTTCGCATCCACAAACCATCGGGTCCGATTCGCGACAGCGACACGGTACAACCGGCGAACGACCCTTGCCCGCCGAAAGATAAGAAACACTGACAATGACAGATGGCGAAAGCAACAATCTTCAACCGAAGCAGCCAAATGATCTGGAAGGTCGTGTGGCCCTGTCCGCAAGGCAGACTGCTTTGCGCAACTTCCTAGAAAGGAGAAAACCTGGACTAGGCGCGATTTACTACGGCGTTCATTATGCTCTCTCGGTCTATCGTAATCCTGAGAATATTACTCAAGCAGCACACTCTGCACGTGAGCTAATTCAACAGCTGCACGAAGCTTTCCCCGACATCCCGAATTACGACTCGCAAGGAAGAGCCTATGAAAAGATAGGAGAATTGTCGTTTCTCTATCGGCAAAATCCTACAGACAAAGAGCTTCGCGACAAAGTTGCTGAATTGGATAAGTACTATAGTGATTCCCAAATGAGCAGACGGCAGCGGCTCGCTGCTATTATCGAGACGATCAATCAAGGACGTAGCCCAAGCGATGAAGATAAGAACCGGGCAGCAAAAGCTCTGGACGAATATCGGATATGGCTGTCCAAAATCGCACATCACTGTGAGAACGTAAGCCAAGACGAGTTTCGAAAGAGACTGGATTGGTTTGAGACGATTCTCGAGATTCTGATATCTGGTTACTTCGACATCGAAAGGCATGTTCGCCAGTTGATGGACGAACCAGCGCCAAGTTCGAACGACCTGCAACAACTACAGCAACTATTCTTGAGATCAGCTGTAATAGAGTTCTTCTTTCGGAATACCTCGAATGCCGCTTGGCTGCCCGTGCTAGCAAATGCTGGATACTTCACGAAGCCGATAGATATTGTCGTTCACCCGGACGGTGCGATCTCGTGTCCCTCTTGGCCACAGTCAGTATATTTGATAAAGTGCGCCTCAGAAGCGCCAAGACTGGTTGCAGACATCATCAGTAAAGTCGAGGATACCACTAATGCACGGGTCCATCAGGAACTGGTGGAAATCGCGCTCAAGCTCCCATCGGAACTGATAGTCTCTTTCTCTAAGAAGGCAAAGAATTGGATCCGAGACAGATATCATACAATCACACTTCTCCCAACTCGATTAGGTGAGCTTGTTGCCAAGCTGGCTGCTGAGAATCAAGATGATGCTGCATTTGAAGTAGCCGACACAATTCTGGATGTATGGTTAGACGAAGAGAAGTACGAACATCAGAAAAAGTCCGTGGGGTTTGACTTGCCACCGGATGCAGAAGCTTTTGTTGAAGAGTGGCATTATGATAGGCTGCTGGGAGCGGTGTCCCTACTAAGTGAAAGGGACCCTATTCGCTTTCTAAAGCTGTTATGCAACAAGTTATCAAAGACTATAAGGCTGGAACACAAGGCAAGGGGTAACCCCGATGAGACAACTGATTATACCTATATCGCGAGACCAGCTATCGAGGAAAATGAACAGAACAGCGGTACGGACAGATTGAAGGACAGTCTCATCAACCACCTCAGAGACGCCTCAGTCAGGTTTGTTCGCAATGGTACATCGATGACTGAAGTTCTGAGGACTCTCCGTGAACAGAAGTATCCTGTGTTTTGTCGCATCGAATTACACTTGCTTACGGAGTGTTCTGAAACAAGTGTTGTGGAAATCGAGAGTTGGATATCGAACAAAGGACACTTTGACGATACTCCAATTCACCACGAATTCTACGTCCTTCTCAAGAGAGCTTTTGGCCTCGCCCGAACGGAGACACAACAAGTCTACCTTGATTGGGTGGCAGCGGGGCCTGACTTGGATGTCTACAAGAAACAAATAGAGAAGGAAACAGGTAATCCTCCGTCAGATCAACAAGTGCAGGCCTACAGTGCGAGATGGAGATTGAGACGCTACACGCCGGTGGCAGCCTTCTTGACGGGGAGCCATAAAGAGGTCTACGACAAGTTGGTTGAATCGGTTCAGATAGAGGACCATCCCGAGTTCGTGACCTTCTCCAAGAGTTGGGTGGGACCAACTAGCCCAATGGACTCCAGGCAGCTTGGTGAAATGGATGTT
>JAGVNY010000254.1 GCA_020053015.1 Candidatus Zixiibacteriota bacterium | reverse complement strand
TTTGCCTCTGTTCACGGCTCCCGCAATATTTATGATTGAAAGCACCGTGCAATTCGACTCGATCGGAGTGGGAGAAACCGACACTTCGGCAATTCGACTTGCGAAAGAAGGATACGGCAACGTGACGATCGACAGTGTCGTTTTCGTGTGCCATCCTCCGGAGAATCTGACTGCGCTTACAGCGCTTCCACACCAGTGGGGTCCGGCGCGGACTGATTCGTTACTGATTGCCTGGAAATCGCTGTCGGCAGTGGACATGCTGGACACTGCTCTCGTGTACCACAGCGATTCGTCGGCACTGAACCCGCTGGTAGTCGAGTTGCGCGGCAAATCGTGCTGTATGCTCTGTGGCGATGCCGATGGAAGTGGCTTCGTTGACATCGACGACATTGTCTTTCTCATAACCTTCGTATTCGCAGGCGGGCCGGCACCGGTTCCGATCGAGGCTGGCGATGCTGACTGCAGCGGAGGTTCTGTGCCGATTGACATCGATGACGTGGTCTACTTGATCAATTACGTTTTCGCCAGCGGGCCGGAACCGTGCACTGATTGCACATAGGCTGAGCGAAGCACCCGATTTTGTGCGGTATCGCCTTCGCTTGAGAGGCTGCTTCTCAATTCCATGCTCTTTCGAATTCCGCGACTCGATTTGGAAGCTGCGGTCCCACGCGTTTTGGCTCCAGATACCCACCGGTTATGTTGAACATTTTGCGTTCTCATCCGTAGATACACCTGAGGACGTCTTCGTTGTCGTTCTCGCAATAGTCAATAGTGTTCTGCCTATCGAATCGTGCCACGAACAGATCGGGAGGATCGGAATGTATTGGAAACACGCTACCAGCATCGCGGCTGCGATTGTCGCTTGGATCCTGCTGAGCGCAGGATCAGCGCAGGCGACACCGCCCAATGTCAAGGTGAACTCTGACGTCACACAGTTTCTGCAGAATGAGGAGCAGATTTGGATTAGCCCGCTCGATGCCTCGATTGTTATCGCAGACTGGCGCGATTGGAGGCTCGGTTATCGCAGGCTTGGCATAGGTGTATCCACGGACGGGGGTATGACTTGGAGTGACTCCCTTTTCACCGCATCTCCGGTTGGCTACCAGCAGTCCGATCCATGCCTCACGGGAGACAGATTCGGCAATTTCTATGCAAACATGCTCAGCTACAATCCCAACTCCCCCGGACAGAGCTACGTCGTGGTTCGCAAGTCGACTGACAACGGCGTTTCGTGGCTGCCTCAGGTCAACACCTGTGTCTGGCTGAATGGAACGTTTGAAGACAAGCAGTTCACGGCTGTCGACAGGACTGCGGGGCCATACGACGGAAACTACTACTGCTCATGGACGCGGTTCTACAACGGCCCCACGCGCATCCTGTTCGTCCGGTCGACCGACGGGACAGCTTCGTTCGACGACACGATCACTGTCGGGCCTCCCGGTGTCTTCGAATCTTGTGGCACCGTGGATGCCGGACAGTTCTCGATTCCGATCGTAGATGCCGACGGAGGCGTCCATGTCTTCTGGCAAGGATATAACGTGATTGACCCGTTTGATTGCACATTTGAGCTTGCGATCATGCACAATTTCTCGATCAACGGTGGACAGACGTTTTCCATTCCGGCTAAGGCGTTCACGAACAACTTGGGTTATGACTACGTCGACGGAGGTGTCAATGTCTATGGGATGCCGAACGGCGACTGTGACATAACGTCCGGGCCTTACAGGAACCGCATGTACATATCACAGTGCCAATTCTCATCCGATGAGCTTGTTGAGACAGACGTGACCGTTCGCGTATCAACCGACAAAGGCATTACATGGTCAGATCGGCTGGTTGTCAATGATGACGAGCCCGGGATGAACGTTGACCAGTTCCACCCGTGGCTTTTCGTGAATGAGGATGGTGTGGTGCTGGTGATCTTCTACGACCAGCGCAATGACCCAGCGCATTGGAAATTCGATTCGTACTTCGCCGCCTCTTTCGACGGAGCTGAAACGTTTACGACGAACATGCGGATATCAGAAGTCTCAAGTGATCCTTCGGATGCGTTTGTCTTTCGACCGGGTATTCCGTCCGATATTCGCTTGCCCAATGGCACGCTTGACATCACTCAGCAACCGGCGCGCAAGCCGCTGGCCGGATTGCTTGCCGAGTACATTGGCGTTCATGCGAAGCATGACACCATCAGCGCTATCTGGACTGATACACGCGACGGCACACAGGATGCATATGCAACCCGATTTCTGATGCCGTTTATGAAGCCGAGGCTATATACGCCAGCGGATGGCGATCCCGATTTCGATCCGATGCCGACGTTCACGTGGTCTACATGCTGGCACGAAGACGAGGACTCGTACAGGTTGGAGATCAGCGACGACCCGAATTTCACGTCAACGTATCGTGTGTATGCCGGTCTCACTGACAACAACTTCGTCCCACCGGTTGCTCTTGACAGCAACGCCTATTTCTGGCGCGTGAAGGCATTTCGAGCGTCCGGCGATTCAACCGAGTACTCGCAAATCTGGTCGTTCGGCGATTACCAGTGCGTCGATCAGGACGGCGACAACTATGGCGATCCCGGTCATCCCGAGAACGACTGCCCGTTAGACAACTGCCCATTGGCGTTCAACCCGACGCAGAGCGACGTTGATGGAGACGGCTTAGGCGATGCATGCGACAACTGCGCGTCTAGTGCCAATCCTGCTCAGGAAGACAGTGACGGCGATGTTCTGGGCGATTCGTGCGACAATTGCATCTTAGTGCCCAATCCAGGTCAGGAAGATACGGACGAAGACGGGAAGGGAGATGCGTGCGACCCGCAGTACACATGCGGTGATGCCGATGCCAGCGGTGGCGATCCAGCAGTGGACATTGACGACGTGGTTTATCTGATTAACTACATCTTCGCGTCCGGTCCCGATCCGGTTCCGCTTGAGTCAGGCGATGTGGACTGCAGTGGTGGCGATGTACCAGTTGACATTGATGACGTGGTCTACCTGATCAATTTCATCTTCTCGGGAGGACCAGAGCCGTGTGCTGAGTGCCGGTGATTGGGTTGTGTCGGGGAGGCAGTGAAGCGCGGGGCTTTTCAGTCAGTCGACACGAACGAAATGAGAGTTTCGGCATCGAGTGTCGATACTGCGGCGCACCAGACGTTATGGCATTTCCAGAGCAAGACAGTAGTGTCGTCCATTGTCGCCCACATGTATCGTTTCTGACCGTGGTTAACGACTTGCATGTCATGTCGCGGAGTGAAACTCGTGTCGGCAATAACGAAGATCGATACGTCCGCCCCCCGGTACGGGTGATAGGTCAAGTGGAGGGCCTGCTCTCCTTCGTAGTCGGCTTCTACTGCCGTCGCCAGGTTGCGATCCGATGCAGACAATAAGAGATCATCAGGGAGCTGCTTGAAGTGCTTCAGACACGATTCGATTTCCGCCGGTGTCATTTGGGCCGTATCGCCGTGGTCAGTATCTGAGTGGCACTTCACGAACGCGGCGAACAGCTTTGAGTCGGAGTCCTTCAGGTAAGTAAATAGACCGACAATGACAAGCACAACGGCCGTTGCCGCGGCGATGTACGGTCTGTATCGGTTAAAAAAACCTGCGGAATCGCCCTCGCTTTCTAGCTGCTTTATCCGCTCCATTACTTTGGCTTTGAGCGGTTCAGCGTCGACACTGACCTGTCCCTTCTTCGCGAGCATTTCATGTAGGAGCTTCTCGAATTCGAACTTGTCCAAGCAATGATCGCAGGTCGAAAGGTGGTTTTCGATCTTTCGAACCATGTCATCAGTGAGTTCCTTGTCGAGATAGTCGTAAAGGTGCTGTAACGCTTCGCGGCAGTTCATTTGCTCCCTTCCGCCATGAATCCCCGTTGCAAAGCATAATTCCAGAGGCCTTTCTGAAGAAGCTTGCGAGCGCGATGCAAACGAGATTTGACTGTTCCGAGTTGAATATCAGCGATCTCAGCTATCTCTTCGTAGGAAAAACCTTCGAGGAAGGCGAGCACGACCACGACTCTGAAGTCCTCAGGCAGTTCGTCAATGGCCTTTCGCACATCAGTGTCCATCATCTTGGAGAACAGAATCTCTTCCGGATCGGCAGCGCTGCCATGCGAGCCTTCGACTTGATGGTACAGGAAATTGTCGTCAACGTCCTCGTACGAAACACCGGTCGGTTTCCTGCTCTTCTGGCGGTAGTCGTTGATGAAGATGTTTGTCATTATCTTGAAGAGCCAAGCTTTGATATTCGAGCCCCTCTCGAACCTGTCGAAAAACCTATATGCCTTGAGCATAGTCTCCTGGACCAAATCCTCTGCGTCGCTCTCGTTCTTCGTCATACGCAGAGCCGTTCGTAACAGCGCATCCGTATGACTCAGCGCGATCTGTTCGAACTCTTTCTGCTTGCCTGTCGATTCGCCTTTTGTCAAAACAACTTTCTATTCTGACTGCGGCAATCAACCACAATCAGAAACAGTTTCGTGCGTTCCGGGTTCCCGTCTTCGGCAAGTAAAGATAGTCCATTACGGAGATCAGACAAGTACTTTTTTGATCAGCGCTGAAGAGCATGGAACCTCTCCGACACCATCTTGAACAGGTAGTCGAACAGGTGGCTGCTGAAGACCGAGAATGCGAATGGAGCCGCTGAGGCGTAGTTCAGCGTGCCGATCTGCTCACTCCGGTGTAGTAGCGGAATGACGGAGAGCGAATTGGAGTCGTCTGCGAGAAGCAGCTTCTTTTCGACAATGTTCCCCTTGAAGTGCGACGGGAAGTCTTCGACAAAGATCGTTCCATTCTGCAAGACATTCCTCATCAGCGACTGGCTCGCAGCAACATTTATCACGATGCCTGACTTTACTTCGTGATCTTCCCACACGACGGGGACTTTCATTGTCTGTCTCTCAGGTACATAGAGGGAGTATGAACCTCGGTGGATAGAGAAGAACTTGTCCAGCTTGCCTGTGAGTCTGGCAAAGAGCTCTTTGATAGACCCGGAGGATTCTACGGTCTTCTGGAGCGGACAGTAGACGGACATCTGTGCATCAAGATCGAAGCTCGCAGGAGATGTGACGGCGCGGTCAATTGCCTGGTCAAGTGCTTTCATGCCATCCCCCCGCGAAGCGCTCTCTCTGCAATGTCGAGGTCTGTTCGGCCATAGTCCACGATCAGAGCCGCTCCGACTGCGTGTGCCGAGCGACCCGTCTCGGGCAGGGAATTAGTCGGTCGACTATGGCGAGGCTCTGACATCATGATCGCGTCAATACTCCTGCAAGTACTTCAGCCTATTTCGTGACATTCTCGGTGCGTGCCGCTTCTCTCTCGAATTCTCTCAGCTTCTTCATCTTTCGCCATAGAGTCGTGCGTCCAATTCCAAGTTGTTTTGAGGTTTTGGTGTAATTCCAGTTGTTCTCTCTGAGGCTCGAGACAATGTACTCCAGCTCTTTTTCTTCAAGGGACGCGCTCTTCTCACCACAGGACATCAGCTTGAGACTGTGTTGCCCTTCGGCGGGCTCGGTAACGAGAACCATGTCCTCCGGCCGGATCCTTGTCGAGTTGGTCAGCGCAATTGTTCGTTTGATAGCACTGTCGAGCTCGCGAACGTTTCCCGGCCATGTATGCTTAAGCAGCATGCGTGCAGCCTCCGGAGTCATACTCATCGGCTGCTTGCCGAACTCTCGCGTGTATTTCTTGACGAAGTGCTCGGCCAACAGAAGAATGTCGTCGCCGCGTTCAGCAAGAGTCGGGAGAAAGATCGAGATCGAAGCAAGCTTGCCGTACAGTTCCTTGTCAAAGACTCCCTGCTCAGATGCTGGAGCCAGGTTTCTTGAGGTCGCAGCAATGATGCGCACGTTTACCGCCCGAGGAGTGTCGGCGCCTATTGGAGTGATCATGCCCGTCTTCATGACGTTTAGGAGTCGCTTCTGCGAGTATATGGGCAGGTCTGCCACGTCATCGACGAAGATCGTTCCTCCGTCTGCTTCGGATATCAATCCGGTCACGGCAGATTGGCCATGCTTCATTGACGTTCCCCTCACGCGACCGAAGAGCTCGCTTTCCACGATTTCAGAAGGAAGGCTGGAGCAATTGATCGCCATGAAATGAGAGGCCTTGCGTTGCGAATTGTCGTGAATTGCCTTTGCCACCAGTTCTTTTCCCGTTCCGGATGCCCCGGTGATCAGCGCCGGCGAGTCTTCCGCTGCAATCTTGGAGATTGACTCGCAGACCTTCCGCATTGCCGTCGATTGACCGATTATGGCTCCGAAATTGTATTTGTAGTCAAAGACTTCCCTGAGGTATTTGACCTCGGCAACTAAGCGTCTTCTCTCGATGGCCTTATCAACTACCACGAGTAGCTCGGCATTCTTGTATGGCTTCGTGACATAGTCGAACGCCTCTGCCTTGATTGCCTCAACTGCTGTAGGAATCGATCCGAAGGCAGTCAACAGAATGACTTCGACTTCAGGGAAATTCGCTCGTATCCGTCTGAGCAAGTCGAGACCGGACATCTCCTCCATCTTCAAGTCAGTGATAACGACGTCGCAGCTCTCTTTGCTCAGAGCCTCAAGCGCTTCACGGCCGGTGAGCGCAGTGAACACTTCGCATCCGTGTCTTGTCAAGAGGATCGACAACGACTGGCAGAACGACCTGTCATCATCGACAATCAGAATTCTTCCCATTGCTCCGATCTACCTTTCACACTTGTTGTTTCTGTTATCACTTTGATTGACGGGGATAGTCACGGTCAGAACTGTTCCCAACTTAGAGGGAGCCACTGACACCTCCCCGCGCAGCGCGCTCAAGATGCCGTGGACTGGCGCAACGTCCAGACCGGATCCACCTTCCTTGGTGGCAGAAAAGGGTAACACGACCATCCTTAGTATCTCCGGCCTGAGTTCATTCCCGTTGTATTCCAGCTGGACGAGAGCTGAGCTTCTTGTTCTCCGAATTCGAACGCTCAGGGATTCACAACCGGTCAACTTCATTGGGATATTTGTCATTAGGAACCTGAACAACTGCAAGAGCAGAGATCTATCGGATTTGATTATGGATGACTCGTCGTTGCCCTCCTGTGGCGGCAAGCTCATGGCAATCCGAGGCACTCCAGGGTTGTCCGAAGAACCCCACGCTGAGTCGCGTAGAATATCGACAAGATTGACCCGGGTCCATTTTGTCTGTGGCTCTTCGCAGGCGAGCACATGATCGCGCAGCATCTTGTCAATCCTCGCCGATTGAGACTGAATGATATCGAGGAGTTGAGCGTTCTCCGACTCCTTCGCCGACTCATCACAGTCCGAAAGCAGTCCTGCAGCCGCCATGATTGAACCGAGGGGGTTACGAAGAAGGTGAGCGAGCTCAATAGCCATCAATTCGCTTCCGACTACTACTGCATCATTCTCCGGTCTTAGCTCTGTGTCGTCGGCCTCCGGGGTTTCCCTGTTTCGCGGCGCGACAAGTTGTTCGCCGGTTGGGACCGCACTTATGCTTCTGAGTATCGTCTGCCACACATCAGCGGACTCTGCGCTGACAGCAAGCTGCAACTTCGCCTCCCAGGGCGCTCCATCCAGTGATTGGCCTGCTATTTCGAGATGCACCAACGTGCACGGCGCGGCTGAGGTTTCGGAGTAGAACGGCGTTTCGTTGCATTCTATGGCAGACTCCTGAACGTATAGGCTTGGTTGCTGGAACTCGTCATCCTGCTCGTCCGAGTTCAGGCCGAGCCTTATCAACTTGCAGGACGGCGCTTCCGAGAAGAGATCTTCGAGCGCGGAGGTGATCTGGCTGGAATCGAGTTCAGAACAGAACCACTTAAGAGTTTCTATGACGGTGGAACGATAGTGAGCGGATCGCTGTGATTCGAAACGCGGGGACACTTCGTTCCAGTTCTGAGCAGTTCTTTGCACCTTCCGTCCCTTCGCAGTTGGCGTTCAGGTATGGAACTAATGTATTTATCGGAAACAGTTGGTATTTCTTAATAGACGGAAGATGCGATTCGAGACGTGTAGTTGCAGTTGCAATGGTTGGATGGCGAAAGAGAAGAGAGCCGGACTTGCCGGCTCTTCGGATTATTTGCCCGTGAACTTTGGAGGTCTCTTCTCAATGAATGCAGTGGTTCCTTCGGACTTGTCTTCAGTCGCGAAAACAGCGGCAAACTCCGCAGTTTCCAGCGCACACCCTGCCGCGAGCGACGAATCGAGTCCCCAGCGAACGCTCCGTTTGATAGCCCTGACAGACTGTGGAGATCTTGCGATAATCTTGTCGGCGAGCTTGCGGGACGCAGGGATCAATTCTGCAAGGGGGAAAACTGCGTTGACAAGACCGAGTCTGAGCGCTTCCTCGGCCTTAATCATGTCTCCCGTCAGCAGCATTTCCAGAGCCTTCCCACGGCCAATGAGTCGCGGCAGCCTCTGTGTACCGCCATAGCCGGGGATGATTCCGAGATTGATCTCGGGTTGACCGAATTTCGCCGCATCCGACGCGTATCGGATGTCACACGCCATCGCGAGCTCGCAGCCTCCCCCAAGAGCGAAGCCGTTCACCGCAGCGATTGTCACCAAGTGGGAGCTTTCCAGTCGGGCAAATAGCGTATGCCCTGCTGCGGAGAGCTTCATAGCTTCGGCCATGTCCGCTCTCTGTAACTCCGGGATGTCAGCTCCGGCAACGAACGCCTTGTCTCCCTCTCCTGTTATGATGACGACTCTCACGGCACGGTTTGCTTCCAGCTGCGTGAGTCCTTCCGAGAGCTCAGTAATTGTAGCAGTGTCCAGTGCATTCAGGGCCTTTGGTCTGCTGATAGTGATGACGGCAATGGCGCTGTCGATCTCCACTCGTATGTGATCAAAAGCCATCTCGGCTCCTTTCGTGACGTTTGGTACTGAGTCCAGTTGGCTGCAGGCAGGTGACCTCGACTGCTAATCGCAGCACAACCCGTGGTCCGCCCACCTCTTAGTCCGTGTCCCCCAGTGGCAAGGGTGATCTACTATACTCGCGGCCTAGCCACAAGTCAAGAACGGTCTATAACGAATCGATTTCAGGAGACAGAGAGTCCCGTTTGCCTGGTCGAAAGGCTGAAAGGAAGCGAGCAGTACGGGAGGAAGATCATTAAGGCCTGCGGCGGAACTCGGAGTCGATTGCCACAGGCCACATATCTGATGGTTCAGGACGGACTGCCTTCGCAGCTGCAGCCCGCACAACCTGTTCCTGGTTCGCCAACTCGAACCGTGTAGCCGCTTTGTCCGAATTCATTGATAATGTAATCGACCTGTATGTCGCCGAGCTTGGAGAGTTCTTTGCTCAGCGCGGGATCGATGTAGGCTGTGATCCCGTTTGAATCGAGTTTCTCGAGACCATCCGTTGACTCATCCAGAGCCATTCCGATCTGCGGGCCGCTTCAGCCCGCGCCCGCAAAATAGAGGATCAGGTTCTTACTCTTTGCCTGCTCGGAGCTGAGTATCTCTGCGAGCTTCGTTCTCGCGCTGTCTGTAACTAAGAACATCTTTATAACACCTCTCAATTTTCTTATCGCCACCAGGCGGCAATAATCGAGGTAAATATAGTTGGAAAAGCGCAATTGTCCAATGATAGTTGCTCTAACGACGATGTCGGTTGTTTCGATTTGCAATTCTGTGTCAGGAAGCTCCTCCGAGCCGGTGTGCGAGGCGCTCACGCGGCGCCGGATTGCGATGCCTCGGTCGGCAAATTCCTTGCAGCAGGCTTTCGCCGAGGGTTTTTGGAGAGGTCGAATCTCGTTATGATTGCAACGGACATGAAGAGATCAGAGGCAACGCAGACAAGCATAGTGACACCGGCGAGGAATCCGACCGAGCTGAGCATGCCGAAATCAGAGAGGCACAGCACCAGGAATCCCAGGCTCATCGCCACGCTTGTGTAGATCACCGGTTTGCCGCAATGCCTTGCGGCTTCGACTGCTGCCTCTTGGCGATCCATCCCGCGAGCTAACAAGTCGCGGAAAGTCGCGAATAAATGGATAGTGTCATCCACAGCGATGCCAAGCGCGATCGAGGCGACCATGCTTGTCCCCATGTTCAGAGTTATGCCGACGAAGCCCATCAATCCAAAGATCGTCAGGATCGGTAGAACGTTGGGAAGCAGAGTTATGAGACCGACCTTGACCGACCGGAAGAGATAGGCCATGATAAGGAACACCAGGCTCACCGAAAGAATCAGGGAATTCACTTGGGAGCTGATGATCGAAGATATTGACTTGGCGAATACCACAACTGTGCCGGTTGCTTTCGCCGCAATCTCCTTCGGCAGCACGCCACTCGCATATTGCTCAATCTTCTCGATGGTTTTGGCGAGCTCGCTGGTCGACACGAGTTGCGATCTCACGAATATCGCCATGGAGCTATAGTCTTCCACGACGTAATGCGCGCGTACCGCCGGATCTTCCTGATCTATCGTGAGCAGGATTGCCTCGTCGAGAGCCTCCTGCGAAGACGTTACGATGTGGGAGTCGGGATTATCGCTATTCATCGCCTGATGGAAGACTTTCAGTATGTTCACCATTGAACTTGTCTTGTCGATCCCTGGCAGGCTCTCCATGTATTTCTGGATACTGTCGATTCGCTGAAGAACTTCGGCGTCGCGCAGTATGTCGGCTGAGTCGGATTCGGCAATGACGTAAAAGGTCGAAACACCGGCGAGCTTCTGGCCGATGATATCGGCTGTCTTGCGAATCTCCGAGTCCTTCTTGAAGTAGGAGAGGAAGTCCGTGTTGACCTGGATTCTGAACATCCCGATCAACGACAGCAGAAGCACCAATCCGGCAACGGAGAAGATGATCACCGGGTGCTTTGTATCGAAATGAATGATCCTCTCGACCAATCTTGACATGAAGTCGCTTCCGTGCCCGTGTTCGCTTTCATCCGGGTCAGAGGCAGCCTTCTTGTGTTTAGCTTTGACGAAAGTCAGCATCGCGGGCACAAAGGAGAGACAAAGCGCCATCGAGAGCGCGACTCCGATCGTGCACCACACGGCGGCCTTCTGGTTGTTCGGGATTGAGCTTACGATGTTCGAGCTGAAGCCGATCTGATCAGTGATCACGCAGGAAACGAAGGGCGCAGCCATGAACAGCAGTGTGTCCCTTACGACCTTCTTTGAATCCATCTCCGTGCGGGAACGATCATAGAAACCGGAAACGACATATATCGCGTAGGCGCATGTGATCGCGATAAGCAGTGGCGGGATTATAGTCATGGTCATGTTTATCGGAACTCCGAAGAAGCCGATCAGACCGAATGTCCATGTCACAGAGATCATGATCGTGATAGCCGGAAGAAGGACGCCTGCGAGGTTCCTGAACGACAGAATCAGTATCACGACTATCAGCAGAAACGATATCGGAATGAATGTCTTGAGATCGCGATGCATGGTTTTGTTGATCTCCATGCGCGTGTGGATCAGACCCGCATACAACAGCTTCTCCGGTCCAGATTCACTCTCGACAATCTCGTTGATTCTGCGATCGACGCCGGTAGACTGAAGCGTGCTGTCGGGCAGATTCGACAGAAATATGTTGATCGCGGCGGCCTTGCCGTCGGGAGAGACGAGCGTTTTGTGAAATAGCTTGTTCTTGAGAACTCGTGCTCGTACTGCTATCGCGCTGTCGACTGTCTCGGGCAGTACCGGTATAATCGGATCGTTGGCGAGACGCTCGCCTCCTGCGCCTGTTAAGAAGCGGGAATTGGTGAGGCTGACGACATTGTCCACACCTGCGAAATCGCCGATAGAATCTGTTAGTCGCTTGATCTTGGCAAGAGTAGAGGGCTCGAATATGCCAAGCTCGGCATCCGAGATCACCACGAGCATGGCAACCTGATCGTTGCCGAAATCGCTCTTGACCTGCTCGAAATACTCTGCGCTTGGATCGCCTTTCGGAATGCTGCCATCCGACGACGAGTCGAATTTGATGAATTGGATGTGATAGCCGAGCACGACGGTGAGCGCAAGAACCACGATGATGATCGCGATTCGTCCCTTTATGATGCCGTTGACAATTGCTGCGAACACTTGCGAAAACCTATCTCTGGCTTGTGATGTGTGCTTGACAGAGCATTTCGTGAGAATTAATCGACGAGGCGTTCAAAGGCAAGTCAATTATTGTGGCGCAAACGGAAGGTTAAAACCATCGCGGTTTCGACAACGCTGTCCGAACCCGCAGATAGTAGGTCAATCCCTCTTGGGTAGTGACGCTGCAAGCTGTAGGGCGGTACCCGAAGTTCTCCGCCGTGGCGGAGGACGAAGCGGTCCCGCCTATGTGCAGGTGATCAAAGATCGCGCGAGTAGTCCGAACCGCAGGGGTTCGGACCTACTAACTTGTATCCAGTCTCCCGACTCACCCCGAAACTCCGGCACAACTCCGCAATCGTCTCTTCTCCTCGCTTCGCCATTATCACAAACTCCATCCGCTCTTCCACTCGACAGGTCTCCTTCCACGGCACCTCGGCACCCCCTTCTCAATGCCTCCGTGCCCAACTTAACCTGTCAACCTTCTATCCGGTCTATTCTGCCAACTATGTATCCGGTTTGTACCCCCGTTTAGCTGCCGAGCAAGTTTGCAAGTATGCCACCTACAAACGATACCAAGATACCAACAAGTATAGCACCAGCCACAAATCTTCTTATTGATTCTTTCTTCTTGAAGACCTCCGTGTAGTCTCCCCAGCAAAAATTGAAAGCGGGATAGTATGCTCTCAAGAAGATCGACAGTCCCATAAGTGCCACAAGGACAACGCCCGGAGGAATTACGAGTACTAGAAGGGTGGGAATCTCTCGTTTCTCCTCTTTCTCCGCTCTAGAATGTATATCCTTCCACCAGTTCTCTCGATCTTCTAGCCAATTAGCGTGTGCTCTCCTGGACAAATCATCTCTCTTCTCTTGCACTTTACGGAGATAAATGACGGCATCAACTGCATCCTTTATGAGACCTGAATCTCGAGCAGCTTCGATTTCTTTGCTAATTGGCGGGAGATCAATGACCTCGATCGAGGGTGGTTGCACTGGGTAATCCCATTTTGAAGAGGCTGTATCAATACTTGTCATTGAATCTCTAGTCATATGCCATGAGAAAGTTCCAAGAGACGAAACGGTGACAATAGCCAAGACTAGTGTAGAAGAAATGTGTTGTCGCAGGTTGTATCGTTTTACTCGTTGTAAACGCTCTTCAAGCTGTGAACTGGTTACAAATACCCAATCCCTTTCATACCCTCTCACAGAGTAACCAAATGAGTATTCATTCTCATAATCACTGGATTCAAGATTCTCAAACCTCCATGCAATAGAGACAGCTTCGTCACTTCCTGTCGATGTAAATGTTCCCTCAAGCCTCAAGATTAGCGAGGAACCTAGATTCTCCTGGGCCAAGACTTCTGACAAAGAATTTGTAATGGCAATGGCACCATTTCGGAATCGAATTTCATATGACTCTTCAATAGGTTGTTCTGTATGAATCTTGCGAATTTGTTCCTTTATTGTGTCAACAAGCCGAACCAACTCTTGTTCTGTTAAGACAAATCCGTGCCTATAGTTCTTACTGGATCTTATTTCCATAGTATTCTCCCGATTACATCTATTCGGTTTCAAGACATGAATAGATGATGTTAAGCACTTAGCAATGGTTATGTCATTTCTTCACTACACTTTTAGGGCGCAAGATCGCAACATAAGCCTCCACTGTGCAAGATTGCATACGGTATACCCCTCGAGAGTGGGCGGAACCCTATTTGCCGAGGTGTTGAGCTACACAGCCTGTCAAAACCGTAGCGGTTTCGACCCACTTTCTCCTTCCGGCGTTGCGCCGATGACCATCTCTTTCTTCGGACCTACACTGGTTCGTTGAGACAAATATCTGTCGTACGGTAGCCGATGTCAAGCGCGTTCTACTTGCTGCGCGAGACTGCGGAAAGGCGGGCGGGGTTTGTGCGCGTGTGCATCTCTATGTTGCGGACTGCATCGATTGCGGTCGAGATATCATCGTCGGTGTTGAACGGGCCGATGCCGAAACGAACAGCGCCGCGGATGCTGTCGGTGCCGAGTTGTTCGTGCACAAGCGGTGCGCAGTGCAGACCGGTTCTGCAAGCGATGTTGTAGTCGACATCGAGCATCGTGCCAACGTCCTCGGCATCGAAACCGTCGATGTTGAATGCGAGCACAGCTATGTGCTCGGTCAGATTGTCTTGGCAGTAGAGAGTCACGTCGGGGATGTCGCGGAGGCCATCCCGGAGCTTCGTGAGAAGTCTTGCTTCGTGTCTGTGGATGTTCTCGATGCCTTTGTCGAGCACCCACTTGACACCTGCATGGAGTCCGAATATACCGGGGAGATTGCCAGTGCCATATTCAAGGCGATAAGGGTATTCCTCAAGGTGCGTGCGGATCGCCGAGCGGACACCCGTGCCGCCTGCGCGAGTATGACGGATTTCGATGCCGTCGCGAACATACAGCCCGCCGATGCCCATTGGCCCCAAAAGCGATTTATGGCCAGTGAAAGCCACGACGTCTATGCATTGTTCATCTATGTTTATGGGAATCTTGCCGGCAGTTTGGGAAGCGTCGATCAGGAAGGGAATACCGCGCTCACGACATCGGGCGCCGATTTCGCCGATCGGCTGCACGGTGCCGACTACGTTTGACGCATGATTCACCACGACGAGCCGCGTGTTGTTCTTCATCTTCTTGACGAAGTCATCCGGATCGACAAATCCGTCGCCGTCAAACGGAATGTGATCAACCTCGACGTGATTGTACTTCCAGAGATGATAGAGCGGCCGGAGCACCGAGTTGTGCTCGATGTTGGTTGTGATTGCATGATCGCCTTCTTTGAGCATTCCGAATATCGCGAGATTGAGCGCATCGGTGGCGTTGCAGGCGAAAATGAGTCTGTTAGGATCGGTCCCGCCAAAGAACTGCGCTAGCATCGTCCGCGTATCATGCACGACAGAACCGGCATAGACGCACAGGTCATATCCCGATCGCCCGGGATTGACGCCGTACTGGCGATAGAGCCGATCCATTGCGACATAAACTTCTTCGGGTTTCGGATAACTGGTGGCGCCGTTGTCGAGGTAGATTAGCTTTTCCATTCACCATCCTCGTTAGATAGGGCACATTCTATTAGATGCAAACCTCGAAGTCAAGGAACTTCCCCGCACTTCCTCGCGCTGTCAGGAATCTTTCCTGACAGAAGCCAGCACGTTGATTGCGTCGGGAAAGGAGAGGTTGTCCCACAAGTTGGAAGTTGGCACGTAATACGAAACGAATGTTGAGAGTCGGATTAGGATGGATTCCCGCCTTCGGGAGTGTTGAAAAACCCAGGAGAGAGACATTCTTTGTAGGTCGGGTTCCGATATCCGGCGAAGCCGGATTGAGAAACCCGACACACATAGTGAGGATGTGCCTCTACATTGAGTTGTCGGGTTTCTCATGCCCGCCGTTGCGGTGCATTCGGAACCCGACCTACTCCAATCGAGCATATCGCAGCTTTTGGGACGACCTCGGGATTCTCTATGCCGCGCGAGGTTCGCATTCCGCCAGTAGCACCTTCAGCATCCCGCGCATGGCACAGGGCCGTTGGCGAAGATGTAGTTTATCAGATAGACTACGTCGTCGATATCGACAATTCCTAAGCAGTCAACATTGCCAGCCTCAAATGGGACGGGAGGCGGACCACCGGCGAATGAATAGATAATGAGGAATACTACATCGTCAATATCGATGAATCCGCTCGAATCGGCGTCGCCGCAGATCCATTCACAGACATCGCCGACGCCGTCCTGATCGGAGTCAGTCTGATCAGCATTCGCGACATAGATACAGTTATCGCACGAATCACCGATGGCGTCGGAGTCGAAGTCCTGCTGAAGCGGATTCGACTTCAGCGGGCAGTTATCGAGAGCACAAGTGCTCGCTGGGAAGCCCGGATTCCCGAATCCATCGTTGTCCGTATCTGTGCAGTTGTCGCAGACATCGCCTACATCGTCGCCATCAGCGTCTTCCTGATTCGGATTGTAGATCAGCGGGCAATTGTCGGAGAGATCAGCGATACCGTCGCTGTCCGAATCTGTCAGTTCCTCGCAGACGTAAGCTTTGACTTCGAGATCATCGATGTTCCAGCCGCAGTATGTCCAGGACCCGTCGGTTTCGCCCATCGTGAATCGCACGTAGACCGTCGGCTGATTGTCCGCAATCGATGAGATATCGAACTCCATCTCCTGCCATGCGGCGTCGGCGACTTCGGCCGTATTCTGCCAGATCGTTGACCATGTAGTGCCGTTATTGCTGACTCGCACATAGGCGTGATCGTAATCGGGTTGTTCCACTCCCAGCCAGCGCCAGAAATCCAGCTTGACGCCCGAAAGACCGCTGCAATTGATCGCGGGGCTCGTCAGGTGACGCTCGGGTAGATTGTCCTCATAATCACCGCTAAGATTGTATCCAAAGACATTGAGAGAATTGTGACCTCCTGCAGGGTCGGGGCTGCCGTGGGAGCCCCCACCACCGGTAGGCACTCCTCTCGCCCACAGTCCTCCCGAAACGCTCCAGCCCTTATTCGTTTCAAAGTTGTCACTGAAGGCAACCTCAATCGAAGTAGCCACGAACGTCTCAAACGGATCGAGTGGCGATGGATTGGAGAATTCGCCTCCCTGCGCTTCCTCAGCGCTGACATAGAAACTGATCGAACCGTCATCACAGGTCGCAGCCGGAAGGGTTGCTTCGTATAGGTTGCTCCCGAGATAAGTCATGTCGGTGGTTGACCAAAGCCCCCCGCCGACGGAACTGTGCAGTTTTCCGCTTCCTTCAACCGGGACTCCTCCAGACGCGCCGGTGATTTGCACCTGGAATTCAGTGGGGACGCCCGGAAGCACTGTCTCTGGCACGCCGGACGGATACGTGAATACGAGTCCCGGATTCGGAATGTACCATCCGTCAACCATGAATGCAGTCGCGGCCGAGGCCTTGACAATTCGCGTCATGTAATTGAAGTCCATATAGCTCGTGCTGTCGTGAGAGCTGTGGTAGACCGAAGAGAATTCGTATTCGATGATAAACACGACGTCGTATCCGTTTTGCTGAAACGGATAGTGGTCGGAGTATTGCGATGTGCCGCTCAGATGACCAGTCACGTTCAGCAGCGAATCGGCGACATCGTTCCAGAAGTTTGCGTAGGTGAGATCAGTACCGTGGTACACGGTCGCATCCAAATAGTTGTCTTCGGCTCCGATCATGTCCAGATTGAGCATGAACACGATGCTGTCGCCACGTGTCGCCGCTTCATCGGCATAGTGCCACGAACCGTAAAGACCCTGTTCCTCCGCATTGAAGAGCACAAACACAAACGTCATCTCGGTTTCAATGTCCTTGAGGATCCGAGCGATTTCAAGTACGCCTGCAGTGCCGGAAGCGTTGTCATCAGCGCCGGGAGAACCGGACACAGCGTCCTTGTGCGCACCAATGACAATGTGGTGATCCGGAAAGGCCGATCCGACTTTGTATGCCACGATGTTCTGACACGGCGTGGATCCGTAGTTGAACGAATCGAGAACGACAGAATCATAGCCGAATTGCTGGAACTTGCTGACGAGCCAGTCACGCGACGAGTGATCTGATGTGCTCCCGGTCACGCGAGGAGGAAAGGCCTGCAACCGGGTGACATACGACTGAAGCGAGTCTGTTCGGATCAGACTCATGATTGAGTCGAGGTCGACTGAGCGCGACGGGAATGACTTGCCGACGCTCAACGGTTCCCTGTATACGATCTTCAGATGGCTTGTCAGAACCGGAGCAAGGCCGGAGACTCTGCCGTCGGTACGGAGATCGTCTGGAGTGACTCGGAGTAGTACGACGCCCTCCTCTTGATAGACAACGGGGAATAAGCGAGCATTTGAACGATCACGGGTGACATCGATAGCGACAGATCGCCGATCCACGTCGGTGGCGACGTGCTCGATTGTCACACCTGCCGAGCTGATAACCTGTGGCTGATCGCCTTTCAGAAGCAAGAGGTAGCCATCTCTGATTCTCAGCAGAGGATCTGCTCCGATTGAATTCAGCAGTTCAGCGTCCCTTCGGGATGTTACTGATGCTTTGTAGAGATCATCGGCTTGTGATATCCCCGCGGCACACACAAGCAGGAACATGGCAATCAGGACTACGCGTTTGTTCATGGCAGATTCCTCCGGTAGGTGCAACCTCGATCTGGACAATCGTGATACTGCGAATGTTTCATTTCGACCAATTGGTCGGAGCATGTCCGTCCAACAGACGGCAGGGTGCATCAAGTGAGAATCATTGTCATCAGCAGCAACCTCTGACGGGCCTTGATCAGGCATGCTTCTACCTGGTGCCCCGGTGGGTTCAACTGCAATATACGGCAATTATCGATGGGGTCAAGCAAGATGCGGCCAGTTATCCACGGATAACAGAAAACGGACGAAATCAGTCGGCCAGAGCGCTGCTATAAGGCGAGCTCCCGCAACCATATCGATGGGAAACAAGCTGCGGTTTGAAGAGATTGGAGATTCGTTGATCGGGGATGGTCCAGCGACTAACGGGGAATGGCTGCGGTGTCTCTGTTCAAAGGATCTGGGTTACCGATCAGCACAAATCCGCCCCAGTAATACGGGAGCGCTACACTGTCGTATTTCGCATGATGATCAGCGATTAGATCGAGCACAGCCTCTCTGAACGCCGCATTCTTCGTCGATCCGCTCAGCCACTTCCGATAGAAGCCTTTCATGATGTCCGATGTTTGTGCGTCCGGCACTCTCCATAGGCTTGCGAGCATGTTCCTCACACCGGCATGTCGGAACGCTCGTCTCAATCCGAAGACACCCTCGCCATTTCGGATATCACCGATGCCCGTCTCGCAAGCGGACAGGACAACCAGCTCCGTACCAAACAAATCCAGGTTAGAAACTTCAAGTCCCGTAAGGATACCATCGTCAGGGTCAAAGGGATCCTCTGACACATCTTGACCGACTACGTAATTCGCGCCTGCAAAAGCCAGGCCTGTCTTCAAGAGAGGATTCCGCGCAACTGGCAAGGAGTTGGTCTCGGCGCCACCACAGAAGTATCCGTGGGTTGCGATGTGCACGATTCGTGGCGCTTCAGTGAGTGCCTTTAAGATTCCCTCTTCAGCAGCATCTCCGTAGTACTCGTTAACCACAAGTTCCCCTTTGTCCCTGAGCAACTTGCCGATTGAATTCGCCTCAGCTCGCGTAGACGAAAGCTCCATAAACGGCCAGGCGCCACATAGGATCGAACCCTTTTCTTCGATTTGTGCCTGCTTGTCGGTGATCTTCCCGAAATCAGGATCAGCGATTATCATAGTATTCGCAGTTGAATTAGTTACCTGCTGTGGATCCAAAAGATCCCTCGCCGTAGTAAGATAGCTGAAGCTATATCTCTCAACAGCGTATCGCCCATCCGTAGTCCGCATAATCTCGAACGGAATGAGATTCAACTGGCCGTCAGGGGAGACGATGATGTTGGCTTTACCGCAAAGCGTGCTTTCTAAAGGTTGAGACACCAGCCGATATAGCTCGGAAGTAACTCGACTCAGACTTTTCTCCGACAAGCGCCTTGAAGCGACGTCAATCGCCTTGCCTGATTCATAGATGATATCTCTGCTCATGAGAACCAAGCTGTCAATCTTCTCAGCGTCACCCAGGTCTCTGAGGTCAACATGACCGTCGGAATCAAGCGCGAATGCAAGGTATCTTGGCTTACCCGTCCTTTCAGTATCGTTTCCAACCGTCGCAAAATCATACGGCCTATACACTCCATACTCCCAAAGGACTGCATCTCTGGGAATGCGGTCAGCAATCTCAGACGACCCGGAACGCTGGACTCTTCTGTCGACAGCGAATCTGCTGCAGTAAGCGCTGATCTTCTCCTCGACAGAGTCTTTTGCTTTTAGCAGTGAATCGAGCATCCGTTGGTGTTTCTCCAACGCCAAACCGGCAGGACCGATCACAGTGAGCCTCGATATCTCGTCACAGATGCGAGATAAAGTATCCCTTTGAGCGCGAGCTTCCCCGGTGTCAGAGCAGCACATGATTCTTCTGTCAGCGACGACAGCATCTGTCACAACCGCCTTGCCGCTGACAAGCATCTCAAGGGCAAGTTTCCGCGAATCGGAGATGGAATCTTTGAGTGCAAACGAGAAGATTGGGTCCAGAAGCACCGGATATTGGTCAATATACCGCAGCCTCTGTTCCTCCGATGCGTATGAAAACACGTCCGCAATGAACCTGTGGCGGCCTTGTATCAGGTCACGGAAACAACTCAATGCTTTCGAGTGTTTCCCCATGGACTCATACAACAGCCCAAGTCTGTAAAGCGTCTCTCCTGTCTCCCAGTGACCGCTTCCTAAGCGCTTCTTCTCGACTTCAAGGGCATCTAGATAGGAACGTTCTGCGCTACCGTACATGCCGACAGCTCGATAGTAATCGCCGAAAGTCTGCTCTGTCAGCGCCGTGTGCACATGATCAGAACCGAGTGATTGCCTGCATATCCTGAGGCAGCGGAACAGGACTGTGTCGGCATCAGCGTATCGTCCTTGGGCTATGTAGATTCGACCCAACCCCCGCAAGTGATGATAGAGATCTGGATAATCCACGCCATAATGATTTTCCCGAAACCCGATGGCCTCCTTGTAGCACCCCTCCGCTTCCGAATATCTCTGCAGCAGCGAGTATAGTTCGCCAAGATTGTTCAGTGCTTCGGCGATATTGGGGTCTTTAGTGTTGATGCTATACCTAACCTTGGCCGAGCGCAAGTAGTCCTCTTCAGCTTCCGCGTACTTGCCTTGGATCAGATGAAGATTGCCCAAGTTCTTGAGCAGGATTGCATAAGTAGTCGTGTTCTGCACAGTGGAGTCTAAAGCCAATCCTCTCGCACGTATTAGATACTCCTCCGCCTCGTCGTACTTCCCTTGCACTTCCAGAACAAATCCAAGTTCGCTTAGGCTGGAAACCTGCCTCTCCAGAGGTATTGCAGAGCTGCTATCGAGATAGCCAGCCGCTTTAAGCAGGTAAGATTCAGCCTCGGAATATCGGCTGAGGAGCTTCATCAGATAGCCAATGTCAAAGTACACGCTGAACGCTTCAGCCGGAGCGAGTCGGTCGGCCCTTCTGCCGATATTCACCATTCGATTCAGAGCGGAGTCTCGCCTGGCGAGGTCATTCGCAGAGTAACCATAGAACGAAACGAGTTCACTCAGGACTCCGAAAACGTCGAAGCTCTCCTCGCCGGAACACTCCACGGCTTTTCTCAGCGCACGGTCGTAGTACCGCTCGGCATTTGCGAGTAGAAGGCTGCGTTGCTTGGCATCCGCGAATCTTGCAGGGCCACGATAGTGCCCTGCAGCGGCCAAGAGAGTCTTGGTAAGAAGACCGCAGGGAATCGATGAGTCGTGTTCCGCTAAAGCAATAGCCTCATACATCAAGCTGTCACCTGCTCCACGACGGCCGCACTTGTCAGCAACCCACATGTGCCGAAGAAGCGCTATCACACAGAGAGTGTCACCGTCGCGATGGTTTGCCCTGGCGATGTTCGTTGCTGAGTCCGAAAGACTCATTGCGGAATCGCACTCACCTCGCTGCGCGAGGGAGTATGCAATAGCCAGCAGATCCGGAACAGTGGCAATGACCTGATTCGAATCACCTGTATCGCTGACGACTGAAAGACCGCCAAACACGAAGAACGCCGACCCCAAGAATGAAGCGATCAGAACAGCCAGTGCCACTTTGCGTGCTGATGTCATAACACTCCGTTGCAGCAGGCTATCCGATCACCCCAGCAAGAGAGTTCCCTTAGTCTGGACGCACTCTGAAGTAGAATGGCCCACACACTGCGGATGAATCGGATGCGCTCTTGGACGTCGTAAGCACATAAAAACCGGGTTTCAAATCTGAAGCTTGGACCTCGACACGGGCAGTCCCACTGCTGTCTAAGCTGCCGTGCGGATAAATCGGGTCCAGTGTGCCGTCTGGAATGGATCGTATCTCAAAGTGATGCGTCTGTCCTGGAATCGCACCTTCGCACAGAAACTCAAAAACGATTCCCTTTACACCCGACTCAAGCCTGACTTCGTTGGCTTCGCTTCGGTTAGCCACAAGACTCACAGTCTGTGCACCGCCTCCGGAATCGTCCCGTGTCACGTATGTTAAGAAATGAGGTGACGCGATTAGCACTAATGCAAGCAGCACGGCGGCTGCTGCCACAGTTCTGATGTGCGGGAACCTCTTGGGCCTGAGCAAACGGATCAACGTGCCCTGCTCCGATCTCAGAGCCTCCTGTCCTTCCGCGGATTCGGCGACCGTCTTCTTGACATCATCGTCACCCATCAGCAGCTCGATTTCCTGCTCAAATCGCTTGATCTCTTCGAAGCAATGCTCGCACTTGACGAGATGTATCTCGAAAAGTTCGGTTTCCTGCGGGGACAGCGCGTTCAACTCGTAAGCGTGGAGCAACTTCCCGACTTGAGGCTCGATGCACTTCGACATTATCTACAGATCTCCGTCCCCAAGACATGCTCTGAGCATGGACCTGCCTCTGCTGAGAATAACGTAGAAGTTGCCCTTAGTGACTTGGAGTTTCAGGCAAACTTCTTCGCTCTTGTAGCCATGGTGGACTAGGTTCAACGCACGAGCGTACCTGGGATTCGCAGCGAGGACTTTCTTCAGGCACGCGAGCAGCTGTCTCTTGAGCTCCTGATCCACTTCACACTTCTCAGTTTGCCGTTGCGTGACTGGGCAGTCGCCAAGAGCCTCGCACGCGCTTCGCGCTTTCCGCTTCCGAAGCCAGTTTCCGATCTTCATTCTCAAGACACCGTAAGCCCAAGCCTCAAAGCTGACCTCGAAGATCTCAGCTTTGTACTTCTCATGGATGGTCAGACATGCATCTTGTGCAATGTCCTGAGCCCCCTCTTTGTCTCGTACTCTTCGTTTTGCGAGAAGCACAAACCTTACAAGCAAATGACCAAATATCTCTTGTTCGGCGATTTCATCGCCAGCAATCGCCCGTTCCAGAAGTTGTTCCATAGAGTCCATTGAGTTATTTGACCTGGCCTGACCATAATACGCACAACCTGCCGAAATGTCAACTCCATAGTCCACGAAAAGTGAAGTACGGATGAATTGTCTTTAGAAACCTTAGAATTCTTCGCACTCGCCTGTAAGGAATCATGGATTGGCAAAACCTATACGGCGGAGAGAGATCATCGGAGCGGTCCAACCCATGAATCGGAGGCGCTATGGGATTCAGACGAGGTATGCGGGGGTTGGCCATGTCCTTCAACCTCCGCGGGAGAAGCATCAGGGACATTGGAGACCGTGCGCGAGCCCGGACGGGATACGGACGAGCGCACAATAGAAATCGCGGAGAGGGTCTCCGCAGAAATGACCAGAGGAAGGAAGGGAATATGTTACGCTCGAGAGTGATATTCTTCGTTACACTTGTGCTTGCGGGCTTACTCGCCACCACTTCGGCCCGCGCATGGAGCATATACGGACATGCCTACTTACAGGGGCAAACTGACCATTCCGGGATCCAAGTGCAGGTCATCAAGTACGGACTGGTTACAACGTGCCATGAGACAACCACTAACGCTTCCGGTTACTGGGAAATCTCCCCTATCGGTTGCCTGGGGTGCTGCTACCATGTGAAGTTCTTCAAGCCGTGCTTTGGAGTGGAAATGGAAGATACCATCTGTGTGGGTTCACTCGAGAATGTTGAAGTTCCGACAAAGTACCTAGACCCCGATTCCTGCGGAACTGGCTGGTGTGACGGTTACCCTTGGTACCCGCCCGGAACCTCGATCCGTTTTCCCAACGATGATGGCAGACATGAGCCGCTAAGTCAATTCCCAGTTGAATGGTGGTACGCCAACTTCCATCTCATTGGACAGACAACTGGCAAGGAGTACGGTGCGTTTGTTGCGTTCTTCAAAGATGGCCCGATGCGCTTGTTCGCAATATCTGATCTAGTCTCCAAACAGTATTATTCAGGAGCTAAACTGTCTGCCATTATGACGGCCAGTAGCGACGAATTGGACATCGTCTACGAAGATCAGATACTGGACAACGACCTATGGTGGAACGCCTATCAATGCGGAGGGGCGCCGCTGAATCCATTCCTGCAACGCTTGAATGTTGATGCGACTGCCGATCAGGATGGCCAGAAGATTGCCCTTGATGTGTATATGCAGGCCACCAAAGCACCCATGTTAGTTGGAGGAGATGGGAGAATCCCAATCGGAGAAGACTCCACGTACTACTACAGCTTTCCACGAATGAAAGTCACCGGTGTGATTGAAGCGCATGGAATCAAGGAGTACGTTGAAGGGGAGGCTTGGTTTGACCATCAATGGGGAGATTTCATGGGGATCACAAAGAAAGTGAACTGGAGATGGTTCGCTCTGCAGTTGGATGACGGTCGTGAGATCATGACTGGAGATGTCTGGGTAGACGGAGTGGCTAAGGGGAGCGGGAGCTTCACGGGTGGAATGAACCTTTACAATCAAGACTGCTCTTTGGACCTGTTGCAGGACACGGTGATAGTCCTCGAATGGTGGCTCGACCCTGAGAGCAATTCGACCTTTGAAACCAAGTGGCATATTCTGCAGAATTCTCGCGACATCGACCTCGTTGTGACAGCCGATTTCCCAGACCAAGTCATGCGGTCACTGCTATCAAGTGTCTTTCCGGGAGCCGTCTTCTGGGAAGGTGCCTGTTCCGTAGAGGGTACCATCGGCGGCGAATCCGTCAGCGGTAGAGCGTACGTGGAACAAACCCGACCCGGAGCCAAGACGGAAATCGGTGGTTCACTGATCTGTTTCAAAGTTGTTACTGACACCACCCACTACTGGCCGTCTATTAGTGATACTCGACTTCGTCTCATGTTCGATCACTATCTTCCGACGAGTATCATCGACGGTGCTCTCATCGTGTTCACGCAGTGCTATGGTGGGGATATGATGGAGAATTTCATTGACCGGCCAAACACCGTAGTACTGTCCGCGACCTCTCCGGATCAGACTTCCGAATATGGGGGTTACGACGACGATGCTGCGGAGTTCCTTCGTCCGGGGGAAGGCTGGAACTCGGACAGCCTCCATTCCCGCGCATCAGCTGGTGCATTCCCGTTTGAAGCACCATGCAAACAGGGTGGAGTGTTCTCACTGGAACCGACGAGTCCCACAGGTCCGATCAAAGGGAGGCATATCATCTTCTATGCAGGCGTTCCCGACTCAGACTCGCTTCATCAGTTCTCGGACGTCGGCTACATCAATACCATCAGGGACAACTTCGAGGGCGCATATAGGACTCATTTCTACACTGTCTGCGCAAAGGGCCCCGTCGACGGGTTCGACTATTGGGCAAGTGGTTCCGGATTAGAAAGAGCGCTGAGAGACATTCAGGACTCCGTCATGGCCACGCCCAACGAGCAAGTGATCCTTTTTGTGAGCGATCACGGCTACAGAAGACTTGTTCTTGACTACGACCCGGTTTGCACTATGGGTGACTGTCCCTCAACTGGGAATGCGGCTTTTGCAGATTCCACCTGGCAGCAAATGCTGGATGATCCAAACAACACGCCTGACATAACCGTCGTCAGCGATTCTTGCTACATCGAGCCTTTGTCAGTCTCGTACTGTGGCAAGACCTACGATTCCGTCTTCTTCAACTGTAGCGATACGATTGAGTATAGCCAAGGAGATGAGGCCATCAATGCATGGGGTGCTGCGGTCCAAATCGACGAATCAGATGTCTGGCCGGAAGGCGATTTTCTGCAAATCTCGGGACCTCCGGGGCTCCATATTCTGGAAGTATCGCTTGGTACAGGCGCTATCGCCAAAGTCAAAGGGTATCATTTCGACTGCATCCCTGGTGACGCGAACGGCAGCGGTGGCGATCCTGCAGTTGACATTGACGATATCGTGTATCTAATCAACTACGTGTTCGGTGGGGGACCGTCGCCGGTCGGTGATCTTTGCTGCGGAGACGCGAATGGGAGCCAAGGCGACCCGCCAGTAGACATCGACGATATTGTCTACCTGATCAACTACGTGTTTGGGGGCGGCCCCGCCCCAGTCCATGTCTGTCCGTTTTGAGGCCGGCAATGTGTCCGAGACTCGGAAGATGCTGTTGCTGAAATGACAAGGTGACGCAGACCGTGACTTCTGTGTGCCGCGAAGCTATCCATGGTTTAGTGGAGGATGGGAGGCGAAGACAACGAGGTCTTCTCAGTATAGACAGTAGCTAAGCCTGCTGTTGCGGCTTTGGGGGGGCAATGTGGCGAGCTTGACGGGGAAATGCTCAAAGGGTGGCATCGGTGTCAAGCTCGCCCCGGCGCAGGGAGCAGGGAGGCTTGGTACTGAGTGCGGTTTATCTGCTGTCTCAGATAGAACGAATACCAAAGCTCGCCGTCTATTATATTGGGGCGGCTAAGTGCCGTTTTGTATTGCGAGAGCAGAAGTATGGTGTTCAGGTGTATTGCTCTGTTACTGCTCGTGGCAGTGTTTTGTCTGACAGGCTGTTCTGAGGAAGCCAGCAGGTCTCTGGACGAGCCGGGGCTCAAACCGCCGGACGAATTCGATGGCGAGGTTGTCGTCGCATCGTCGTGCAAATATCACACATACTCTGGAATACACTCGATTCAGTCTGACAACATTACCGAGAATCAGGATTGCATCGAGTATTCGTACGATGGGTCGTCGGCGCTGCTGCTAAAGCATATCAACACGGGACTCAATTGTTGTCCGGTTATCGCAGCGGAGTTCCTGATGACCGACAGTGTGATCACGATTGTTGAGATCGATTCCACTCTGGACGGGGGATGCCGCTGCCTTTGCCTGTTCGATATCGACTACCGCTTGGAAGGCGTGTCACCGGGAATGTACACGGTCAACGTGTCCGAGCCACTCGCCTCGCCCGACATCTCTTTCGTCGTCGATCTGTCTGACTCGACGTCCGGCATTCACTGCGTGGAGCGGAACTCATACCCCTGGAAACAGTAGCTGTAACGGCCTGTTTGCAGGTATAGATGCTGGTTGACCTACATTTCGCTGGAAATACGTGGACTGGCGGAGACATGACGAAGCTTCGGTCGATTATCATCTCGGGTCTTCTGATGCTTGCGGCGATTTGTGCGAATGGAGCATCGGTAGGCGACCTTGAAAGCAGTCTTGAGTTAACGCTCCTCACCGACAGATCAACATTTCTGGTCAATGAGCCTGTGCTGATTGACATTCTCCTCATCAACCATGGCAATGATACTGTCTGGGTGCCGCAGGAGGAGCCGTCACACGGTCGAGTCCGCCTATTCGTGGTTAGCAGAGGAGTTGATTCGCTTTTCTACTATCGGAGCCTGATCCTGGATGCCGAAATCCCCACTGAGCCGTTCCTCGCTCCGCACGACACCGCCTACGCACTATTCTTCCTGGTCGGAAATGTCTCCAGCGCGAACTCGAATCCCCCTTTCGATCGCGATCCTCTCAAGGGTGAAATAGACGTCACTGCTTTCTACTTCAAACACAGTGTTTCCAATACTCTGTCCATTAGGATCGTCCATCCACCGTCTGACGAAATCGATGCAGTGGAATCATCGCATCTCACAGGTGAAGATAGTCCCCGTCAGGATGTCATTGAGCCACTGAGGAGCCTTCTCTATGGCGACGGCGTTCCACCGGAACGCGAGACGGCGGTTCGAAGACATCGAGTGTTTGACGACGGCATCTCAGACCTGGGACTTCATCTGACACTCCAAGAGGACTACCCGCTCTCTGCTGATATATGGTCGCGCATCGCTGTGTACCTCGGCAGCAGCACTGGCAAGGCACGCGACGCCAAGCTTGAAAGCCTCATGACTCCGGACAAGCCGTTCAGACTGCGCATGATTGCGAGGAACATCAAGCGAAGGCTGTAGTTGTAACCTGCTTTCCCTCCTTCACTCAATTCTTCCATATGGGTACTACCGCGAAAAAGCAGCTTGCTTCCAGAGATTGGCTGCTATAACATATTGTCGCATCACCGATTGCCGGAGTGGCGGAAATGGTAGACGCAAGGGACTTAAATAGCGAACAAGACGAAAACGCAAACGATTGAGTCCCAGCGCATTGCATTGCGCGACGGTCAGATAGCGCTAGCCACTTCTTGTATCACTTTGGATCGAGTTTGACCATTTGGGACTGAATGTAGTCACAAATTGGTCACACGAAGTAACGCAGGTTCAGATCTTGGAACACGTACCAAGACTGGCAGGCAGCTTAGGACTGCTGAACTGGAGGGCACTGGCAGTAACGCGACATGTATCTCTGAAATGTCCGCTACGTTCTCACTGGCTCATGCGTGATCCGTCCATCATGTACTTCAAAGATACGGTCAAAGCCTTCGACCATCCGGGAATCATGGGTCACCACCATGATCGCGGAATTGTGTTCCACTGCCAATTTCTTGAGCAGCTCCATCACATTTTTCCCATTGTCGGTATCAAGCGCCGCGGTCGGTTCGTCGGCCAAGATCACTTTAGGACGGTTTGCCAGAGCTCTGGCGATGGCCACGCGCTGCGCCTCCCCGCCTGAGAGTTCGGTAGGATAGTTCTTCAATCGCGATCCTAGAAAGAGTTTATCCAAGAGCTCAACTGCGCGCATGCGGGCTTCCTTCCCACGCACGCCATTCAAATTCAGAGCGACAATAACGTTTTCAACAGCGGTCAGAAACGGTATCAGGTTATAGGACTGGAAGATGAATCCCAGCCTCTCTCGGCGGATTCTCTTCAAATCCAGTCCCGGGACCCAACTTCCATCGACTACCGTTATACCGTCCAGGATTACTAGTCCTCGCGTGGGTTCGTTAATGAGCCCAATGGTAGTGAGCATGGTTGTTTTGCCCGAACCGGATGGACCTATCACAGCAACCAATTCACCCGGCGATACCGTCAGCGAGGCATCTGCCAGTGCTACTACCTCAGTGTGGCCTTTTCCATAAATCTTGGTCAGACCTTTCACCTCAATTGCATGCACCAGCACTATCCTCCCAAAGCCTGAGATGCATCGACTTTTAGCGCCTTACGTACACCTATTAGGCTCGACAACACACAGATGATCATGACGATGGCGAAAAGCGCCTCTAGGTCGAATGCGACCAGTTCCACCCGGCGGGGAAACTTATCATAGGTCGCGCTGACGATGACGTACCCGATGACGTATGCTATCAACCCGATTAGCAGCGACTGTTGTAGGATCAGCGCAGCTACCACCTTGTTCGGAGATCCAATTAGCTTCAGTGTGGCAATTACACGGGTCTTCTCCATTGTCATGGTGTAAATAATCAACGTGATGATGACGGCAGAGATGGTAAGCAGAATGATCCGGAACAATCCAAGTTGCATCTTTGATTTCTGGATCATTCCCGACGTGAGAATCTTTTCCTGTTCTGCCGTTGAGATGGCTCGATAATGATTCCAGCGCTGGATCGACTCTTGTATTTCTTTGAGATCGGCTCCGGGGGCTAACGTAGCCGCTACTGCATTGACCATGTGCGTGGATACTGCAATCTCCGTGACCAAGGGAGTGAGTTGTGTGATTTGAGCTGGGGAAAGCGTAGCGACCTGCGACATCTTCTGAGCGATTCTGGCCCGGCTATTGCGGATCGCGTCGTTATCGGTTTTGAACTGGATATCTTGGGCGTTGGCCAGCGTAACATATGCGAAAGGGTCTCCGGCTACAGAGGCCATGCCCTTGGTGATACCGACCACCGTGTAGTGATTAAGCCCCAGCTTGAGCGTCTCGCCGAGCTCAATCTTCATTGCCTTGTCAACGACCATTTCGTAGTGCTGCTGACGAATGCCTCGGCCGGCTACGATAACAGGTGGTCCTCCCAAGCCGTTCAGCTTGTAACCGACGAGAAAGAAACGCAGCGGCTTGCCGAAACGAGATACCTGCATGTTCTGAAAAGAAAGTCCGGAGGCTTGGGCAATACCGGGAACTGCCGCGATCCGATACTCAGCATCCTCTGGCAGGCGCGAAGCTGCGGCGAAGGGTCCTTCCGTATCCTTCTGGACGATCCAAAGATCAGCTCCTGTCGAGGTGAGAGCGACCGTCGCGTCTGCGATCAGCCCCCGATAAATTCCCCCCATACTCATCACCACCGCAATCAGCAGCCCTAATCCGACACTGGTCTGGATGAACCGCCACCGATGGCGGAGAATGTCTCGAACCGCGAGATTCATCGTCTAACCTTAACCCTCATGCCGTCTTTGAAATTGACCATCACTGAAAATGGTGCGACGGCCACCAACGCTTGATCGTCTAATCCCGACACGATCTCCACGAATCCGGCCCGGTCTTCTATCCCGGTGACGATCTCCCTCAGGCGAAGCTTGCCTTTATCGACAAGCCAAATGCGGCGTTGTTTTCCCTTTGAAGTCACTGCGGCAACAGGCAACGCGGAGGCACCGTCTTTTGTCCTTGTGATGACGTGAACTTCAGCCTGCTCTCCGACTCGAAAGCTCGTTAGCGGTGGGTCAAACATGACATCCACTTCAATCTCTTCCGTTACCCGGTCACTCTCCAAGCCTATCCTCGCCACTCGTCCGTGCAGTTGCTCCTTCGGCATAGAACGGAGCACAATTGTGGCTTCTTGACCTTCAGCCAGTTCATTCCGCGTAGATTCGTCGACGTTCGCGCTGATCCAGACGATGGTTGGGTCCGCAATCCGAAAGATCGGGCTACCGGGTGCGACTGTTGCACCTATTTCTAAGTCTCGTGAAATAACGATTCCGTCTTGCGGTGCCCTAACTACCATGTCGTTGTTCCTGCTCTCAGCCAACGCCTCGATGGCTTGAGAGACGAGCTGATCTTTTCGGGCTGCCTCAACGGCAGCTTTGGTCCGCTCCACTTCCCTTTTCGCCACTTCGAGGGCAGTAGCCACGTAGTCGACGTCCTCTTGAGCGACAAGCTCTCTCTCAACCAAACCTCTAACTCGCACGAAGTCCTTGTTGGCCAGTTCCAGGTTCGCCAGTGCTTTCTGGTGATTGGCCTCCTCCGCCGCGAGATTCGCTTTCGACTTACTTACTCCGGCCTCGGCCTGAAGAACCTGCTGCCGAAAATCTTCATTCTCAAGCTTGGCGAGAATTTGTCCCGACTCTACCTTGTCACCCTGATCGGCATACAGAGTCTCAATTCTGCCGATGACCTTGCTGGATACCAGCACAACTACTTTGGCTTCGACTGTGCCGTTGCCGTACACCTGGGCGGTCAAACTCCGCCTTTCAATGCTCACCGCCGAGATAGTCAAGGGAGCGAGGATGGTAAACCGAACAATGAGAATTAGTGCCAGCGCTGACAAAAGCCAGAGCACTAACTTCTGCCACCGACGCCAAGTACGCAGGTAATGCATCAATCGTACCTCACAAGTAATAGTCCCTGTCCAGACCTCATCCCGAATCCGAATAGCTGCCTGGTTCGGGTATCGCTTGGATCAGGATTGGAAGAGAATCTAAGATTCGCTTTGAGTCACGTTTATGAATCCGGGAGAGAATGCTTCCAAAAAGCGCGATGCTTTCTAGGTTGATCAGATTTGCCGTGCGCTTCCCCTTCTCGGTCAAGCAGAGATGGACGGCTCTCCTATCGTTCTGGTCTTTTTCTTGTGTGATTTGACCGCGCCTCTTCAGCCGGAGTAGAAGACGACTCACGGCGCTCTTGGAAAGTCCCAACCGCCTGGAGAGTGCAAGAGGTTCGAGGCCCGGACTGTGCAGCAGTTCTACCAGCGCATGTGCATCCGATACCGTCATCAGTAACCCGCACGGCGTGTGGCATTGGTCAAGCAAGCCAAAACGGCGAACGAAGGAGCGAATCAGTTCCCGTAGAGTCTCAGCGTCCGATGTCTTCGTTGCTTTCATCCTTGGTACTCCAAGATTCTCGATGCGATCAGCCAATCAATCCTTACACAAACTTACAGAATAATAGTTGCATATGCAACTATTTTATTCCTGAGGTCACAGTTCGTAATACCTTGAATGCATCAGGGGCAATGAAATTCTGAGTACCAGGTGCCAAAGTGCATGCATGCGCTCAGAAGTTGTGCTTAAGGTTGGCTTCCGGTCGATCTTGACGGTTAGGAGCTGATTGTAGTCACAAATTGGTCACAGCGGGCAGAGAAGCTTTGCTCAAGTGGAAGTCTATCAGCTAAGTAGAGGAAAGAACGCATCGCCTGAAAAGTCCCTTGTGCCTTCTCCAAGATAAGTCTAAATTGTTGAGTGTCTTGCGCATTGCCGGAGTGGCGGAAATGGTAGACGCAAGGGACTTAAAATCCCTCGGAGCTTAGCTCTGTGCCGGTTCAATTCCGGCCTCCGGCATGTTCACAACAATGACTATGGCATTCGCACTCCTGATAGTAGCTGAGTCCAGAAGGCTTGACGGTCGAGCTGGCGCATCGCCAAGGCATCTAAATGCGAGTGTGCGGCGAGTCGTTTAATCGTCTTTGTGCTTAGCCAGGCGCCCCGAAGCACGTTTTCACGGTTGACATTTCATGCCTTCGCGGCGATATTAACTATTGACTGCATTCAATGATCAAACTCGTCGCGTGATTTCGTGAGTGTCATTTGCGGCGAGGAGATTTCGTACGAAATCTGGCTGTAAGCGCCAGGGCCAATCAAGCCGCGAGGTAACCGCCATGAAGAAGCACGTGATACTGATCGGAGCTTTTGTAATCAGCTCCACGTTTCTTGCCGCATATTTCTATTCCATAAGGACGGGTGAGCCCGTTGCATCCAGTCGTGACGTCGATTCCGAGAATCTTATGTTCACGATGAAACGAAACGGTAAGGTCCCCAAGGCTAAGCAGCGCCCTAACGATTGGTTCTACGCTCAACGTGCGTTTCCGCAGGGCGACATTCCCGTAGAGCGAAGAATCGCGGCCGCCAAGGCAGTGAAGGAGATGCAGGACAGCTACTCGGAGAATGGAACGGCTGACGTGAATTGGGCAGTCGCCGGCCCGGACAACATCCCCGGCCGCATCACTGATATCGCGGTTGGCTCATCAGGCATGCCGCCCGTGTACGTTGCCTCGGCGGCTGGCGGAATCTTGAAGCTCAATCAGTATGGTAGTCCGTGGGAACCGGTGTTTGACGGAGAGGGACCGCAGTCTATGGGTGCGGTTGCGATGCATCCGACAGATCCCAACGTCTTATACGCCGGAACGGGAGAAGCCAATGCAGCTTCAGACAATTACGAAGGCACCGGGGTCTACAAGACGACTGACGGCGGGCAGTCATGGTCGTATCTCGGGCTGCCGTACAGCTATCACATCGGCAGAATCGTAATTGATGCTCTTCGGCCGGAGACCGTGTTCGTGGCCGCAGGAGGCAAGCACTTCAGCGGAACGAATCCCGAACGCGGCGTGTACCGATCGACCGATGGTGGCAGCTCATGGGAGCAAAAGCTCTTCGTCTCGGATTCGACATCATGTGTTGATATCGCTTATCATCCGTCCTCAGGCACCGTGATTGCAGCCATGTGGGAGAAGGTGCGATACATGGATCGCCACCAGTTCCAAGGCATGTCCAGCGGTTTGTACAGATCTACCGATTTCGGCGACACGTGGCAATATCTTGGCGGGGGATTGCCGCAACCAAGTGCCAACTTAGGTAGAATCGGAGTGAGCATCGATCCGTCATCGAGCACAGTGTACGCAATCTACTCCAATGGCGGCGGCGTGTTTCAGGGCGTCTACAAGAGCACTGACCTTGGGACTACGTGGACTCGCACTAACGACAGCGGGATCAGCGGACTCTACGGTTCTTGGAATGGTGGATGGTACTTCAGCCAGGTGCGGGTTGCGCCTGGAAATCCCAATATTGTGTACGCTCTTGGCGTGGAAATGTACAGGAGCACTAATGGTGGCAGCTCGTGGTCCAAAGCCGACAACGATTTGCACGTTGACCATCATGCGCTGTTCATCGCTCCCGGCGACCCTCTATGGGTATATAACGGCAGCGATGGTGGTATGGCCCTTACTCCGAACGGCGGGAACTCGTGGACCCGCCTGCTGTCGATGCCGAACACTCAATTCTACGCGATCGCCATCGATCCTTTTACGCCCATGAAGCTGTTCGGAGGGACTCAGGACAACGGCACGATGCGCACTGCCGATGGTGCTATATCGGGATGGGAGCAGGTGCTCGGAGGCGACGGGTTTTACTGCGTTGTCGACTATAAGAACCCAAACGTTGTGTATGCCGAGTATCAATATGGAGTTCTCAACAAGTCCGTGGATGGCGGACAGACTTTTGGCAGTTCCATTGCCGGCATTGACTACGACGGTGATCGGCACAACTGGAGCACTCCAATCGCAATTGATCCGGCTGACCACAACGTGTTGTACTACGGATCTCAAAGGGTATATCGAACGACGAATGCGGCGGGCAACTGGGCGGTGATTAGCGGGGATCTCACTGACGGAGATCAAGCATACCTCGGGACGATATCAACTATTGACGTAGCTCGCAGTGATGGTCAAGTGATATACGCTGGTACAGATGACGCAAATGTGTGGGTGACGACGAACACCGGTCAGAGCTGGACGAGAATCGACGCCGCACTTCCGGAAAGATGGGTGACACGAGTGACCGTGGACCCGTACGATGCGGCTGTTGCTTATGTGACTTTTTCGGGCTACAGGGAGTCGGACTATCTTCCGCACATCTTCAGAACGACAGACTACGGACAGAATTGGAGCGATATCAGCAGCAACCTTCCAGATATGCCTATTAACGACGTGGTCGTTGACTTTCATGACGCATCGCACCTGTACGTCGGAACCGATTACGGTGTCTATCGCAGTACCAACACTGGAGGCACATGGGAGCCCCTCGGAACCGGTATCTCGATTGCGACTCCGATACACGACCTTGCGTTTGACATAAAATCGAGAACCCTCGTGGCCGGAACCCATGGCAGGTCGATGTTTAAGACGACCTTGCCGTGTCCTGACCTGACTGACTCAGACGGCGATGGCATCGGTGACGCATGCGATAATTGCCCGGCGATCTCGAATGCCGGTCAGGAAGACTATGACAATGATTTCCTGGGCGATGCATGTGACCTCTGCACTGACACCGACGGCGACGGTTATGGAAACCCTGAGTTCACGAACCCAGCGTGTGACGATGACAATTGCCCCTTCGCCTACAATCCGGATCAGGCAGACTGGGACGGCGATGGCGTTGGTGATCTGTGTGATGCAAGGCCGGCGCACTACGACACGATTTCCACGCCCTGCCTTGACCTTATTGTGTCGAACTTCGGCAACTTCGGCCGGCGAGGTCTGGGGCGAGTCAATTTCGACTACATCGGCGCAGGCGAATGTGATCCAGGGGCAACAGTCTATGCTTTTGACGGGTCGCCCATAATCGGGTATGTTTTTGGACAGGACACGGTGTTGAGCCACGCCATGTATGGGACTCAAACTCTGCGGCTTGTTGATAGGGGAAATCCGACTGTGCCGGTTGTCGTAACGAGCGAGTATCAGGTGTACAATACCGGATCGATGGTGACGAAGGACTCACTGCTTGGAGTGGAAGTGATCTGGTATGCCCCAACGAGGGCTGACAGTTGCCAGTTCATGATTCAACAACTTAGGGTCTTCTCGAACGACGATCAGGCGCATTCTGGCCTTACAATTGGTCAGGCCGTCGACTGGGATGTGCCGAACGACGGATACTCGGACAACTATTCGGACATTGATCAGGAACGCCACATGCTCATCCAGCAGGGTTGGGAGAATGACGGGAGCGGCTGTCAGTCCAATGAGTCAAGATTCGCTGCTATGGCGATGCTGGGCCACATAAGGACTGGCCAGTCCTCAATAAACACTCAGTCGTACCCGTACGCTGCTCAGATTCTCGACAATGTCATCTATGTGTGGACTCTCGGTGGTTTTGACCCTTCGCAACTTCTGGCCCAGATGCGAATTGGTTATTGGTCCTATCTCACCTATTGGACCGATGCCACGTCGGTGTTCACTTACTTCAATGACTACACAATTCAGCCCGGTGACACTCTGAATATCTTCACCTCATTCATGACGGTTAGGAATGGGAGCATCATCACATTGCGAGATTATGCGGACAGGGCCAAGGCTTGGTTTCTCGGACATGTGGCTGATGATTACCAGCAGTTCGTATGCGGTGATGTAGGCGGTGACGGATCTGTGGACATAGATGATATCGTCTACCTGATTCATTACATATTCAGCGGCGGTCCGGCACCTATGCCATCGTGGGAATCAGGGGACGTCGATTGCTCGGACTTCGTGGACATTGATGACATAGTCTATCTGATCAACTTTATATTCGGCGGTGGCCCCGCGCCATGCGAATTCTGCAAGTGACGTTTCACTTGCTCTGATTTGGATGCGACATACACTTGAGGCTCGCACTGCGATCCTGCGGGGTCGCTGTTCGTCTCAGGGTGGAACCGTGCTGTCATTTAACTGGTTAGATTCTTGATGCGCGCGTGCGTTGCACGGGAGATTTCGACTCTCGGGAAATGAGGCGAGTTTGGTCTTTGCGGCGTTTCTCATAAAGGTGGTGCTGCTCTCCCTGTCAGGAGTCCTCGCTCCTGGCCCTATTACTGCCATCACAGTCGCGCACGGAGGACGATCCGCAAATGCAGGGGCAAGAGTTGCCGTCGGCCATGGCCTCGTTGAGTTTCCGTTGATTGTCGGCATATTCCTGGGGTTCGAGTACTTGCTGAAGACAGTAGAAGTCAGAGGTGCGATAGGTGTTATTGGGGGACTGTTTCTCCTATTCATGTCGTACGGGATGTTCCGCAGCATCAAGAATGGCGGTGTCACGCCTGCAATTGGATTCAAGTCTCCAGTAGTGGCAGGCGCAGTGTTGTCGATTACGAGCCCGTACTTTCTCATCTGGTGGGCCACAGTGGGAGCGTCACTGATCGTCGCATCTCAGGAGTTTGGTCTCATAGGTTTTGTGGCGATGGCTATCTGCCATTGGCTATGTGATCTGGTTTGGTACAGCTTTCTATCAAATCTCTCGTTCAGGAGCGGGAAGTTCTTCGGGAATCGCTTTCAGCAGATTGTGTTTGCGGTTTGCGGCGTCTTCTTAATCATCATGGGGGCGAAGTTTATAGTCGATGCGGCGCAGTTGCTATCATAGACATGCATCAGACGTGACGGAAGTACGGACAGAACGGAGCGAATTCGGATGTACCTGAAGAAGCATGACTTTCTTTCAAAGCTCAAGACAAGAGACGGGCAGTTCGGTTACTTGAGCCTTCCTCTGTTTGAAAGCAGTGGTTTTCCTGCCGTTGATCGCCTGCCGATATCGTTGCGTGTGTTGCTGGAAGATCTTCTGAGGAACTTCGATGGACACCGCATCACGGAGGACGGCATCGTCGCTTTGGCACAGCACGGCGCAGGCCATTACCTGAAGACAGAAATTGGTTTCATGCCGGGGCGGGTCTTGCTCCAGGATTTCACCGGCGTTCCGGCTATTGTCGATCTCGCGGCTATGCGCTCCGCCGTTGCGAGACGAGGCGGAGACCCAAGCAGAGTAAATCCGCAAGTGCCGGTAGACCTTGTAATAGATCACTCGGTTCAGGTCGATCGCTTCGGTACGGCTGATTCACTCGCCTTCAATGCGGAACGAGAATTCGAGCGCAATGCGGAGCGCTATGAGTTTCTGAAGTGGGGACAACGCGCGTTTCGAAACCTCCGAGTAGTTCCTCCTGCGACCGGAATCGTGCATCAAGTCAACCTCGAGTACCTGGCGAGGGTCGTCCAAACGCAGCTGATTGATGGCAGTCACATAGCGTACCCGGACAGTCTCGTCGGAACCGATTCTCACACGACTATGATAAATGGACTTGGAGTGTTGGGCTGGGGTGTGGGCGGAATCGAAGCCGAAGCTGTGATGCTCGGTCAGCCGCTCTACATGCTCATTCCCGAGGTCGTAGGCTTCAGGCTCGAAGGAAGCCTACGAGAAGGCGTGACCGCGACCGATCTTGTGCTATCGATTACCGAGAAATTGCGAGCGAAGGGGGTAGTAGGGAAGTTCGTCGAGTTTCTTGGAAGCGGCCTCGACTCGCTGGGTGTCGCAGATCGAGCGACGATTGCCAACATGGCTCCAGAGTACGGCGCTACGGTGGGCTTCTTTCCGGTCGACAACGAGACACTCTCGTATTTGCGTGCTACGGGACGAGATGAAGGTCTCGTTGAATTGGTTGAGGTCTACAACAAGGAACAAGGCATGTTTCGGAGCGCCGACTCCTCCGAAGCCGCGTATTCCGAGACGGTTACTCTCGACATGAGCACGGTGGAAAGTAGCATAGCCGGTCCGAAGCGTCCTCAGGACAGAGTATCACTTCGAGCAGCAAAGAGCGCGTTTCTGACCTCTTTGACCAAACCGACATCAGAGAGGGGTTTCGCTCTGCATGATGCTGATCTCCGGGCTGTGGCGAACGTCCGGCTGAATGGCATCGACGCGACACTGAGACACGGATCGGTCGTGATCGCTGCTATAACGAGCTGCACGAATACTTCAAATCCTTCTGTAATGATAGCGGCTGGATTGCTCGCGAAGAAAGCCGTCGAGAAAGGATTGCACGTGCCCGGCCATGTGAAAACGAGTCTAGCCCCGGGTTCCAAAGTGGTGGTTGCCTATCTTGAGAAGGCAGGCCTGTTACACTATCTCGAATGTCTCGGTTTCAGCGTCGTAGGGTTCGGTTGTACGACCTGCATAGGAAACAGCGGTCCGCTTCCGAAATCCATCGCGGACGCAGTCAGCAACAACAACCTGGTCGCCGCAGCGGTCCTGAGCGGCAATCGCAACTTCGAAGGCCGCATCAATCCTCTTGTGCGGGCTGCCTATCTCGCTTCTCCTCCGCTTGTGGTTGCCTATGCGCTGGCGGGTCGCATCGACATTGATCTTGAGTCTGAACCGCTCGGAGCTGGAGAGAACGGCGAACAGCTGTACTTGCGAGATGTTTGGCCATCTCAAACTGAGATCCGGCAGACTGTTTCGGCTGCGCTTGATCGGGCTATGTTCAGCGTGCAATATGCGGACGTTTTCGCCGGCAACCGACGGTGGGCGGAAATCGCGGTTCCTGCAGGCGAGCTGTACGAATGGAAGCCTGACTC
>JAGVNY010000050.1 GCA_020053015.1 Candidatus Zixiibacteriota bacterium | reverse complement strand
TTGCGGGCAGGTCACAACCACGACTTCGCCGCGGTCAAGACCTGACCGAACACTATACGCCTGCCAGAACCACACAACCCGGATCAGGACTTTTTCAACAGTCCCGCAGGCGGGAATCTATCCTCTGTCACCATAGCGCTACACCCGTCTCGATTTCATCATTGCCAATCCGTTCGACGTTTTGTATAATTCAACGTCCTTATGACAAGCACAAAGTACGGGGAGGTCCTATGGCATCTTCAGGAACAGCACGGAGCAAGGTGGTTCTGTGCGCGATTGCATTTGCTGCCGCTGTCACCTTCTTCAGCGGGAGTGTAGAAACGGTGTCCGCTGATGAGCGGAGCGACGATGCGCTTCGCGCGGGTTCATGGGCACTGCAGTTCGGAATCTCGTCGAATTTCACTCTGATCTCGTTTGAGGGTTTGTCGATTTCCGCTAAGAAACACTTTTCTCCGTCGAGGGCAATTAGGTTCGGCACCACGATCGCGGCTTGGACGGAAGATGTGAATATGGATGATCTCTACCGCTCTCAGGATCATCAGCAATCGAGCATATCGGACGCAGACAACAACTCACTCTCTTGGGATATTTCCGCTCTCTATCTTTTCTATCCGGGTCCGAGAGATAGGTTGAGCTTCTTTGCGGGATTAGGTCCTGATTTCGGTTATTCGCGGGCCAAGCACGAAACCAACACTAATGTCATCCGCGATGGCCAAGTGATCCAGGACGCCGAGCAGAACAAGTGGACTTATAATCGCAGAGTTTATCTGGGACTGCGCGGCGTACTCGGCGCAGAGTGGTTTGCCACAAAGAGAATCAGCTTGATTGCCGACTACTCGTTATCCACCCGCTACATGTGGGAGAAGTCTGAGACTTCGAGCGAGTACACTTCAGGCAGTTCCAGCAGTTCGACTGATAATGACAGGCAGCGATTCGATCTCTATTCGAGCGCCGTGCAGTTCGGGATTTCCGTCTACTTCTGAGGGGGTGAGCAATGACCAGTTATTGTGGAAAGTGGTATGCGGCGCTTCCCCGCATGACCATTGGGGCCTTGGTTCTCTTGCTGCTCCTCTCTTTCTCTGCAGACGGCGCCACGGGCGATGAATCGCTTCGCGCGGGTTCGTGGTCGATTCAGTTTGGAGCGGGAAGGAACCTGACTCTCCAGCCGCTCGGCGGGTTCTCTCTGTCAGTGAAGCGCCATTTCAGCGATCGCTCGGCTATCGGAATGGTGGCAACCTTAACCGGTGGGCAGGGCGGCATTGCTCCCACATCTGGAAATCGATCAATACGTCATATCGACGTGGATGATTTCGGGATACAGCTCAGCCCAGTCTACATATACTATCCGAATCGGGACGGTGCAGTCAAACTCGTTGTGGGCCTCGGTCCGGACTTCGGATTCAGTCTTTTCGAGCAGACCTACGAGAGGCGCGCTTCCAGCAGTGTCGAATCCCCGTGGCTGAAGATGAGCTACTCGCGCAAAGTATACTCAGTAGGTATCAATGGACTTCTCGGCGGGGAGTGGTTCTTCACGCGAAGAATGAGCCTCTTCGCAAACTACGGCTCCTCGCTGCGTTTTCAATACACGGAGCGCAAAGAAGACCGGGGTGGTACTCGGCTCGTGCAGAATACCTATCGACGCTTTGAGCTGTGCGACATCCGCACCGAGCTGGGGCTATCGCTGTACTTCTGAGAGGCGTACTTGTCAGACATATTGGAGGAAGGAGGATTCATGGTTGCGAATGACGCGAGGCGACTGCGCACGCCAGCCAGCCTGATGGCTATGGTTGTTGTGGGTGTCTCGCTTCTTCTTGCGGCAGGTAATGTCTCGGCCGATGAACGCGCGAGCGAGGCGCTACGAGCGGGCTCGTGGTCGCTGCAGTTTGGGATTTCGTCGAATTTCACGCTGACGTCGTTCGAGGGGGTGCTAATCTCGTGCAAGAAACATCTGTCTCCCAAGTCTGCGATACGGACTGGCTTGACAGTGTCCGGACAGGTGGGCAACGTGAATGGGGATTCAGAGAGATCCGGTGTCACGCTGGGGAACTCCAAGACGGATACTGATGCAGCATCACTCAGCCTGTCCGCCCTTTACATTTACTACCCGTCACCTGTCAGAAGACTCAATGTGTTCTCCGGCCTGGGACCTGACATCGGGTTGTCTCGCAGCAAGGATGAGACCCGCAACGTGAGTTACTCCTACAGAGGGGAGATTATTAGTAAGAGCTGGACATATCGTCGCCAAGTGTACTTCGGCCTGCGCGGTGTTGTAGGGGGAGAATGGTTCGCAGCTAGCCGTGTCAGTGTTCTGGCTGACTATGTTCTGAACCTCAGGTACTCATATCAGCGAACTGAACGTTGGTCGGGGTATGAGAAGTTGCCGGATGACGCAGGTCCACAGGATTCGGACAGAAATGTCAGCAAGACGGAATGGCTCAGTCTCAGTTCGGGAGGTGTTCAGTTTGCGTTGTCAATCTACTTCTGATCCGGACTCGCAATGGAAAATGAACGGGGGCAAAGAGGTTGAGAACGGCAAAGGCCACGGATCGGCGAACGCATGGGTACATGCACGAGTACTGTACTGGATCATATCGGTGACCGTGCTGCAGTTCACCTGCCCGTCTCTCATCTCCGCTGACTCAACGTTTAGCGAGTCAACGGATGTTTCTTCAAGCGCGTCGAGAAGACGATGGTCAATCCAATTCGGAGTCGTCGGCGTTCCCACGCTGGCCACATTCGGTGGTTTCACGGTAGCGTGTCGCAAGGATATCGGTACGTCATCGGCAATTGGTCTCGGCGTATTTGTGACAGGGAGTGTCAGCTCTTTCAGAAAGGTGGAAGGTGAAGCGATTCTCACACCGGCGGGAAGCGACAGCAATGTCAATGAATTCTCTATCCAGATCAGCCCCGCTCTTCACTACTTCCCTTGCTCGGAGAAGCACGTGAGGTTGTTGGTCAGCATAGGACCAGATATCGGCTACGGTCTGGCGGAGTTCTGGCGGCAAGAGCCGAAGTGTTGCGGCGGATGGGTACGGGTAGATGAGTTCACCAAATCTCTTTGGACGGGACTCACCGGTCACATCGGTGCTGAATGTTTTGTGGCTGACTGGCTCAGTCTGTTCGCCAGCTACGGTGCTACATTGCGGTTTGAGTACGGTTGGAAACAAGTGCGAGTGAAGTCGTACTCGAGTCTCAACAGGTGGACGGAGAGGTCGCTTGATCTGAGCAGCACTCCCGTCCAGCTCGGCTTGTCGGTGTACTTCTGATCGCGGTATTATGAGGGCGAATTGACAGTAGCAAATAAGTAGTCCGAACCGCAGGGGTTCGGACCTACCCGAATTGATGTGATGCGGAATACGGGGAACAGCTGTTACTCCCGCGAGTATTTGGCGATGCCCTCTTTGAATAGATTTCCACCGTAACAGTCAAACGTCACGATAGCGGGAAAGTCCTCGACCGTGAGTTTGCGCACGGCTTCGGGGCCGAGATCGTCGTAAGCGATAACTTCAGCGGCTCTGATCGACTTGGCGATTAGCGCGCCTGCGCCGCCGATTGCGAGGAAATAGCAGCCGAGATGCTGTTTCAGCTTATCGCGGACTTCTTCGGACATCTCGCCTTTGCCGATCATCCCTTTCAGGCCGGCATCGAGCAGCATCGGAGAGTAGGCATTCATGCGGTAAGACGTCGTCGGGCCTGCAGAGCCGATTGCCTGACCCGGTTTTGCCGGAGCCGGTCCGACGAAGTAAATGATTTGTCCCTTTGGGTCGAAGGGGAGAGGCTCGCCCTTCTTCATAGACTCTGTTATCTTCTTGTGGGCTGCATCTCTGCCTGTATAGATCGTGCCGCAGATGAGCACCTGAGTGCCGATCTTAAGCTTCTTGACAACTTCATCTGTAAGCGGCGTGGTTACTCTGATTTTATCATCCGCCATAATGTATCTCCAATCAGATGACGACTTCTTTGTGGCGTGCGGCGTGGCACTGGATATTGACCGAAACCGGGAAGCTCGCGATATGACATGGATAAGCTTCAATGAATACCGCAAGCGCGGTGGTGCGTCCGCCCAATCCCTGAGGGCCGATACCGATCTTGTTGACCTTTTCAAGCAGCTCCGCTTCGAGATCGGCGTAGAATGGGTCACGGTGCTTCGATCCGACTTCGCGGAGGAGCGATCTCTTCGCAAGCTGGGCGCATTTGTCGAAAGTCCCGCCGACACCCACACCCACTATGATTGGAGGACACGGGTTGCCGCCGGAGCGTTTCACGCGATCTATGACGAATGCCTTGAGGCCTTCTACGCCGTCGGACGGCTTCATCATTCGGACTTCGCTCATATTCTCGGAGCCGCCGCCTTTGGCTGCGAAGATGATCTTCAGCTTGTCGCCGGGCACGATGTCGTACGTAATCACTGCAGGAGTGTTGTCTTTGGTATTGACCCGCTTGATCGGATCGCCGAGAATCGACTTGCGGAGGTATCCGTCTTTGTAACCCTGACGCACTCCTTCATTGATTGCATCCGAGAGCGATCCGCCGTTGACATGCACATCCTGTCCGACTTCGACGAAGAAAACCGCGAAGCCGGTATCCTGACACATGGGCACTTGCTGGTCATGTGCGATTCTTGCGTTCTCGATTATATCCCCGAGGATGCCCTTGCCGACAGGCGATTCCTCGGACTTGTAAGACGCTTTAAGCGCTCCGAGAACGTCCTCACCCAGATAGTAGTTGGCATCCATGCACATTGAGCGCACTTTGGGGATGACTTCACTCACGTGGATTTCACGCATATTGACTCCTTGCCCGGATTACTGGGATGAGCAGTGAGCTTAACTCGCAGCAGCTTCGACCGAGATAACTTTCTTGTCACGGCCTTTGCGAGCGAACTTCACGTGACCGTCGATGAGCGAGTAGATAGTGAAGTCTTTGGCAAGCCCGACGTTGTCACCCGGATGGAATACCGTGCCGCACTGACGCACGATGATAGTCCCGGCGGAGACAAACTGGCCTCCGAAGGCCTTGACGCCACGGCGTTGTCCGTGTGAGTCACGACCATTCCTCGACGAGCCTACGCCTTTCTTGTGTGCCATTAGCCTGTCCTCCTGTCGTCACCAAAAAGCCCAAATCAGAGCATTTGGGCTTATGGAAATCAGTCTTCCAATATACCGCGAGGTCGCGGCTTGGCAAGCGAAATCTTCAGGGTGCGACGGGTCGTTCCGTTGGTTTCGGATTGAACGAGAACGACAGCTGGTCTGTGCCCTCAGGGCAGTCAATGAAAATCTCGCAGTCTCCGGCGTACTGCCCTCTGAGAATTTCTTCCGCCAGTGGGTCCTCAAGATACTTCTGAATGGCCCGATTAAGTGGGCGTGCACCGTAGAGCGGGTCGTAGCCCTTGCTGGCGATGAACTCCTTGGCGTTGGTGGAGAATGTGAAGGATATCCCTTTGTCCGCGAGGCGCTTAGCGACGTCTTGCAACCGGATGTCGATGATCTCTTTGATATCGCCCTTGCTCAGCTGCCTGAATGTGATGATCTCGTCAATTCTGTTGAGAAGCTCCGGATTGAATATCCGCTTCAGCTCCTCTTGTACCCGCTTTTTCATCACGTCGTGGTCCGGCAGTCCCTGATCATCCGACTTGAAGCCAAGCGTCTTCGCGTCGAACATCTGCCTCGTTCCGATATTCGATGTCATGATAATGACAGTGTTCCGGAAATCGACTTTGCGCCCGAATGAGTCGGTCAGGCTGCCGTCGTCAAGCAACTGCAACAGGATGTTGAAGACATCCTGGTGCGCTTTCTCGATCTCGTCGAGGAGCACCACCGAGTAGGGATGTCGTCGCACTTTCTCGGTAAGCTGGCCGCCTTCCTCGTATCCAACATAGCCCGGGGGCGCGCCCACGAGCCTCGATACGGCGAACTTCTCCATGTATTCCGACATGTCGATTCGCACGAGAGCATTCTCGTCTTCGAACAGAAACCTCGCGAGCACCCGTGCCAGCTCTGTCTTGCCCACGCCGGTTGGGCCCAAGAAGATGAAGGAGCCTATCGGGCGTTGCGGGTTGCCGAGTCCAGCCCTTGCGCGTCTAATTGCTTTCGTAATTGCCGTTATTGCCTCATCCTGACCGATGATACCTTTCTTGAGTTCGTCGCCCATTCTGAGTAATCGTCTCGACTCATGCTCTTCGAGACGGAACAGCGGAATGCCGGTCATTTTCGAGACAACTGCAGCTACGTCTTCCGATGTAAGCTGAACACGTTCGATTTCTCGCGCAGATTCCCAGGTCTGCTTCATCGCCTCGAGCTTCTCACGCTTGGCCTTAAGCTCGTCACGCAGATGCGCGGCTCTCTCGAACTCCTGGTTCTTGACGGCTTCCTCCTTACGGACGGAAAGCTGGTCGATCTCGTTCTCGAAATCGGTGAATTCCTGCGGCTTAGTGTAAGTGGAGAGATGCGCGCGCGATCCTGCCTCGTCGATAATATCGAGTGCCTTGTCAGGCTGGAACTTGCCGGTGATGTACCGGTCCGACATCTTGACTGCCGCGTCTATCGCTTCCTGTGTGATCTCAAGTTTGTGATGTTCCTCGTACTTTTGTTTCAGACCTTTAAGGATCTTGATCGTGTCCTCGGTAGATGGAGGTTCTACCATCACGGTTTGAAATCTTCGGTCAAGGGCGCCGTCCTTCTCGATGTACTTCCGATATTCATTCAGGGTCGTTGCGCCGATGCACTGCAATTCTCCTCGGGACAGAGCCGGCTTGAAGATGTTAGATGCATCGAGCGAGCCTTCCGCTCCTCCGGCGCCGACGATCGTGTGAAGCTCATCAATAAAGATGATTACATCTCTCGAGCTGATGATCTCGTTCATCACCGCTTTCAATCGCTCCTCGAATTGCCCGCGGTACTTTGTTCCAGCCACAAGCGACGCCATATCGAGAGTGACGACTCTCTTATTCTCAAGAGTCTGCGGGACCTTGCCCTGTACGATTCTCTGAGCGAGTCCCTCGGCAATTGCGGTTTTGCCAACACCCGGCTCACCGATCAGCACAGGGTTGTTCTTCTTCCGTCGAGACAATATCTGGCTGACCCGTTCAATTTCGTCGTCGCGACCGATAATCGGGTCTAACTTGCTTCGACGGGCGAGTTCTGTCAGGTCACGACCGAAGTGATCGAGCGCCGGGGTCTTGCTTTTCTTGCGTTTGCGGGCGAAAGACGATGGATTGCCGCTCACGACGTTCTTCAGCTCGTCGTAGACTTCCTGATAGGTGATGTCGTACATCGTCAGAACTTGCGCTGCGACTCCCTCTTCATCCTTGAGCAAAGCAAGCAGAATGTGTTCCGTGTCGATGTCCTTCGACTTGAGGGCGCGAGCCTCCTGGCCGGCGACTTCGAGCGTCTTCTTGGCACGTGCGGTTAGCGGAAGCTGTCCCATCGTCATCGTTCCCCCCGAGGGTTGCACGACGTCTTCAATGGACTGCTTCAGGTCCGACAGCTCAAGGCCTATGTTCGAAATGATCTCGACCGCGCGACCTTCTCCGAGCCTAATCAAACCGAGGAGCAGATGTTCGGTGCCAATGTAATCATGTCGCAATCGGGACGCCTCGTCCCTGGCATACTCGATCGCCTTGCGAGCAAGCTCTGTGAACATCTCATTCATTTCAAACCTCCCTGGTCATCCCCGATTATCGACCCATAAGCCGCTCGCGGACGAGATCCGCGCGGCGACCATCACGGTCCGATGCTCCAAGTTCTTCTCCAAGTAGTTTCTGCAAATGTGCGGGCTGGATCAACAACATAATTTCGTTGACAAGCCTCATGGGAAGCATATCGAGGATTCCCATTGCCACACCCAACCTCACTGCAGATAACAGATTCATGGCTTCTTCAGATGACAGTACGCGCGCGTGCTTGAGAATTCCGTAAGCGCGCCATATCTTGTCCTTTATTTCGTCACCCGCATCCCTGATAAGTGTCATACGGGCGTTTTCTTCATGGCTAATGAGTTGCCGCGTTACATCTTCAAGCGAGCTAATAATATCCTCTTCCTGGCGACCGAGAGTCGTTTGGTTGGAGATTTGGAAGAGATTGCCCAATACATCCGTCCCTTCACCGTAGAACCCGCGAACAGCAAGACCGACCTTCGATATCTGAGTGATCACACCATCGATCTCGTTTGTTAGAACCAGTCCCGGCAAGTGTATCAACACGGATGCTCGTAACCCTGTTCCTACGTTAGTTGGGCATGACGTGAGGAATCCGTAGTCTTTACTGTAATCGTAGTCAAGTGTGGCGCCAAGTTCAGAGTCGACTTTCTCCGCCTTTTCCATTGCCGAACGAATCTCGAGGCCGGATTGGAACGCCTGTATGCGCAGATGGTCTTCTTCGTTAATCATGATGGAGACTGACTCGTCATTCTGGATGAAGAGAGCACGGTTCTGACGGTCCCGCATGAACTCCGGAGAGATCAGGTGCCGCTCGATCAGGAAGTCCCGATCGATGTCGGAAACAGGCTCGGAGTCGAAAAGGGTACCAGTCTGCAGAAGCCCTCTGTTCCCAAGCGCGAGCCTGACGAAATCCTTTACCCTCGCTTGCATTTCCGAAGATGCCTTCCCGGGATAATGCAGGTTGGCGACGTTGCGGGCGAGTCTGGCGCGGCTGGACAGCACAATTGCCGCTTCGGCGCCGTCTGCCTCTAGCCATCTCGCGGGTCTCCTCACTAAGCTCTCGAACACCTTCCCTCCGCTAATGCCTCTCTATACCGACTGTTTTCAACCTGTCTCTCAACTCGGCTGCAAGCTCAAACTTCTCTTCCTCAACAGCGCGTCGCAGTTCTTCCTGAAGTTTACGCTCTTCAATCAGTGGCACCATTTTCTCCGGTGATCCCGCGGGAAGTTTTCCGCAGTGCCTGCTTGACCCGTGGATTTTGCGGAGAAGCTGCTCAAGCTGAGTGCGAAATGCCTCGTAGCACTTTCCGCAGCCAAGCCTTCCGTACTTCGAAAACTCTCCAAAGGTAAGTCCGCAGCCGAGACAAGTGATCTGCTGTATCTGTCCGGTTCTGTCCGATCTGGGACTATCGACCATGCTGGAAAGAAAGTCACCGAGAGGGAAAGGCACATTCTTAAGCGGGTTGCTGAATCCGCGCTTGTCTGCGCACTCGAGGCAGAGGTTGAGAACAGACTTCTTGTCGTTCACAACCTGAGTCAGATGAACGTTAGCCTCGCGCTCGTGACAGTCTTCGCACAGCATCCGTGTCTCCTCAACTACTTATACAAACGGCAGATCCGCTCGATAGTTCAAAGACTCTATTGCATTGCGATGCGAGATCTCTATTGTGAGTGGCAATGACCATCGTCATTCCCGTTCTGCGATTCAACTCGGAGAGTGTGCTATGGAGCGAAGTCGCAGTTTTAGTGTCCAGGTTTCCACTTGGCTCATCTGCCAGTATTAGCTGTGGATTGTTCGCAAGGGCTCTCGCCACCGCCACTCTCTGCTGTTCACCGCCGGAAAGCTTCCCAGGTCTGTGGCTGACGCGGTCACTTAAGCCAACCAAGTCCAGCAGCTTGAGCGCCACTGTTCGCGCAGAATCTGCTCGTTCACGCCGAATCAGCTTCGGAATCATCACGTTTTCAAGGGCTGTGAAGTCAGCGAGAAGATGGTGAAACTGAAAGACGAACCCGATGTTAGCCGTCCTGAATCGGGCGATCTCGTTGTCACTCATCTCTGAGTAACGAACTCCGCAGACTTCGAGTTCACCTCCCGAAGAGGCATCCAACCCGCCGAGGATGTGCAGCAATGTGCTTTTGCCGGCTCCCGATTCGCCGACCACCGAAACCATCTCACCACGCCTGATGCTCAAATCGACTCCATTGAGAACGTGCAGTAGTCCGTCGGCCGTTCGAAAGCTCTTCGACAGTCTTCTGGCGTAAACAACTGTGTCTCCGCCGCTGACGTCTTTGGCCGGTTCGGACACGGCGTCGTCATGGCTATTCATATTTTCGCCAAAGTGAGACATTTGTTTAGCGGGAATTACTCATATCTAAGGATTTCAACAGGATATAACCTTCCAGCTCTGTACGCCGGATAGAGCGCAGCAACCAAGCTCAACAGGATGGAAGTTGTTGCTATTACAAGAATGTCGACTGGTTCCATCCTGACTGGGAGTCTGTCGATGAAGTAGATATCGGCAGGCAGCGAAATTATGCCGAACTCCTGCTGAGCCAGACAAATACTGACACCGAGAATGGTCCCGAGAAGCGTGCCTACCAGTCCGGTCATCAAGCCCTGATAGACGAATATCCTCATGATCGATCCCCGAAGCGCACCCATCGACTTAAGGATTGCGATTTCGCGCTTCTTCTCGAGCACCAACATCACCAAAGTCGAAACGATGTTGAACGCCGCCACTGCCACTATCAGCGCGAAACCGACGAACATTCCGTACTTCTCGAGTTTCATCCAGGAATAAAGGCTTCTGTGCATCTGTGTCCAGTCAGTGGCGAAGTATGGAAACTCCAGCACGTCGTTCAGTCTATCAGCTACCTGCGGAGCTCGGTACATGTCGTCGATCTTGATCTGGACGCCCGTGACCTTCTGTTCCATGTTAAAAAGCCGCTGGGCCGACGGAATGCTT
>JAGVNY010000025.1 GCA_020053015.1 Candidatus Zixiibacteriota bacterium | reverse complement strand
CTTCTGCATTTGAGAGAATTGCTTCATCACGCGGTTCACGTCGGCAAGGTCGTTGCCTGATCCCATCGCGATTCGCCTTCGGCGCGAACCGTCAATAACGTCCGGATGTCTTCGCTCGCCCGGGGTCATCGATTGAATCATCGCTTCGATCTTGACAAGGACGTGTTCATCAACTTGAATATCCTTGATCGCCTTGCCAACTCCGGGAATCATCGAGAGTATCGATTCCAACGACCCCATCTTTCGGAGCTGCTGAAGCTGGTTGTAGAAGTCGTCAAACGTGAACTCCTCTTTCTGGAGCTTCTTCTGCAGCTTCTCAGCTTCCCTGATATCCACCGCTTCCTGGGCTTTTTCCACAAGAGTAAGCACGTCGCCCATGCCCAGTATGCGAGAGGCCAGACGGTCCGGATGGAACACCTCGAGGTCGGAGAGCTTCTCACCGACGCCGATCATCTTGATCGGCTTGCCGGTGACCATCCTGATAGACAGCGCGGCCCCGCCGCGGGCATCTCCGTCCATCTTGGTAAGAATGACCCCTGTCAAATCAAGCCGATTGTTGAATTCAGAAGCTATATTGACAGCATCCTGTCCGGTCATGGCGTCGGCAATCAGCAGCAACTCGTCCGGTTTGATAGCCTTCTTGATATTCTCGAGCTCCAGCATCAGTTTGTCGTCGATGTGAAGCCTTCCGGCAGTATCAACAATCACAACGTCGTGGTTGTTGGCCTGGGCGAAGTCTATTGATTTCCGCGCAATAGCGACCGGGTCTTGTTCCACGTGGAACACCGGAATATGCACGCTCTTGCCGAGCACCTTCAGCTGTTCGACCGCTGCAGGTCGATATATATCGGCCGCGGCGAGCACAGGAGACTTGCTTTTCCTCCGATACTCCAACGCGAGCTTTCCGCACATCGTTGTCTTTCCCGATCCCTGAAGACCAACCAGCATGACGACAGTTGGCGGAGAAGATGAGATCGCAAGATTGGATGCCTCAGAGCCGAGAATGGAGACCAATTCCCTGTATATTATCTGAATAACCTGCTGGCCTGGAGTAATCGAGTGCAGAACTTCGTCGCCCAGGGCATTTTCTCGGACGGATGAGATGAAGTCCTTTGCGACCTTGTAGTTCACATCGGCTTCGAGGAAAGCCCGACGCACTTCCTTGAGCGCCTCAGAAATATTCGCTTCAGTCAGCTTCCCGTGACCGCGCAGCTTCTTGAAGACGCCTTCAAGTTTATATGTCAAATCATCAAACACTGCAAAACCTCATCAGAGACAAACGATAAATATACCTACAAACCGAAATCCCGCAACCGATTTCTGGTCAGATGGCTTGCTGCCTGTCGCGCTCGATGGCAGCCGTTGCTTGCCGCAACTGACGGACATATTCCGCGTAATCGCTTGATTTGTAAAAAGATGAGCCTATTGCAAGAATGTCCGCGCCCGCCTCCGCAGCACGTGGACCGTTAGTCAGATCCATGCCCCCGTCAACGGCGATCTCGCACCGCAGCTTCTCGCGGTCGATGAACTGGCGAGCATCAGCAATCTTCTTGAGTGACTGCGCCATGAATCTCTGACCGGCAAACCCAGGATGCACAGACATCACAAGGAGCCAGTCCGCATCGGAGATGTAAGTCTTTGCCGCGTCGAATGGTGTGTTAGGCGAGATCGAGAGACCGGATTTCACCCCCAGGTCTCGGATGGTCCGGAGAGTTTTCGTCGAATCGTCTATAGCTTCAAAATGCACAGTGAGCACGTCAGCCCCGGCTTCGACGTAGATCTCAAGGTACTCCTCGGGGTTCGAAATCATCAGGTGGACGTCGAGAGGCAGATCGGTCGCGCTGTTGACGAACCTCACCATGTCGGGCCCAAATGTTAGGTTAGGTACGAAATGCCCATCCATAATGTCGAGGTGAACGTAATCGACTCCAGATTCGCTCGTTCGCTTGATTTCATCGGCGAGATGTCCGAGGTCTGCGGCGAGAACCGATGGAGATATCTTAATCATTAATCAGTGACCGATACTCGCAAAGTGATTGCGGCGCCAGATTCCACTTTCGTGCCTTCATCCAGCGATTGCCAGAACACCGTGTTCGGCAACAGATTCGCGTTAACAGCATATTCTATGCTCTCGATTGCAAGACCGAGCGAGTCGGCGGCGTGCCGCGCATCATCGACGTTCAGCCCGACAAAATTGGGAACAAACGCCACCGTCGCTTGTGCCCCTTGATTGAAATACAGATTCACCGGCGTATCTTTGGGGACGACCGAGCCCGCGGATGGAACGCTGTACACCATTACTCCAACTGGAAGTGTATCATTCGAAGTCCAATTAATCGTTCCGACGGACAGTCCTGCCTGCTTAAGCTTTAGCTCGGACTGCCGTTGTGAAAATCCCACCATCCCCGGCACGTTCACCATCATCCGACCAGCGGAAATCACTACCTTGACAAGACGTCCTCTCTTCACCCGCGAACCGGCGAAAGGAGTCTGGCGCTTTATTGTCCCCTCAGGAATCCCAGGGTCGGGCTCTTCGCCAGCGATATCAAGCGTACAGCCGGCTCTCTTGAGCGTTGAAATCGCTTCAGTCAGACTCAGTCCTACCACACTCGGCAGTTTGAATTCGTTCCCTTGCCGAGTAGTAATCGGCATAACGATATTGTCGAAGAACAGCACGACCACCGCGAACGCGATCAGAGGAATCGCAAAGTACTTGACTGTCGGATACCAGACCGTGTCACGCCGTACCACCTTCAAGAATTTCGTTCCGTTCTCGGTCACTCGCTAACCCTTCTCGCCCTGAACGCGAACATCCCCTCCAGGTTGTTCCCACCGGGAGGGACACGTAACATGCCGTCATGGGCGACAAACCGATGATATCGAAATCGCTCCGGCACTTCAAGAACAAAGTTGCTATGATCGGCAAGGAAGCTCGCCGCCACTCCCGTGGTCTCTCGAGCAGTGATAGTGCATACACTGTATACGAGCGCCCCGGAGGGCTTCACCAATCTGGAGGCTCTGTCGAGAAGACGAAGCTGCAGTTCGGCAAGCTTCTTAATGTTGCCGAGACTCTGAGTGTACTTGATTTCAGGATGTTTGGCGAGGGTACCGAGTCCGGAGCAAGGTGCATCGACCAGTACAAGATCATAATCGCCATCGATGACGGTTCCGTCAGCGACATCTGTCTGAACTTTGCCGAGACCCAGTCGATCGAGGTTATCTTTGAGCAGCGATACTCTGTCCCGATCGACATCTATTGCAGTGACATTTCCCGGCTCCCCCGTAGCCAGAGCCATCGCAGCGGTCTTTCCACCGGGAGCAGCGCACAGATCGAGTATTCGCAGACCGGGCACCGGTGAAAGCAGCTCAACGACTATCGCTGATGATTCATTCTGAACGTAGCAGTCGCCTCTCAGAAGGGGCGAGAATTGCCGTGCATCCAGATCATCCAAAAACAGGTAGCAATCATCGATGAGCTCAGAGCGCTCGAATTGAACGCCTTCCTCCCGCAGCATGCGGAAAAACCCGTCCTTGGTTACTCTCATCGTATTTGCCCTGACTGATAGCCTCAGACGCTTCTCGAAAGCTGACAGAAGATCGCGAGTATTCGACAGACCATAGTCTCTTAGAAGCAGGGATATCAACCATTCGGGCTGGGAGTGAAGCACCGAAAGAGCGCTCATCGAATCTCCGGTCGGCAGCACTTCTTTGATGCTGCCTGCAACACCAGCAACCTTGCGCAGCACCGCATTCACAAAGGGCGTCACTTCGTCGCCAACGGCTGCGCGCGTAAGTTCCACGGATTCGTCAATTGCAGCATGCGACGGGACTTTGGAGTCCGGTAGGAGTTGGAATGCACCCATTCGAAGGATAGTGCATACGTTTCCGCGAGGCAACTCGTGTCTGCTTGTGTGACTTCTTATCAAGAAGTCAAGCTGTTCCTGATGTCGGATTACGCCATAGACGAGATGCGAGACGAACGAAATATCGAGCTGGGATAACCCGCGATCCGCGAACAACTCCTTGGTTATGTCAGGAATCGGCGCGGGAGACCTGTAAAATCTCTTTAGTGCATCATACGCTGCTAACCGTGCAGGGTCACATGACATGTGTCTTTGCGATCTCATAGCGCAACTTTAGAGGAAAGCTAACCGACCTGCAAGAAAAAAGGCACCCGGTTAGCTTAGAGAATCTCGAACGGAGTGAGTAACTGCTGGCCTTTCCGGACCCAGAGACCCGTACGCTTAAGACGAAGCCGAAGTACGTTATCCTCAGCGAGCTTGAATCCGTGCTGAAGCACCTCAGACGGCCGGACGAAAGACCCGGAGCCCAGTCCGGTGGTCATTCGAAGAAGTGTGCCGGCGTCAGTGGCCGAAGCTGCAAGCTCGTAGATTCCCGGTCTGATGTCGACCTCGATTACGTCAGTCTTCGTCCTGCGATGCGCGATTAGATTCTCCAGCCCCATCAAATCCTCGACCGCCTTTCGAACATCGGCGATGCCGCAGGGGAGGATCGTCTCGTAGCAGGCCGCATTGACTTGTGATGAGAGAGATTCGCTCATTCCGAGTATCGGTTTCGCCTGGTAGACGTAAAATCCCTGCGGAAGCGCCCTCACAAGCTTGTCGAGCATCGTGCCCTGATACGGAGACTGAAGCTGGATGTCAAGATACTCCGACTCTGATGTGTATCCGAGAGTAAGAGGAGGTCCGAAAGCGAGTTTTTGATGCGGATGGAATCCCTGACTGTACGCGACAGGTACCCCACATCTACGCAGAGCTCTTTCAAATACTCTGGTGTTGTCCAAATGGGAGAGGAAACGCACCGAGTCATCTCTGCCCCATCTGATTCGTACCCGACTGTTTGGGACTTGCAAGTCGGATTGAGTCTTTACCCGCTTGCTGCGGCGTCCGAACTCACCTGAATTTGGTGACGGCTCAGGAGAGATATCCGGAGTCCCCCGGTCAGCGGCTTCTGCACTGTCGCCGCTGTCTGTCAGTCCCTTGGATCTGAGAGCCTCTCTCATCAGAAAGTCCTTCTTCAGTCCTTGCGACAAGTGATCCCACGGCAGCGGTGTATCGTACGGGATCTCTCTGTGGAAGCAAGCGATATCGAGACCGCAAGCGTTGAAGACATCCACCCAACGATTGAAGTCGAGGTGCTCCGTCCAAGCATCAAGTCTTGCGCCATTTCGGAATGCGTGCTCAATCACATCGGCGAGGCGCCTATCACCTCTGCCCAGCGCCGATTCCAGTAGAGTCACGTCCGGGCTTCGATACTTGACGTTGGCGATTCGAGGGGAATGCCTGGAGATATACTTTTGCTTCTCGACAATCTCTTCACGGCTGGCCTGTCTCTCCCACTGCCATGGCGTATGTGGTTTGGGACAGAACGGTGATGTAGTGACGTTTATGCCATGTTTGCCGGGCTTCATTTGCACGTAACGAGCGACCTTCTTCAGCAAATTGCAGATTCCGTCGAGGTCTTCCTGAGTCTCCGTCGGCAGCCCAACCATGAAGTACAGCTTCAGCAGCTTCCAATCGCACTCGATAGCCGCTCGAGCTGCACCAATGAATTCCTCCTCAGACACCGGTTTGTTGATCACCTTCCGAAGCCTGTCCGTACCCGCCTCCGGAGCAAGCGTTAACCCGGAGCGATATACGGGAGACAACTTCTTTGCAAGCTCCAAAGAGAAACCATTCGGACGGAGTGACGGCAGAGAAAGAGACACATGCTGTTCCTTCATCGTCGGCACAAGTGACGTGACCACGCTGTCGAGCTCACTATAATCTGAAGAGGAGAGTGATAGTAAAGTCACATCGGAATAACCTGTGGCTGCAAGCGCCGTCGTGACATGTTTGACCACCTCTCGCGCCTTTCGTTCGCGCTTCGGCCGATATGTCACTCCAGCCTGACAGAATCTGCATCCCCTTCCGCAACCGCGCATGATCTCCACGGCAAGACGATCATGAGTTATCTCGACGAAAGGGACAATTGGCTTCTGTGAATAGTAATCCGGCCTGAGTTCATCCACCTTGCGGGCCACGATCACTTCGGGCGCGTCCTCCTTCAGCCTGTTGATGCCGCTGAAGAACCCGGATTCGTATTTCGCCTCATAATACGACGGTATGTACATTCCGGCTATCTTGGAGAGCCGATTGGTGAGCTCAGAACGTGTAGCATCTCCTCGATTTCGGATGACATCGACAATTTCTATAATCGCTTCGTCTGCATCGCCGAGAAAGACCGCGTCCGCAAATGCCGCCATCGGCTCAGGATTGAACGCGCAGGGTCCGCCGAAAATGACCAGAGGATCGCCTTCCTCACGATCCGCCTGTCGAAGCGGGATTCCCGCGAGATCGAGCATATTGAGGATGTTCGTGCTGCAAAGTTCGTAAGCAAAGGTGAACCCCAGAACATCAAATTCCTTAACTGGATAATGGGATTCAAGGCTGAACAAGGGCAGGCCGGTATTGCGCATTCTCGCCTCCGCGTCGACGTCCGGCGCGAAGGCTCGCTCGGCAACTGCATAATCGAGGCTGTTTATCCGGTGGTATAGTATCTGCATGCCGGTGTGAGACATGCCGATTTCATACAGATCCGGAAACGCGAGGGCTATTCGGACCTTCCCCGAATGGTCCTTGTGGCAGCTATTAAGTTCGTTTCCAACGTACCTGCCCGGCTTGATTACGAGCGGGAGAAACTCCGCCTCAAGTCTATCCGTGAGTCTGGTATCCATACAGCGATATTCGCTTCCATGCCCTTCGGTATGGAGGTCACGAGCCGGCCTCGATGCAAAGAAAAAACCAAGAGCAATCCGTCATCTCTTGGTTCATCGAAAAGTATACGGTCGCGCTATGCAAGCACGCTCTTCTCGTTGCATTTGCAAATGCCAACATTCCGTGAGCGCATCTTGAATGACTTGCCCCCGGAAACAGGCTCCGGCGCAACTACCAGAGTGTACTGAACTGCCTGATTGCAGACCGGACAAATGACTTCGTGTTTCTTCTTCGATGCCTTATCAGCAAATGACTGTCTTTTTGCCATAGTGTACTCCTATCAGTTCGCCGCTAATATACGCCATCCGGGCATACTGTCAACAACTCTTTTGAGCCGACGGTTCGGCGCAGCATAGGGAAAAACTCTCCCACAATCTCATTGGTCGGATACTTTGCGCTCCCGACTATGAGATCGAAGAGCGCATGAGTAGTCCGAACCGAAGGGGTTCGGACCTACGCTTCTGGCACCTCTCTCTCGGTTCCTCGCCAAAGGCAGGGGCGACCGATGGGAATAGCAGCTGCTATCTCACTCCCTCAGCGCTGCTTCCGTGAACATCCCTTTCAGCTCGGGCACGGTGAATTCGCCGTCCTTGCGAATGAGCTTCCCGTCGAAGTACATCTCGCCTCCGCCATACTCGGGTGTCTGGATGCGCACAAGGTCCCAGTGGATAGCCGACCGGTTGCCATTACTCGCTTCGTCATAGCAACAACCCGGCGTGAAATGGAACGATCCGCCGATCTTCTCGTCAAAGAGAGTGTCCTTCATAGCATCATTGATCATCGGATTAACGCCGATAGCGAATTCACCGACATAGCGAGCATTCTCGTCGGTGTCGAGAGTCTTGTTGAGCTTCTCAACATCGCTGTTGGCCGTCGCTTTAACTGCTTTGCCATCCTTGAACTCGAGTCTTATCCCTTCAAAAACCGTACCCTCATGAAGTGACGGCGTATTGAATTGGATGTACCCATTCACCGAGTCGCGGACCGGCGCCGTGTAGACCTCGCCATCTGGGATGTTCCGGTGACCATCGCACTTAACCACTCCGATCCCCTTGATCGAAAACGTCAGATCGGTATCCTTGTCCTTGATGTGGACTTTGTCCGTCCGCTTCATCAATTCAACCAGCGGATCCATGGCTTTCGACATCTTCGGGTAGTTGACGTTGCAGACATCGAAGTAGAAGTCCTCGAACACCTCCTGTGGCTTCTGTGCAAGCTGTGCCATCGCATTATTAGGATACCGCATCACACACCACTTCGTGTGCCGCACCCGCTGCTCCAGATGCACCGGATTGTAGAACTGCGTGTTCCAGCGCTTCATCCGCTCGTCACCCATGTCGTTGAGATCGAACGGATTCTCCGAGCCGCGAATTCCAAGATAAGCTGCCGACTTCTTCATCATCTCGAGATGGAAATCGGCAAGGCGCTTGATCTGGTCATCTGAAGCAGTGGCGAGGAATTGCCTGATCAGGGACTCATCGTTGTAGTACCAGAACGGTACGCCACCGGCTAACGTGGCCTGCTTGATGCACTCCTTGCCCAGCGCGAGAGTGTCGATTCCCTTGATTTCGATGTAGACAATCTCACCCTTCTGAAGCGTGCAGGAGTAGTTGATTAGATTCCTTGCAAGCTTAACGATTCTCGGGTCTTTCATTCTGTCTCTCCGTTTATTGTGCCGGGATATTCTCTTTCACGGTCAAATCACGCAGCTAAGCTAATACAGACTGCGAAAAACGCAAGAGCTTAGGCTGAGCGCTCCCTCACGTGATCATGCGATAAAGACAAGTTGCACATCTCCGACATTCGTGCCGGTTGGCCCTGTCTCTATCAGTCCGCCTAATTTCTTGAAGACCGAATTACTGTCGTTGTTGACGAGAAACTGCCTCAGATCGATTCCTTCATCGGCAGCGCGCCGACTCATCGCCGAATCAGCGAAGGCTCCCGCAGCACGGGTGCAACCGTCGATCCCATCTGTTCCGAACGATGCGAAGAGAATTCCGTGTGTGCCCTCAAGAGCTATGGCTGCCGAGAGCGCCATCTCCTGATTCCTGCCGCCCTGTCCCGATCCCTTCACCTTGACGGTCGTCTCTCCCCCTCCAATCAGCAGAATCGGACGCAAGTCCTCACCCTTTTCGCGCTGCAAGTCCATAGCCACGCCGCAGAGCCGGACAGCTGCATCGCGGGCTTCACCCACAACCGGATTGTCCAACATCCTGACATCATACCCAAGGGTGCGGGCTGCGAGCGCCGCAGCTTGAACCGCCGTCTGGTTGGAGGCGACAATATCGAACAAATCGGAAGCGAAAGTCGGATCGTTCGGTTTGGGCGTTTCGGATAGGCTCCCCTTCATGCCGGCAACCAGACGGCGCAGAATACGATCTGGAAGGGCTGCATCAAGCTCATGCGCATTAATCACAGACATCGCATCTTGAAACGTGGTCGGATCTGGTACAGTCGGACCCGATCCGATTGACGACGGATCATCTCCTACTACATCGCTAACAGCCAGCGTGATGACCGTTGCTGGATGGGCAGCTGCCGCGAGCAAGCCTCCCTTGATGCTCGACAAGTGTTTCCTGACAGTGTTTATCTCGCTTATGTTTGCTCCGGAGCCTATCAAGAGTTCGTTGGTTTGTCGCTTGTCATTAAGGGACAAGCCTTCAGCAGGGCTGCACCAGATTGACGACAGCCCGCCTGATACCAGCGCGATCAACAAGTCTTCCCTTCCAAGAGCCGAGGTCAAGTTGAGGGCTTCTCTCGCAGCAATTTCGCTTGCTGCGTCGGGGTACGGATGACCGCCTTCAGCAATGCGAAATCGACCCATGTCCGGGAGACTGCCGTGTGG
>JAGVNY010000027.1 GCA_020053015.1 Candidatus Zixiibacteriota bacterium | reverse complement strand
CACCTCGGCACCTCCTTCTCAATGCCTCCGTGCCCAACTTAACCTGTCAACCTTCTATCCGGTCTATTCTGTCAGCTATGTAACCGGTTTGTACCGGCTCCTCCACAAGAAATCCGCGGGGGAACAAGGAAAAAACGCGAACAGGGGTATTTTTGAGTTGACAACGAATCTGCAGCTGTCTAAGTTGCGTTGAAAGTTCGTTCATCAGGCAGCATCAGGGTATTTGTTGGCAATATGCTGGGTTTCGGTTTGGGATGATTCGCGGGTGTGAGATCAGATCAGTGCTATGTCGAGCAGTTGCGCTCAAGCGTCGAGGCCTGACGCTGAAGACGTAAGGGTTGAAAGCGTTCAGAGTCCGAAGTAGTCTTGAGCAAAGTACTTGTCCTAGCTGCTGTGGGCTGTTGACTGGGATTGAAATTGGGGATGGCATAAGTTGATCTGGCATACGACGGTTGAGTGGATTGTGAAGGCTCTCGACCATTCTCGAGAGATCTTCTACTTCATACTTCTGCCCGTCATTCTGCATGTTGGCAATATGAAGTTGGCGAACCGTTACTCGTCTTTGATCGGCTGTGCCCCCGAGTCAGAGTACTGTCGTGCCTACAAGGAGCTTTTTGGCCATAGGTTGATGTTTTTAGCCGTCTTTGTGGGCTTTATACAACCTCTTCGTCTCGCATGGGAACACAATTTCAGGAAGGAGCTCACAGTTTCAAACGCAGTGATCTTCCTGCTTCTCGTTATTTTCTTTCTCGTCCTTTGCCAGTTTGCGCTCATCGGTCTACGGAAGTTGATGAAATCTGGTCGGACATCGAATGATTTTCTCGTCAGGTGGTCGATCAAGTCTCTCAATTTGCTAGGGACCATGCTGCTGGTAATGAGCTTATACTATCTGATTCAGGTGATCGCGAAATGACGCAGCATCTTCCCTATTTATGTGTGGGGACCTTGATTATCATACTGGTTGAGGCAGTTCACTATCGTCGCACCAAGAATCCATTAAGAGCCAACCGGGTTTCGGAGTTGCACCGCCTACAAACGAATATGCCTGACAGCGTTGCAGGAGCGACTGCGTGGGCCAGTTCGTTGCTCTGCATTCTCAGCATTCTAGTATTTGCGGCCAGGTTTCTTGCAAACAAATCAGAACGCCTGCAGTGGGGCGTATCGCTGGATCCGCTAATTGATGGGCAATTCAGAACTATATCCGTGGTCTGCCTGTCAGCCGCCGTGGCTTGTCTGCTGACGTCCCTGCTGTTGACGTACTTCTACTTGCGCAAGGAAAGACCTGCAAGCACATTGAAGCCGATTCTTCAGCTGATTCCGGATACTTTTGGTGCCCGCAAGATACTCCTGGCTGTCAAGTTTCCCCTGGTCAAGGCATTGGGGCCGATTCGTCAACTGGGTCTGGTCACTTCTGACGCGAGCATTATGGCGCTGTTTGTTCAGTTCATCTTGGTTCTAGCCCTACTTAGTGGTGCATCAGACTCCCTCGCACGTAACGAAGACAAAAGCCCAATCCTAATCTGCGAGCGTCAGTTCGAGACACTTTTTAATCCATATGACGACACTGGGATTCGACTCATTATGGGCAATCCTGACACTCTTGATAGTAGAACGAGCGCTATCATCAGAGACGCACGAGCTGCCGGTAAGAATGTGTATGTGGTGCATCTCCTTCATCCTTCGGCAGGTTCGCGGGACTCATTGAGCTTGTTGGATCTGCCAGACGCTTCGAGTCCGATTAATCTGCTATTCCTGCTACTCAAACCTACAGGTCCCACTGAAACATTCAGCCGCCCAATCCCACCATCCGACTTGCTCGTACTCCTCAAAGGAATCCGAGAGCAAGTGTACGAGGTTGTCGGCGAGAAAGGACCTGCGGAGCCACTGGATCTTCGGACTGCAAATGACTCGTCTTATGCTTGGCAGCTAATGGGCTTGTATGAGATGAACAGCTATAAGGAAAGTGGCCTGACAAATGCGATCTCTTGTTTTGATCGAGCCGCCAAGCTCGACTCCAGTTTTGTTGCGCCACTTCTTAGAAAAGCAAACTGTCAGGTATTTCTGCTCGATCGAAGATTCGATTCCTCAGAGGTTGCTCCGAGAGCACTGAACCAGGTGAAGAAGCTCCTATCCCAAGTTGAGAGGATCGATTCAAGTGTTGCGTCCCATCCACTGTTCCTGAAAGTCCGAGGCGACTATGGATATTCAATGGCCAGAGTGCACTCGGATGACTTCTACCGCATTTCAGATGACTCGGCACAGGCGGGATTCGCGACGGGGCTTCTGATAATCTCCGATAATCTCATTCGGGATGCTATCAGAGATCTTGTGATGGCATCTGTTGCCGCACCGGAGTACTACAAGTTGAAGTACAATCTGAGCTGCTGCTATTATCAGATGTTTTTGACACAACTCTTCCTTGGAAACCCTGACTCGGCTGCGCAGTATATCGATCTGGCAGAACGAGCCGTTCAAGAGGCGTCGGAGCTTTGCAGCGGCGACTTGGGACCCAGAGTAGACCTTGGCGCATTCTGGTTCAGCAGATACCTGTGGTTGGAGCAGAACAACGGGACTTTGTTAGCAAGTGCGGAGAGCCTACTAGTCGCCGCAAATGCGCCGGCCGTGTGGAGCCAACTCGATTCTGTGTGGGTTGCACAGGCTCGCTACCATTTGGCGACCATAGAATTGCATAAAGGATTGAAAGATGCGGCATGGTCTTACCTAAAAAGTGTTGACTCCATCGGCGTGCTTAACGCATTCCGGGCCGCACGGGTCGACCCCCAAATGAAGGATATATGGAAAGAGATTGATGTTCGAGTCGGAACAAGCACAGATCCAGTCTCGTTTTGAGTATTGGCGTTGCAGTCGGCCAGAGCGTCCGAGAAGGCCGTGGACGGTGCAATGTTTGAACAGAGCGCATAAGCGTCTCATTATGAAATGGAGCGAATGCGGCTGCTTGCCAAGCGCGCGGCCTTCGTTGCCGATATCCCAAGTAGTAGCCGGGGGTCTGCATTTGATCCGGAGATCCTTAGAAGTGGCTACAGAGGATTCACGGGTTTGGGTCTATGTCGATTCTGGAAGTGATACTGCTGGTCGTAGCGATTGCCGCCTTGATAGTGATATCGTGGAGGAACTTTAGACACTCGGAAGACGACAAGTTAAGGAAGGAATCAAAATCCGCTCGCAACCGCCATTGACGTTACCGCCAAATGGACTGTCTCGGTGACCAGAATCAGCACGGAAAATTCCATGCGCCATCCTGTATGTTTCCTGCATTCATCGCCCTTATGCTGGGGGCAAGCCGGGAACGACCAGTCATATCTGTCTGGACCACTCACTTGATTGTTCGGAAACTAATCGGTCCTCGCCTGAGGTGGTACCCTCAGCCGGATTCTCACCTCCCCAGCATCTTCCACAGATACGTGTACTCGATTGCGTAGAGTTCGGCGCGTTGGGTGTTGTCGGCGGCGGCGCCGTGGCCGCCCTCGGTCTCTTCGTAGAAATAGATCTTGTTGCCGAATGCTTCCATATTCGCTGCCGTCTTGCGTGCATGACCCGGATGCACACGATCGTCGCGCGTCGATGTCACAAACAAAATCTGCGGATACTTCACGCCGGCTTTGATATTCTGGTATGGCGAATACTTCTCGATGTAGCTTCGCGCATCGGCTGAATCGGGATCGCCGTATTCGCCGATCCATGACGCTCCCGGCGGGAGTTTGGTGTATCGAATCATGTCCAGCAGCGGCACAACGCACACAACGGCGTTGAACAACTCAGGTCTTTGTGTGAATGCCGCCCCGACCAGAATGCCACCGTTACTGCCTCCCATGATTCCCAGATGAGCAGATGACGTGATCTTGCGCGCGATAAGATCTTCGCCGACTGCGATGAAATCATCAAATGCCTTCTGCCTATTCTCCATCAAAGCTGCCCGGTGCCATTGCGGGCCAAACTCGCCGCCGCCGCGTATGTTTGCAACGGCATAGACTCCTCCCCTTTCGAGCCAGAGCTTGCCAATGATGCCCGAGTAGTATGGCGTTTGCGAAGAGCGAAATCCGCCGTAGCCGTAGAGCAGTGTCGGGTTGTTGCCATCCAACTTCAGATTCTTGCTGGAGACGAGGAAGTACGGGATCATCGTGCCATCTTTGCTCTTTGCCTGACCCTGAGTTATCTGCAGGTCTGTTGCATCGAACAAAGCTGGCAATGCCTTGATCTCTTTCGGTTGTGATTTAGGATCATCCAGAAGATAGAGCCTTGTAGGGCTCAAGTAATCCTGAAAAGTAACCATGATCATATTGCTGAAATCACCCGCGGTAGCTACACCGACGGAGCCATACTCGGGGAGGTCGATCTCTCCAGAAATCCATACATTGTTCGTCAGTGTTTCCGAATGGAAATATAACCCCGAATCTTCAACCGTATAGTAAAGGATTCGTCCCCTGACGTTTCTCAGAATCGAAACCAGCAGATAGTCTTTGGTCATACTGATTCCGGTGACTGTGTTCTTCTCAGCAGGTTTGAAGATGACTTCGACCTTGGAGACAAGATTGGCAGACTTGATATCTGCAATTTTAAGAGCGATGACCGACCCTTCCGGAACGCCGAGCCAATCCGAGTAGAGCATGGCTATGATATAGCCTTTGAAGAAGCCGTTGATTTCTGCATCGTCAGGCAATGGGATTCCCACGCGTTCGAGATTATCCCCGACAATCCAATTCTTCGATTCCCAGAACGACGTACCGCGCTGAATGCGAAAAACATTGCCCTCTGGACGGAAACCAACCCAACCGTCAACGCTAACATCAGATTCGTCTCCCTCAAGGAGTGTCTGGGCCTCGGTTATTGGCGTTCCTCTCTTCCACAACTTGGAAATGCGAGGATACTCAGACGATGTCAGTGAGCCGGGTCCGAAATCAGTGCCGACTACGACCGTGTTGTCGTCACACCAGGCAATCGAGCTTTTGGCTTCTGGAAGTGAGAAGCCATTGCTCACGAAGCTCTTGGTCTTCAGATCGAATTCGCGCACACAGACGGCATCCTGACCACCCGGCGAGAGCGAGACGAGAGCTTTGGTGTACTGGGGAGGAAGCACGCTCGCGCCTTTGTAGACCCAGCTCTGGCCTTCGAGCCTGTTCAGGCTGTCGATATCGAGGACTGTCTCCCATTGCGGATTCGGCTTGGCAAACTCTGAGAGCGTCGTGCGCCGCCATATTCCTCGCACATGGTCGGCGTCCTGCCAGAAGTTGTACAGGTATTCGCCCATGATGCTCACGTAGGGAATTCTATCCTTGGCATCGAGAATCGCCAGCGCCTGAGTCTGAAACACCGCAAAATTGGAGTCGTTCTTGAACTCATTTAGCGTGGCTTCGTCATGCGATCTGACCCATTCGAGAGCCTTATCTCCATCGCGCTCTTCGAGCCAGATATACGGATCGTCGCTGATGGTTTGAGTCTGCGCGAGAAGAGACAGCGTAGACACAATGCAAAGCAGCAGAAGCGCCGCCGCAAATATCCTAATGAATGCTTTCACGTGATCCTCCGTTCGTGTTGTTGATCTGAGTCTCGTGCATCATGCAAGTTAGGTAATCTGTCGGATCGGGGCAATGCCGATTACGGAAGCAGCGGATGAGAGCAGCGAGTCCGAACCACATCTGTGAAAAGGCCGGTGTCAGGAGTGAGCAGGTTGGCCTCCGGAATCACGTTCGGCGTCACGCAGAAAGCCGATCCTGAAAAGCCACGATGTCGGGTGTCTTCCTGCCTATGGAGCAATTCGAGAGTGACCTTCCCCGAAGAAGTGGACAGGGAGAGAGCGTAGAAATGAATCTTGACTGGGGAGGATGTGGGGATTATCCTGCTGTGAAGACAGAGTCTTTTAGAACTTGATAATGGTTGTATCGGTGAGAAGCCCACTATGTGTGGCCCGGAGCGTATGAGGCTGTGTCATAATAGGTGGTTTTGGTTGATTATGGATAATCGGTTGATATGTTGTGTTTCATTCAGTATTGGTAGTGAGGAATTGAAATGGCATAT
>JAGVNY010000126.1 GCA_020053015.1 Candidatus Zixiibacteriota bacterium | reverse complement strand
TCTGTCGGAGTTGTTGAGAAGTTTGCAAGAGATCCTGATCCTCGGCTTGCTGAAGAGGTGATCGTAGCGCTTGAGAAGATCGCAGACGGAAAAGCGAGCAGGATTATTGCCGGCTACTTGCACTTTCGAAGTGAGAACGTCTGCCGCAGGGCAGTTGCCGCTCTCGGCAATGTCGGAGATCCGGAGAGTATGACGTACCTTGCCGAATTGTACCAGAGTCATCCCGATATGAGAATTCAGCTCGCCCCCGTTATAGCCAGAGTGGGGGGCGACAAAGCGGTCGACTTTCTTCGAGACGCGTTTGTTCAGGATGATGGGTTCTTCAAGAACGTCTACAGCAAAAAGAAGGAAGAGGAGCGTATCTCCATAATTGGCGCTCTCGGACGGATACGAAGTCAACATAGCCTTGAGCGACTCAAAGAGATAGAGAGGATATCTCGGGCCGGTTTCATGGGGCTGTTCAAGTCCAAGGCGGTGCTCGAGGCTGCGAGTAGAGCTGTGCACCGTCTCAGCCGCGAAATAGCCGCTGGACAGAAAGACCAGTAGCTGCGTTATTTACTATGATATGAAGACTGTCATCCGGCTGTTACCGCTGATTTTCTCGCTGGCGCTGTACACCGGGTGCCCGTCCGTCTCCGGACAGTACTACTTCGGCAAGAACAAGATACAATACTCAAGGCTTGACTGGAAGGTTCTTCAGACAGAGCACTTCAACGTATACTATCACTCCGGTGAGGAGTATCTCTCGGAGATAGCGGCGCACTCGATCGAAACAAGCTGCAAGTTTCTCGAAGACAAATTCAATATGCCGCTTCTTGACCGTGTGCCGGTCATAATCTACAGCGCTCCCAACTATTTCAATCAAACCAATGTCATTCCGCAGATACTCCCCGAGAACGTCGCCGGATTCACCGAGTATTTCAAAGGTCGCGTCGTTGTTCCATTCGACGGTTCGTACTTCAACTTCAACAGAGTTCTGCGCCATGAGCTTGTCCATGTGTTCACCGACAAGAAGCTCGAGCAGGTGAATAGAGATCACAAACGACTCAAATTCTTCTCGCTCCCTCTCTGGTTCACCGAAGGAATTGCGGAGTACTGGTCGGGTGAATGGAGCTCAAGCGGCGATATGATTCTGTCTGATGCGGTGCTTTCTGGCCAGTTTCTCGATGAGCGCTCGATCAACTCGATTGCCGGATCCTACCAGATGTACAAAGTCGGCGAGTCCATCCTCCACCACATGGCGGACACTTACGGTGAGGAGAAGATACTCCTGCTGTTCGAAAACTGGTGGAAGGCCAACTCTTTCGAAGGGGTTATCCAGTACACGTTCGGTGTGCCCCTCTCGGAGATCTTTCTGAGCTGGCAATACAGCATGAAGAAGCGCTACTTCCCCACCGTCGAGACCGCCGAGGATCCCATGCGATGTGCTGAGCTCCTGACGCCCGATGGATTCTCGGTGAAGCCTGAAGTTGTGAGGCTCAATCTCAACGACGAATCCGAGCGCGACTATCTGATCTACAAAGCCAACAAACTCGGCTACTCCGGAATATACATGCAGGAGAGTGCGGGCAGGAAGTCGCGGAGTGTCACTCTCGTGAAGGGTGAACGATCTCCGAAATTCGAGTCGCTGCATCTGTTTGATTCTGACATCTCGGTTAGCCGTCAAGGCAAGCTCGCCTTCTCGTCGCGGCGGTTCGAGCGGGATGTACTCTATATCTATGATCTGCGAACTCGCAAACTCGAGCGGACGATTGACTTCGAACATCTGCTTCTCGTGCAGTCTCCATCATGGTCGAGGGATGGAAGTCAGATTCTGTTCAGCGGCTGTGACAAGCGGGGAGAGTACAACCTCTTCGTCTTCAAGCCGGCGGAGGACTCACTTAGGCAACTCGTTGATGACATCTATTACGATGCTGATGCAGTGTTCTCACCCGATGGTTTGTCGACGGTCTTCTCATCCGACCGTACTGCGGACGGAGATTCGGGCAGCCGGAACCTCTTCTCTATGAATCTCGCCACAGGCGCGATCCAGCAGATTACATGGGGACGATTTGTAGACGGCGGTCCGTCGTTCTCCCCCGACGGCATGTGGATTGTGTTCCAGTCCAACCGTGGAGGTATGAACGGCATACATCTACTCGATTCTCTTGGCAACATGTTCCGATTCGGAAGTCTCTCGGCGGACATTCAGGACCCGTCGTTCACGCCGTCCGGAGACTCCCTCGTGTTTGCGGCTTACTCCGGCAGCACGTACAAGATATTTAAGATCGAATTCGACGACTCGCTGCTTGTGCAGGTCGACAACACTCCGATTCCTCACATCGCATGGCAGCCGCCCGCCTACTCAGGCGATTCGGAGCAATCACGCTACGACTACCACAATGAGTTCTCATTTGACATTGCGCAATCGGCAGTTGCATACGATGCATTCTACGGCACACTCGGCGGCTTCCAAGTCGCGCTCTCTGATATGCTTGGCAATCATCGGTACCATTTCCTGCTTTACAACACGGCCACCAACCGCAGTGACTTCCTGTCATCGTTCAATGTCGGGGTCACTTACATTAACCTTGCGGGGCGATTCACCTGGGCAGCGGGAGCGTTTCACCTATATGATGAATACTACAACCGCATCGACGGGGACTATGACGAGCGGCAGTACGGCGGGATTGGCCTCATTAGCTACCCACTCTCCAAGTTCCGTCGGATCGAGCTGACCTCGGTGCTTCGCAAATCCGAACGCATCTACTTCCCGTCTGACTTCACTCGCCATGCTGTTCTCTCCACCAACTATCTGTCGTACGTTGTGGACAATAGCCTGTGGGATATCTCCGGGCCAATCGACGGAACAAGACTCAACTTCACGGCGGGTGTTGCTCTCGATCTGAAGTCGGGCAAGAGCTTCACTCATATCGGTATGGCTGACATTCGCAAGTACATAAGGCTGGGACGCCGATCGGCGTTCGCGACGAGGATTCTCGGTTACTCCTCCGGTGGTCAGGAACCACAGAGGCTCTATCTTGGCGGAAGCTGGTCTCTTCGCGGGTATGACAGAAGAACGTTCTATGGCCGAAATCTCGTGCTATTGTCGAATGAGCTTAGGTTTCCGTTGATAGACGATCTCTACATGCGTTTTCCGCTCGGGCGGATCGGCTTCTCCGGAATTCGTGGAGCCATCTTCTACGACAACGGTAACGCTTGGGATGACGATTTCTCGCGCTTCTATGGTGCGTTCGGAGTCGGAGCGCGCGTTGCGCTCGGCTATGTCGCGCTTTTGCGGTTTGATCTTTCCCGGACTACCGACTATATCAGACTTTCGCCAAACTGGAAATTCGATTTCTTCTTCGGGTGGAACTTCTGATGACTAACGGTCAACGACATTATCTTCGGGCTCCTGTGCTCGTAACTATCGTTGCTACGGCATTGTCTCTCGGTTGCTCATCCGGGCTGATGGGCACTGCGGGCTCGGATTCGAAGCTCGGCGGATGGGAGATGTTTCGCGGCAACCCCTGCGGGATTGCGATTGACAGCCTCGCCATAGCGCACCTCGATACGGTCTATTGGCAGAAGAAGATCGGTGGCAGAGTGTACGCATCGCCGATCATCACCGGCGGCGTCGGTGTGTTATCCGCACTTGACAAGAGGACGTATTTCTTTGATGTCGAGACGGGTGAAATCGTTGGGAAGCTCAAATCCCGGGCGCCACTGGTCTCCTCTCCGGCAGGAGTAGGTAATCTCGTTTATCTCGCGGCGGAGAGGGGCGACGGTCGGCTCCGCTGTGTCAACATCGCAAACCGAAAGACAATATGGGAACTCAAGCTTCGTGATGTCTCAGCGCCTATTATCACGACCGATCATAATCTGTACGTTGGTAACAACTCGGGAGTCTTCTATTCTGTCAACAGATTCACCGGCGAGGTTAACTGGGAAGACAGCATAGGCGGAGCGATAATCGGAGGCGCCGCGGTCTCGGACGAACTCGTCTTCGTGGGCTCGGCGCAGGGGCGAATCAGATGCTATCGACATGATGGCGAATTGCTATGGGAGTTTGACGCCGGGTGCGCAGTGATGTCAACTCCTGCAGTGTCTCAGCATTGCTACGTGACTCTGTTCGACGGACGACTGATCGCGCTCGACAAGTCATCGGGTCTGCTCGCGTGGAGCTTCTCCACCGATGGCTCCACTCTCGGGTCACCGGTCGTGGATGACAAGACCGTCTTCTTCGGCTCCAATGATCGCAGCTTCTACGCCGTGTCTGCACGGGACGGCTCACTCGTCTGGAAAAAAGGTCTCGGCGGAATTTGCAGTGCCACTCCTCTCGTGGCGTCGGACGAGATCGCGATTGGCTGCCGTGACGGTCGGCTCGTATTTCTCGACAAGCTGACTGGGATCGAGAGATTTGTCCTCAGGACGAAAGGCCGAATCTTCTCGTCGCCAGTTGCGTTCGGCGGACGCATATACCTCGCCACAGCAGACAAGCTGCTCTATTGCATCGGCTCATCGACTGCCAGAATCAACGCCACCTCTGCCAAAACCGCAGCATCACTGTCAGAATAACATCTCGATGCTGCCAGTTCAGCGCATATAATGCCGATATGGCACGATCCTCTTGCAACCCTCCTTGTCGGTAATCTGCGTTAACTCTTTATCAATCACTGCCTTATCTGTGGAAGCTGCCTCTTGGCACGCTGCCTGCTTCAATGATTGGCATGAAGATCGAAGAAACAAGTGATGAAACGAATAAGTAGGAGGTTAATAGAAATGACATTCACACTGACCAGACCCAGATTGGCCGACCAAGTTCGTTGGGCAGTTTCCAACGCTCAGGGTTGCGATTGTTCATCGGTGGGGAGATTTGGTTGGGACGAAACCGCAGGCTGGCTACCACCGGTCGACATCGTGGAAACAAAGAGCGAGTTGGTTGTGAAGGCAGATGTTCCCGGACTCGAGAAGGACAACTTCAAGGTCTCAGTGGAGAACAACGTCCTGACTATCAAGGGCGAGAAGAAGCTCGAGTACAACGAAGAGGACAAAGAGCACAACTATCACCGGATGGAGCGGACTTACGGGACGTTCACCAGATCGTTCACGCTGCCGAACACTGTCGACACGAAGAGAGTGAAGGCCAGCTACAAGAACGGCGTGCTTGAGGTGAGTCTTCCGAAGGCCGAAGAGAGCAAGCCAAAGGAGATAGAAATCAACGTTGGCTAAGCGCCCGTGAGCAGTACCCCGGCGGGGTAGTCTTGAACCGAAGCAAACACCGAAACCCGCCCCACGAAGAGGGCGGGTTTTGCATAGTGGCGTGGCAGCCAGCTCGATCGGCGTAGTTGAAGCGAGATCACTGTCAGGAAGGGAGAGGTTGTCCCACAAGTTGCGAAATGCTTGATTGGAGTAGGTCGGGTTCCGGATTGCGCCATGCGCAAGAAGAAACCCGACACCGACTTGTCGGCCTCCTGCGTCACGCGAAGCGTGACTCCGGAGGCCGACCTACTCACTTGCGAGACAGCCTCTCCGTTCCTGACAGCCATCAGGTCCCGGGTTACGTGTCGTGCGTGGCGGACGTCTCG
>JAGVNY010000061.1 GCA_020053015.1 Candidatus Zixiibacteriota bacterium | reverse complement strand
TTTGTGGGGTAAATGGAGCATACAAACGATGTTTTCACTTGACAAGACAATGGGTGCGGCGTTATGCATAAAGTAGAAACAACGGCGGGGTTTGCAGTCTGATGTTTGAAGTGAGAATGCTTGGCGTCAACAGGACGCAGTTCCGTAGTAGGTCGAAACCCTTGTGGTTTCGACTCCGGAGTCCGAACCGCAGGGGTTCGGACCTACGAATCTCGGAGGTCATCCTGACGAGCCGGGATGACCGGCGCGAGTTATTTGGAGGGAGTGGAGAAATGAAGAAGCTGTTAGTCGGAGTCGTCGTCGCCTCGACGATTTTCTTTGTGGCGATGTCATCGGTGTCTTACGCCGGTGATGTTGCTCTTCGAAGCTCAGAGTCTTCGACCAAAGCGCAGCAGCCACACCGTGCCACTTACACAGCGGCAAATGCTGTGCCGTCTGTCGACGCGTCGTCGTTAACTTTGGCGCGGGATATCAAGGCGAGGTTCTTTGCTGTGCTATCTTCGCTGCTTCGAAGCAGTTTGCCTATTGCAGGAGTGGTTGTCCCTGACCAACCTGTCGTTAACCCTGATCCGCCGTTGAAGATTCCACCGGACGACACGCCCCCCCGGATTCCGGTGGACGATGTGAATGTCAAGTGCGATAATGGCTGGGATTTTGACTTCTAAGTGCTGCAGGGGATTACCAAATGGAATCGCAAAGAACATACACTGATCTAACAACGATCGAGTCGTTAATCAGAGACGGTAGCAGTTCTGATGCCCTCCGCGCACTCAGACAAATGAAACCAGGCCTCAAGCTGCAACCCAACCTCCCGGATAAGGCAGTGTTCTACTTGCTATGGGCGGAAAGCCTATTCATGCTCGGTCGTTACACTGAATCGATGAGAAAAGTCGGCGTGACACTCCGGCTGGTTTCGAAGAGCAGTGAGCACACGATCTATGCGAAGGCGAGATATTTGAGAGGCATGATCTGTATCAAGCTTGGTCGGCTAACAGATGCAATTGAAGACCTGAATGAATCCTATGCCTGCTACAAGCGAATCGGTGACCGGGCACACATACTCCTGCCTCTTAATAATCTGGCACAAGCCCTCTTCATATCTGGCAATCTCCGACGGTCGCGAGAGGTGCTGGAGTCGAGCTTGAGTCTGGTTCGCGAGAGCGATCCAATTACTGCTATAACACAAAGGATCAATCTCGCACGAGTCCTCGCACTTCTTGGAGAGTTCAGTCAAAGTCAGAAGCAACTCGAAGCGAAGTGTGTTAGAGAGTGCACTGTGGCAATTAAGAACAAACGCGCAGACTTCGTGAAGGGTATGGTTGCCGTATACAAGCTTGAATCGGATTTTGCGTCAAGACTCCTGATATCTTGCAAGCAATACTTCTCGAAAGAAGCTTTCGCACACGACATCAACGTCTGCCAGGAGTATCTCGGTCTTCTCGAATACAATCGCGGCAACTACAAGAAAGCGCGCGAATATTACCAGCAGGTTCTTGACACTCCCGAGCCGACAGCTTCGGCAGTCGCACAGACGTTGCGTATGCTGACCGACGTTGAGATCGCAGAGAGGAATTGGGACACTGCAATGGAGACCGCGAAGAAAGCTGAAGCTGCAATCACAAAGATCAACGAGCGGATCGAACTCGGCGCGCTATGGCGGGCGTATGGCCAGATATGCACGCATCGCGGCGAGCATGACACCGCACGTGACTTTTTCTCGAAGTCGATCGATCTGTTGCACGAGATCGGCGCTCGGTATGAGCTCGCATTAAGCTATCTCGCTTGTGGCAACAGCGAGTCCTACAATCGCGAGGAGAGGAAGTTCAATCTTGAGATGGCGCGGATGCTGTTTGCCGAGATGGAGGTTCCCAAGCGCGTCGAGCAGGTGGAAAAAGCGATAGCAGACTTGAGACTTGATTCTGTGTCCGCGCCCGCAATCAGCGTCTTCGACAGGACAGACGAGCCGGTGATGGTAGTCGCAAGTCCCCGGATGCATCGGATAGTCGAGTTCGTGTCCCGTGTTGCCGAGTCTCGGATGAACGTGCTGCTGACCGGCGAGACGGGAGTCGGCAAGGATCTGCTTGCGAAGTATATCCACCATTGCAGCGGTCGACGTGGCGAATTCGTGATGCTAAACTCGGCTGCGATACCAAACGAGATGATCGAGTCGGAGTTGTTCGGGTTTGTTCGTGGAGCATTCACGGGAGCGGGTCGCACACGTCCGGGTCTTTTCGAGGTCGCCGAGAACGGGACTTTCTATCTTAACGAGATCGCCGACTCCACACCTGAGTTTCAGACCAAGCTCCTGGAGGTTTTGGAGACGCGCGAGGTTCGCAGGCTCGGCGAGAATCGGATTCGCAAGGTGAACTTCAGACTGATCGCCGCGACCAATCATGATCTCGACACCTTCATGAAGGAGAATCGCTTCCGGCTCGACCTATATCATCGGCTCAGCGAGATTCCGATACAAGTTCCATCGCTGAGCGAGCGTCCCGAGGACATACCAGCGCTCGTGGAACATTTCCTTTATGAGTGCGGATGGCGCTCGGGGAATGGTTCATCACTTCGGAACTCAGCGTCTTCATCACTTCGGAACTCAGCGTCTTCGACACTTCCGGAGTCAGCATCTTCGACCGAATACGTGTCGAGGCTGATCGAGCTTCTGGCCGCACACAGCTGGCCGGGCAATGTCAGGCAACTTAAGTCCGATGTCAGCCGGTTGTGGCTGTCGTCGGGGGGTGACATAGCGGAGATGGTTGAGATGATGGCGAGCAAGCCGTTACCGGACAAGCCTGACGGTTTGTTGAACTTGCTTGAATCGACCAATTGGAATCGACGTGAAACCGCACGCATACTTGGGGTGAGCGAGACAACAGTCCGAAATCGAATAAGAAGATTCAATCTGGCGTAAGGGATTCAGTTTGTAGGTCAATACCTCGGCGGCTTCCAAGCCGCAGGTGGTCTTGACACTTTTGCTGAAACTCGCTTCGCGAGCGTGTAATACTGAGTTGCATTCATACATATAATAATATATCTTATTTGTAGGCGGAGTTATTGGAGAGCCACAAGGAGGACATATTGCGTCCACCGAGACGGATTTCATCGAGGGAGCGCAGGTCGCTGGAGAAGTTGTTGCATCAGACGAGGGACATGGGTAATTACAGGCGGGTTCAGTGCGTATGGCTGCGGGCGGCGATGGTGATGTCGCCGAAGGCGATTGCGCGAGCGCTCGGTTTGAGCGTTAACACAGTTCGGATAGTTCAATCGCGATATTTGCGGTACGGAGAAGAGGCTCTTGTTGGTCCTGGACGGGGAGGGCGACGTCGGGAGAACCTGAGTGTTGAACGGGAGAATGCGTTGTTGGAGGGTTTTGTTGAGCGAGCTCGTCAAGGAGGGGTGTTGGTGGTGTCTGAGTTGAAGGCTGTCTACGAGCAGGAAGTTGGGCGGAAGGTTCCGAAATCGACGGTGTACCGTATGCTGGCCCGTCACGGGTGGCGCAAGGTAACACCGCGTCCGAGGCATCCGCACGTTGATCCGGACGCCCAGACCCGCTTCAAAAATAACTTCCGGAGATCGTGAGGCATGTAGCCAGGGGATTCGCGCAACAGGGACGTCCGTTACGCCTTATGTTTCAGGACGAAGCTCGTTTCGGACGAATCACCATTCCCCGTCGATGCTGGGCTCCCAGAGGCTTCGCCCGGTGGTTTCTTGTCAGTTGGTTCGCGAATATACCTTCGTTTATGCCGCGGTCTCCCCACACGACGGCGCAATGGCTTCTCTGATTCTTCCCGACGTCGGAACCCCGTTCATGAGCTACTTCCTCACCGAACTCAGCAGTCGATACGCTGACGAAAACATCCTCCTGGTCATGGATCGGGCTGGATGGCACATCGCCAACGGGTTGACAATACGTCAAAACATCCGGCTCATATGGCTGCCTCCGTACAGCCCTGAATGCAATCCGGTTGAACACCTCTGGGACGAAATCCGTGAAAAATGGTTCGCCAACCGTCTATTCAACTCCATCGACGCCGTCGAAAACACCCTGATAACAGCGCTCCCAAATCTCGAAAATAACCCCGCCAAAGTCAAACTCAACTGCGCTTTCCAATGGATCATTAATATACCTATGAATGCTACTTAGTATTACGGGGGAGCCGCGAGGGACGTAACGTATTCGGTCTGCCACGCCCACTGTGGCGGATATATCGTTGCTGGGTGGACGGCGTCGCCCGGTTCGGATGATCCTGCCGATGTGTGGATATTCAAGATCGACGAGTCGGGGAACATGCTCTGGGAGAGAACATACGGCGGGTCTCTTTCTGATGGTGCGAGATCAGTGGACCCTACTCCGGACGGAGGCTACATAGTTGGCGCAAGAACCCTCTCGTATGGCAATGGAGGCGATTTCTGGATTCTCAAAGTCGACGACGAAGGGAGGTTGGCGGAGTAGTTGGACCTGCTCCAATCCGGTAGTGAGGCCGAAGCACTTACCTCACAGGCAAATGTGCGATGGTACTCCCCCGACCCTGAAGAGGTTCTGATGTCGCCGATGCCTGCTCTTCTGGCTCTGCAAGGAGGCAGTGCTCCGATTTATCCCTTCTCGCCCGCCAGCTTTACAAATGGCTCCACGTCCGCAAGCATTCTTTCCACTGCCGCCTGCCAGAAGTCGTCCTTCGTGAGATCGACGCCAAGATGCTTCATCCCAATCTCCTCGGTCGTCATGCTGCCGGTATCGCGAAGAAGGTCGCGGTATTTCGGTGCAAACGACCGTCCCTCCTTTTTCGCCCTGTCGTAAACGCCCCCGGCGAACAGCAGCCCAAACGTGTAAGGGAAATTGTAGAAAGGCACACTCGTCAGAAAGAAATGCAATTTCGACGCCCAGAAGAGCGGATGATACCCACTTGGGTCAAGAGTGTCTCCGAATGCCTGCTTCTGAGCGGCCACCATCAGTTGGTCAAGCCTGCTTCTCGATACCACGCCAGCTTTACGCTCTTCGTAGAAGCTCCTGTCAAAGAGATAGCGTGCATGGATGTTGCAGAACATGATGTGGGCCCGCTGCAGCTTCTGGTCGAGCATCATCAGTCTTTCATCTCGACTCTCTGCAGCTTCCAGAGCGGCATCTGTTACAAGCAGTTCATTGAAGATCGACGCGGTCTCAGCAAGTCCTAACGGGTACTTCGCGGCAAGCTGCGGCAGATCGCGGAGCGCCCATCCGTGATAGGAATGACCCAGCTCGTGCGCCAAAGTCACCAAGTCACCGAAAGTATCCAAGTACGTCATGAAGATGCGGCTCTCTTTGACCGGTCCGAATCGCGTGCAGTAGCCGCCTCCAGCCTTACCCGGGCGATTCTCGGCTTCGATCCATCTCTTATCGAGCGCCATGATGGAGAAGTCCGCAATCTCATTCGAGAATCCCGCCAGGTGCTTCGTTATAAACTTGCGCGCTTCTTCAAACGTCACCTTTCGATCAGACATACCGACCGGAGCAGTCTGGTCATACCACATGAATTTCTCGATGCCCAGCAGTCTCTTCTTCGCCTCGATGTAGGGAACGAGCCGAGTCACTGCGTTCGCGACTGCGCCCCACATAGCGTCGAGCGTTTCTTGTTTCAATCGACCCACTGCAAGAGGTTCATAAAGGGTCGATTTCCAATCACGACGCCGGTACAGCGTGAGCCGATAGCCCGCAAGCGAGTTCAGCGCAAGCGCCGCGTAATCAGCTCTCGATTCCCATGTATCTTCGAGCTTCTCGAAAGCCTGCTTCCTGATTGGCCTGCTCGGACTGTCGAGCTTACTCGCAAGCTGCCCGAGCGATATCTTCTCGATCCTGCCTTCCTCCTCAAACTCAACGCGCAGATCGCCCGCCATCTTGTCATAGAGCCTGTTCCAGGCGTGATAGCCGTTCACCGCAAGCTCATTTGCGAACGACTCGAATTCCTCCTGCATCTTGTGACGAGATTTCTCGCGCAGTTCATTGAGATAGAATCGAATGGGAAATAGATCTTGGTCGTCAAGAAGCGCCGCCCACTCAGCGTCGGTCTGAGCGCGGGCCAACGCCTCAAGCCGCGTGACTATATTCTCAAGCTCCGCCGACAGAACGTCTACTTCCTGCATCGCGTGCAGAGCCTCCCTGTCATCGACATCCTGAGATATCAAGCAAGTCGCAAATGAGTCCGCCAGCTCAAGTTCTGCCGCGAGTCGCTGAAAGTCGAGTATCGCGTTCTTGTAAAGCGAACGAGATGGTCTGTCGAGTGTCGCAGGAAGACCTGCAAACATCCTTGTCGTTTTCCCGAGATTGTCCTTGAGTTGATGACGAAACTCTCTGAATTGCTTCGATTCAGATCCACCGGGGAATATCGAGTCAAGGTTCCACCGCATTGCTGTTCTATCTGATTCTCTGATTGCCGATTCGCCCGCCATTCATCCTCCGGTTTAAGCTGATTCCAAAGCCTCTGTCTGTCAGCCGACATCTTCTTCACATAAACCACTTCTTCGAGCCGTGGACAGCATCGCCGAACTTTCTCATGAATTCCAAGTCCTCGATCGAGAGTGGGCCCTCCCTGAGAGCAGTAAGATTCTGCTCCAAGTGTCTCAAGTTGCTGGGTGCCATCAAGCACACATCCACTTGCGGATTCGACAGCACAAACCGATAGCACTCGCTCGCAGTCGGTACCCGTCCTTCCTTCGGCCAGCTTGTCGGGCGACGCAACAGGTAACCCCACCGCGTGGCAGTGTAGCTGACAATCCCCGGATCGTGGTTTCCGGCGTACGGGAATATGTCCTGCTCTGCGCCTCGATGCGCCGCATTGTATCGCATCATCAGCACGTCAATGGCGCCATTCGAGATGAGCTCGGCAGCATACTTCCGATCGTGAATAGAGATGCCAACGGCTCTCACCCGGTTGTCCTCACGCAGCGCCTGAAGTTCCTCAATATCCCTTGCCTGGAAATGCCTCGTCTTCATCACTCCGAGATATAGAAAGACATCAATATAGTCAGTCTTGAGCTGCTTGAGCCGTTTCTCCAATGTCCGCTTGAAGTTCTGTCTCCCGAGCAACAGGTTGTATGCGCCAGTTGATACGACATACCTTTCCCTGTTGTTGCCAAATACATCCCTGAGAACACTCATCATCTGCGAATCGAAACCGTAACAGAAGAAGTAATTGACTCCGCTTTCGATGGCCTTGCGGATCGTATCTTCTCCCGGCCTATAGGTCGCTGAGAGACCCAGCCGGCAGACTCTCAAACCGGTCGTCCCGAGTACGCCATGAGTGAACTCCGACTCCATTCGACAGCTCCTTCTTCGCTAACGCGCCGTAACACAAACTCAGAACATGCACCGAAATCTACAAAATGCAGACACGACACACAATAGCTACGTAAGCCTTCAAAGCCGAACCCGGCACAACGAACAGTGAAACGACGAATCTCAGACAGACATCAGGATCAGGACTGTCGCAAGCCAGAGAAGAATGTTGATTAAAAGAGGAGGATCCGTAAGCATTAGCCGCGAAGGAGATCCGCCCTGCTCTTTCCGATGAATTAGGTATAGATATCGAAAGATGCCGTAAAGCACGAACGGCACGCTGATCTCCAGATGCTGCACGCCCAGTTTCTCTTCAACCTCCGGCGAGAGCGTATAGAAAGTGTAGGCAACGACCACCGACGCCGTTACTACGGAGATCATCTGATCGAGGAAGTAGGTAGAATAGTGTTCAAGGCTTCTGCGGTGTTCGGAAGCGCTTTTCTCGAGCGATTCGATCTCATGTCTGCGCTTGCCGAATCCGAGGAAAAGCGCCAGCAGTATCGTGCAGACGATCAACCATGACGAGATGGGCACCGAAATGGCGATGCCTCCCCCGGCAGCGCGAAGGACGAATCCCGCTGCGATTGTCATGACGTCGAGGATTACCACGTGCTTGAGAATGAGTGAGTAGAGAACATTGAGCGCTGCATATGCCAGAATAACGGCAAATGTCGCAGCACCCAGCAGAAACCACGTTGCGGCGATTGAAGCAGCCATCAACACCACGGCGAGAGCCAGGGCGCTGCGTCTGGAGACTACTCCAGATGCAATCGGTCGCTTTGATTTGCGTGGATGTACGCGGTCTCGTTCGTAGTCAACGACGTCGTTCAGGAGATAAACAGAAGACGAAACCATACAGAACAACCCAAACAGGATCACCGCCGA
>JAGVNY010000185.1 GCA_020053015.1 Candidatus Zixiibacteriota bacterium | reverse complement strand
TTACGTCGTCACTCTACCCTTGGCTACGTAAGTCCGCTTGACTTCGATTCGAGAAACACACATGCTTAACAAACTGTCCACAAAACCGGGGGAAGACCAGTTCCGAGTGACGCGAAGCGGAACGAGAAACCCGACTACAGCTTGTCGGTTTTTCTCCCGACTGGTGGCCCGGATATCTGTCCGGATTTCATGGGGATGAATAAACCCGGACGAACGTCCGGGGCACACAGGGGTTAGGATTCCTGACAGCGCACTGAGAGGGATCTCCGGGACAATCTCAGCGCAGATCGTGTAAAACGCGCGCAGCATGTGCGAAAACGTATCGTGTTGACAGATCAGAGGTTATGGAATAACGCCATTCTCCGGCACTAAAACCAGCGCAGAAGCTGCGGTTCTTCGGGCAGGCAGGAGGATGCGCGAAATCCGATTTGCGTTATGGGACAACGAGTTGCGTCGGTTACACGCATTTGTGTTCCTTGGCACGCCCGTTGATACTATACAGGGTGCGGATGGTTGCCTTTATATAGATGGCAGGCTGCTGTTCTGGTTTGCACTCCTACTCTCGTTGGATAATCGAACAGCAGCCTGCTTTGTTGTGTCCGGTTTGGGGCGAGGCGTCGTCAGGATTCCTGAGGCTGCAGTGTCAATCCGTCCCAAGTAACTTGTCAAGTGCATCACACAATCTTCTGAAGTGCGGCAGATGTTTCCGCAGCTCGGCAGGATCAAGATGACCGATCAACTCGAAAGACTTCACTCCCTTTCTGTAGCCCTTCTTGCGTCCACAATCCCCTGTGGCATTTACCAGTGCTTCTTGAACATCGTTCTTTGGCTTGGACTCGAGGTCGTTCAGTGCTGGCAAGTGGTTCTCTGAGAGGTCAGGGCCGAAGAAAGACCTAAGTGCAGACCTATCCGCAACACACCATGTTTCCATGCACTGCACCATCAGCTGGACCTGATCATCATTCGCGTTGTCAGGCTTCGACCAGCCGTCGACGGCGTTAAGATGATCCCAAGGAGACTGACTCGCCAATGCTTGCTCGCTGTCGACAAGAAGCATCGGATAGTAGTCACCGGATAGATAACTACCTGAGGCACTCCTGAAGTCATCGTAGGCGCTGTTTCTGTTACCGCAGGCGACGAGCCGAGGCATGCGACCTGCAAAACCTGCCCTTTCTATCAACTTCCGGAACCCTTCACGGCATCTGACATGCAGCGATTTCGTCTCTCCGCCACCCTCCACAAAGACCTTTACGTTCACCAGCGCACCCCTCCCAATTCACCTTTCGTCCAGAGTTCACCAAGCCGATACTTCTTGAGCCACTCGGCAAGCTCATTCGAGTTCAGACGCTTCATCGTGGTCTGGCCGCTTGATTTCTCACACACAACAACAGCCTCGGGGTCGTCAGTAAACTCGTCGACCAGAATATCAGAATGGGTTGTCACTATGAGTTGGGTCCGATCCGACGCCTCTCTGAGAAGGCGAGCAACTGTCGGGAGTATGTCAGGGTGCAATCCTAACTCCGGCTCTTCGATGCAAACCAGCGGAGGGGGCTTGGGATTGCATAGCACTGCAAGGAGACACAAATACCTAAGAGTGCCATCCGAGAGCCGAGATGCCGGTACTGAAATCCCTGATTCATGGAGAAACACTTGAACGGAGCCGCCTTCAATCAAGATGTAGTAGTCGTCGAGGCCGACATACAGCTGACGCAAGTTCTCAACAATGGACTTCTTCACTTTGGGATCGCGCCCGAGTCGGTTAAGAACGAGACCTAAGTTCTGCATTCTCTCACGTAATTGGTCATTGCGTTGGTCTGCTCTCTGAGGTTCACGAGAAGAGACGCTCCTTCCGAATTCCCAGTTCCTGTACAGCCAAATGTCATCGTACTGCGATCCGAGAAACGTAATCACAGCGTACTGGTCTGGGTCCTTCCGCTGCGACAGAATCGATTCATCCAACGCGACATCCTCGCGCTTCAGTTCTCGATGCCCTTCACCTTTGACGGAAAGCACGGGACGTCCATTCTGAAAACGGTAGTAGAACAGCGGTCCTTTGTCTCTGTGTTCGGGGTACGCTTCTGTGTTCGCGATTTCTTCATCGACGAGCCTGATTCTCTGATCCGATTCGGCAAACTTGATAGAGTGTCGCACGGGTATCTTCCCCTTCGGATTATCAACCACGACTTCAAGGGCCGCTATCGACTCCGGGCTGCCTTTCCAAATCCAATCTCTAATGCCGCCCCCCCCAAGGACAGGCCTAGACAACTGGTTAGGAGCAGCCTGCAGTAGGCTTATCGCTTCGATCAGATTTGATTTTCCCGATCCATTAGGACCGATCAGAACATTCAGTGGTCGGAGATCCAGTGATACGCCCTCGGGGCCGAACGACAACAGATTACATACTTTAATATGGTGCAACATCATATCTCGTCTCCCGTTTGCTCGGCAAATCAATCGCTTGAAATAACTTGAGTGCTCACAAACGCCACTCATGCAAAGGGCGGTGGCACTGCTACATACCCCCGCCTGGAATCGAACCAGGAGTGCCAGCTCCGGAGGCTGGTGCGTTATCCATTACGCTACGGGGGCGTGTGGAAGAAGCTTATGCGGGTCGGGAAAGAAAGTCAACAGAAATCGCGTGAGGGATGATGATGCAGGGAAGGGACTCCTGATGGCGCGGGGCAAGTCGTGGCATGGCCGTCTCGGCCATGAATCACGGGCGGGACGCCCGTGCCACAGATAATAGTCCGAACCGCAGGCGTTCGGACCTACAGCTTGCCCCCTTCGTTGAGCACGAGGATGTTCTCTTTGTAGATAGCGTCGAGGATGCCGTTGACGAAACTGGCTGAATCCATTGTGGAGTATTTCTTGGCGAGCTCGATAGCCTCGTTGATGGAAACTCTGGCGGGAATGTCTGGGAAAAAGAACAGCTCGCAGATGGCGATTCTCAGGATGTTCTTATCGACCATCGCAAATCGATCGATATCCCAATGCTCGGCGTGGCCTACGATCTCCTTATCGATCTTCTTGAGCTTATCGATGATCGCAAAGTAAAGGTTGGATACGAACTGCAGAGTCTCCTGATCCTGACTCGACTGCTCGCAGGTCTGCTCGAATACCTGAGCGGGATTCCCTTCGAGCGTTTCGTAGGCATAGAGACACTTGAGCACGATCTCTCGAGCCCTGCTCCGCTTGCTCATACCTTCATCTGCCTGTAGAGATTGCCCATCTCGATCGCGGTCAGAGCTGCGTTGAATCCGCGATTGCCGGCCTTTGTGCCCGCACGTTCGATGGCCTGTTCAAGTGTATCGGCAGTGATAAGACCATAAATGACAGGTATCTTGTTTTGTAACGAGAGATTGGCGATCGACTTCGACACTTCGGCCGCAATGTAATCGAAATGTGGCGTCTGTCCACGTATAATCGCGCCGAGACAGATGATGACATCTACACTGCCGGCTTCGATCATGCGGGCTGCAACGTACGGTAGCTCGAATGACCCGGGGACTTTGATAATCGTAATGTCAGTTTCGCTCGCTTTGTGGCGAAGCAGGCAGTCGAGCGCGCCCTCGGTCAGCTTGGCAGTCAGAAGGTCGTTGAACCTGCTGACAATTATCCCGAACCGGATTCCGGCTGCGTCAAGATGGCCTTCTATAACCTTTGGCATAGGTCTCCTCACTTTCGTGTTTCTTCATATGCTTCGTAGCCTGCACTCTGTTCTCGCCTTCGGCGAGGTGTCGAAACCGCAGGGGTTCCGACCTACTGGGAAGTCCGAACCGCAGGGGTTCCGACCTACAAAATCTTGGATGCGGCGCATGGAATCCATTGCCGACGCAATCGACGCTCCGGAGCCAGTCAGGAAAGGATTCCTGACGGCGCTTTAGTCCGAACCACGGGGGTTCGGACCTACGGCCGGGCCGAAACCACAGGGGTTTCGACGTACAATCTACCATCTGAATACTGCGATCAGACTTTTCCAAACATGTGTCCCATCTTGTCGCGCTTTGTGCGCAGGTAGCCGACATTGTGCTCGTTCTTCGCGACAACGGTCGGAATTCGCTCCGTTATCGTCAGCCCGTAGCCTTCAAGCCCGATCAGCTTCTTTGGGTTGTTCGTGATAAGTCTGATCGACGTCAGTCCGAGGTCGGCGAGAATCTGCGCGCCGATTCCGTACTCGCGAAGGTCAGCCTTGAAGCCGAGCTTCTGATTTGCCTCCACCGTGTCGAGACCCTGATCCTGCAAGTAGTAGGCCTTGATCTTGGCGGGCAACCCGATACCGCGTCCCTCCTGCCTCATATACAGAAGCACACCCTGCCCCTCGTTTTCGATGATTGTCATCGCGTCGGCGAGCTGAGTCCCACAGTCGCATCGCTCTGAGCCAAAGACATCGCCTGTGAGACACTCCGAGTGGACGCGCACGAGCACGTTCTCCTTGCCGGAGACATTTCCTTTGACGGCTGCCACGTGGTGGCGGCTGTCGACGACGGATTCGTACATGTGTAGCCGGAACTGGCCGAACTTCGTGGGAAAATCGACTTCGGTGACTTTGCGCACGAGTTTCTCCGTCTTGCGGCGGTATGCGATCAGGTCCTGAATGGTGATGATTTCCATGTCGAATTGCTTTGCCAGCTCAAGAAGCCGCGGGACGCGCGCCATCGTGCCATCGTCATCCATGATCTCGCACATCACGCCTACTGGGCTAAGCCCGGCCATTCTGGCGAGGTCACTTGACGCCTCCGTGTGTCCTGCGCGCTTAAGCACACCGCCATCTTTCGCCTGAATCGGAAAGATGTGTCCCGGACGAGCAAGATCCTCAGGCGTCGAGTTCGCATCAGCCAACACGGCTATCGTCTTCGCCCGATCCGCAGCCGAGATACCAGTCGTCGTGTCCTCCACTGCATCTACCGACACAGTGAAAGCAGTACTCAACTTGGCCGTGTTGACATCTGTCTGGGGATGCAATTGCAGACGAGTGATCGCATCCACGGGAAGGGACACACATATCAGTCCTCTGCCATGCTTCGCAAGAAAGTTCACGATTTCTGGCGTGATCTTCTGCGCGGCGACAATGAAATCTCCTTCATTCTCGCGGTCGGGATCATCAACGACAATGACGACTTTGCCGTCGGCAATCGCGTCTATCGCTCGTTCGATCGGCGAGAACCTCTCGTCGGCAGGTCCGTTGTGCCTTATGACTAACTTATCATTCATCTAAACCTCGCTTAGAACCCAAGTTGCCTCAGCGTTTGTTCGTCAATTCTCGATCCGGGTTTCCTTGAGCTGAGGAAGCGCAGTATGTATTTGCCAATAATATCGAACTCGATATTGACTCCATCGCCGATTCGCAGATCGGGAAGAGTGGTCATCGACCAGGTTGTGGGAATGATCGCCACCGTGAAATCCTCATCGGTCAAATGAGCGACCGTGAGACTGATTCCGTTTACCGCGACCGATCCCTGTGGCACGATCAGCTCCCTGAATGAACCAGAGAGTGATATCCGGTATACAATCGAGGTCGAATCTCTGTGAATGTGGCGGACAAACTCGACGCAATCGACATGGCCGGAGACGATGTGCCCGCCGAGTCGATCTGAAGCGCGCACGGCCTGTTCGAGATTGACCCTCTCTCCGCCTTTCAGGTAGCCGAGCGTAGTCTTGCTGATCGTCTCCTTAATCGTGTCGACTGAGAATGAGGAGCCGGCCGCTTCGACAACAGTCTGGCAGGCTCCGTTGATATTCACGCTGTCGCCTATCGCGACCTCAGCCGCTGTGTGAGCAGCCGTGACTGCTATCCTGAGCATGTCGCCGGAATTAGAAACTGATCTCACGCATCCGATTTCGCTGATCAGGCCGGTAAACAAAGCTATCTCCATTCCGGATACCCGAGAGTGCGGATATCCTCCCCTATCGGTGAATACTCGACATCGCGAAGCTTGATCGCACGGTTGAGATTGTTGATTCCGATATCGCCGACAGATGGCACGCCGTTTCCGAGAATCGACGGTGAAGTGATGATACTGATCTTGTCGACCAGCTTGTGGCGCAGGAAGGACGTCGTCAATGCGCTCCCGCCCTCCAAGAGAATCGAGGCTATTCGCTCACGGCCTGCGCGCATCAGCACTTCGACAGGGCTTGGAGTTCCATCGGGGGATGCTCCAACCTCCCAGACCGTTATGTCTTCCGGGATGCCCAACCCGTCCCGATTTCCCGAAGTGCAAACGATAATAGTATGTGCGCGATTGCTATCGCACAAGACGTTCGAGTTGGGAGGAATGCGCGACGCACCGGCAACGATGATACGTTTCGGATTGCGACCCTGTACATGCCGCACCGTCAATTGCGGATTGTCGACCCTGACCGTATTCGCACCTACCATGACTGCATCGTACTCGGCGCGCATCTTGTGCACCTCGGTACGGGAAAGCTCGGAGGTTACCCAAATTGAATAGCCATCCGGTTGCGCAATCTTCGCGTCAGCAGTCTGTGCTATCGAGAGCACCACGTAAGGAATCCCCGTTGCGATGTACTTGAGAAAAACCTCATTCAGGCGAGAAGCCTCCGCTTCCATCAAACCGACTTCGACCGTGACTCCTGCCTTTCGAAGCTGAGCAAAACCGCCGCAGTTGACCTTCGGATTCGGGTCGTGGATCGACGAGACGACGCGTTTTATCCCCGCTTTCAAAATCGCATCCGTGCAAGGCGGGTTCTTGCCCCAATGGCAGCAAGGCTCGAGATTTGTGAACAACTCAGCTCCATCACACTTGTCGCCGGCTTCGCGTATAGCCACCACCTCGGCATGCGGTGCGCCGTACTGCGCGTAGAAGCCCCTGCCGACGACTTCCTCGTCTTTGACAATCACAGCGCCTACCATCGGATCGGGCGAAACCAATCCCGCCGCTTTACGAGCGAGTTCGATTGCAAGCTGCATGTATTGGTCGTCCGACATAAAGCAAAACCCGAAGACGCACGCCTCCGGGGTAATAGAATAGACCGAACCGTATGCCGGTTCCCGATCGTCTTCTTCCATCCGGACTGTTGCCGTCGGTACCTGAGTTTCACAGGTTCTGCGAGCGCCGCATTGGCAACACCCGCTCGCGGACTCTAACCGCCGGTCGAGGAATTCCACCTCACCCCGAAGACTTCATCGATGCATAGTCTAACGCAATTCGGCCAAATGTCAAGCGAATCCTCTCGTCGTGTCAATTGACGAATTTGGTCTTGCATGGCTCGACTATGTATAATATCATTAAAGAGAGTGCGTCCAGACGGGCGCGCCGTGGTGGCTGACTGGAGCCAACGAAAGGAGAACCCGATGCAGACTTCCGCGAGACTATTCGTAATCATCTCCACGTTGATCTTGGCTTTGATCCTGTCCGCAGACAATGCTTCTGCCAGGAAGTGGGACATTAAGGCCGATTCGGTTTTTCTGGCCGACACCAATCTGTCCCGACCATATCAGATCAAGGAAATCGTCTCCTTTAAGATCAAGAGACAGCTTGCAGAGGAGTCGGCAAAGGAAGCGAGAGAGAGGCTCAAAAAAACAGCTGCCGAACGCGGCTGCGATGCCGTGATCTTCGTGGATCATTATACTGAACGCGATCCGACCGAGTTGACCACTAACGCGATTCTGGTGCAGTCGCTGGATTCGAGCGAAATTATGGAGCGGGAGAAGAAATACAAGTCTCCGGAGACTGTGCTGGACAAAGTCAAGGGCAAACAGATCATGCTCTCCGAGAAAGACATCGAGTACCCTTACGAAGTCAAAGGGGTACTGGATGTAATCGTTCCGGACGGCGGAGCCAACACGACCTCGGCCGTAGACGGTCTGCTAACGGACGCCGCTCTGGACAAACGTAGTCACGCAGTGATATTCATTCAATATGACCGGGCACGGACAGAGGTGAACGGAGCAAGAGGAGTTGCGGTGAGATTTCCGAAGAAATGGCTGGACTCCGGAGCTGGACAATGAGCGGCGGGGCATGTCTATGACCGAGAAGATTATAAGGGTTCTGCTTGCGAAGCCGGGCTTGGATGGGCATGATCGGGGGATAAAGGTCATCGCTGCGGCTCTGAGAGATGCCGGCATGGAAGTGATTTACACAGGGCTTCGGCAGACGCCGACAATGATCGCCGAAGCGGCAGCTCAGGAAGACGTTGATGCAGTCGGTGTCTCGATTCTGTCAGGAGCACACATGACGCTCTTTCCGGCGATCCGCGCAAAGCTGGATGAAAGGGGCGCGACCGACATGATCCTCTTCGGCGGCGGCATTATACCCGACGATGACATAAAGGCGCTCGAATCACAGGGAATTCATAAGCTGTTCGGTCCCGGAACATCGACCGATGACATAGTTGGTTACATAAGGTCCGCCGTTGCACAAAAGGCGCAGGACGAGCCGATCATATAGAAGTGCACTTGATCGTACACACGAATCCGGTGTTTGTCGTTGAAGCAATGGGAATCGTCCCGATCTCCAGTTCAAGCCTACGATGATTCTCACCTGCATCCAAAAGGTCAATCCCCAGAGGATTCTTGACGTCTGCTGCGGCTGCGGCACGTTCACGGCGGAAGTCGCCGCTTCCGGCGGACGTCTCACTGCAGTTGACAAATCGCACACAGCCTTGCTGCGGTGTAGGAGCGCCATGTCATCACATAGTGCAGGATTCGCACGTATGGATGCCCGCCAGTTGGGCTTCTCCGATGGCACGTTTGACTTTGTTTACGAACGGTTCTCACTCCATCACATGGCCAATTGGGAGTGCGCACTCGATGAGATGATCAGGGTATCTTCGGATTGGATTCTTGCACTCGAACCGATCGACGATCCTCGCAATGAACAGAAGAGAAACACAATTGCCGCGCAGCAGTTATTTCTCGACGTACAGCACGAGGCCGGCTTCGAACACTACACGCACATCGGCTCGGATTCCCTGATCGGCGCATTCAAATGCAGGAATCTTCAGTATGAGGTTGAGCTGCAACGAAACGACCGAGTTATCGGATTTGACGACTATTTCTTCGATTTCTCCAGATTCTCGCTCGCGACCGGGCGTCCCGACCACTGGAACAAGCAGCTCGAAGCGCTGCGGGAGCGCCTGGGAGGAGGATTATTGTGCGAAGACGACATCCTTCTCATAAGAGCCCGGAAACCGCGATAGCAAGTCAGCCTAAGCCTCCGAAGACACAGTTTGTATCACGCTTAACGGAACATGCGTGCTCCGATGGACGTATATGCGGTGCAGGGACAGGATGACTAACAGCCGGAGGTCGCAACTTGGATCGAATCCGTTTCGGTACGTCGTCGTTTTCATCGAAGGACTGGGTCGGACCGTTCTATGAGCCGGGAACGAACCCGTCTGAATTTCTACGTAAGTACTCTAAGCAGTTCGATACAGTCGAAATTGACTCGACTTACTACACGATTCCCAACGCGTCTGCTGTGAAGGGATGGATTGAGAAGACGCCGCCCGGCTTCTTGATATCCGCCAAATTCCCCCGCTCCATTGTCCACGGCGGCGAAGAGGGCGCTCCTGATCCGGCGAAGCTCCTGACACAGGAGCACTCGTATCCGGTGCGAGACAGATTTCTTGAAGCTATGAGCCTGCTGGGCGACCGCCTCGGGACGCTTGTTCTTCAGTTTCCGTATCTGTCAAAGAAGTCTTTCGCATCGAAGAAGCTATTTGCTGAGCGCCTGGAGCGGTTTCTCGATGACCTGCCCTCGGATTTCAGCTACGGTGTCGAGATAAGAAATCAGGCATGGCTGGATGAGCGCTTTGCACAGATGCTTCGCAAGAGATCGGTTGCACTCGTGCTTGCGGATCAGGCGTGGATGCCGCACGGTGACGAGATTCTACAGAAGTTCGATCCGGTAACTTCGAAAGTCGCGTATATTCGCTTGATCGGAGACCGCAAGGAGATCGAAGGCTTCACCAAGACCTGGGAGAAGGAAGTTATCGATAGAACTGACAGACTGGAGCGCTGGGCTGACTTCCTAATCACTATGATCCAGCGCGACGTCACGACGTTGGTGTACGCTAACAACCACTACTCGGGTCACGCCCCTGCGACGATTCGGCGACTGATGGACATGGTCAAACTGCGGCTTGAAAAGGTCCCCGAATAAGTATGATTGCCTCTGAGCTTGCGAATCAAGTTTCGTAATGTGCTTGACACTCCCTCCTAACGCCGGCTGCTGCTTCGCGATCGTAGCAACCAGCACTCTAACTCACGGCATGCTTCACTTGAATGAGAACCGGAACATTCGAAATGTAGCGCTGTTTGCAGAGAGAACGAGTCAACAGGTGTGCTTGACTTCGACATGAATGGTTGCTATGTTTCTGCCGATCTTTCTACATGAAGCTCGATTATCATAGGAGTGTCAAGTTGAGTTCGAGCTGTAGCGGGCTGAGAAAGGGAAGGCGGTAGCGCCATGATTGTCGAAATGCACGTGCCTTCACCGGGTGAATCCATAACCGAGGTAGAGATCGTCAAATGGCTGAAGGCCGATGGTGATTACGTCCTCAAGGACGAGCCGCTCTGCGAAATCGAGTCGGAGAAAGTCACCTTAACCATGCACGCCGATGCTGCCGGTATGCTGAAGATACTTGTCGAACAGAAAAACACTGTCGCGGTCGGAACGCTGGCCTGCACGATCGACACGGAGGCTAAACAACCTGAATCGGCACGAACGACTGCTGCGCCGAAGCCGAGTGTAGTGTCATTGTCGCCGTCAGAGCAGCAACCGGCGTCGAGTGCGGCTGCGATCTCATCAGCGACGACCTTGCCCTCGTCACCAAAACTGCCGCCCAAGCCGCTCCCCTCCCCTCCCGCAAGAGTCAAAGCAGAGAGCGAGAGAATCCAGGACGGCAGACCGATTCATCGCGAGAAGATGAGCCAGCTTCGGCTGAAGGTGTCCCAGAGATTGGTAGCCGTGAAGAACACGACCGCCATGCTGACGACATTTAACGAGGCGGATATGAGCGCAGTTCAGAGTCTTCGATCCAGACTCAAGGAGCAGTTCGAGAAAGAACACGGCGTCCGGCTTGGGCTGATGTCGTTCTTCGTCAAGGCTGTGTGCGAAGCGATTCGCGACTATCCCGCTGTCAATGCCCTGATCGACGGCGAGGAAATCCTGTTTCACGACTACGTCGACATTGGGGTCGCAGTCAGCGCGCCTAAGGGGCTGATGGTGCCGATTGTCAGGAATGCGCATCAGATGACATTTGCGCAAATCGAGAGCCAAATAGCTGAGCTTGCGGCAAAGGCTCGCGACAACAAACTTGGCATTGATGATCTAACGGGTGGGACATTCACGATTTCAAACGGCGGTGTGTTCGGGTCGTTGCTGTCGACGCCGATCCTCAACCCACCGCAGAGCGCGATCCTCGGTCTGCACACGATACAGGATCGACCGATTGCGATCGACGGGCAGGTGGCAGTCCGGCCGATGATGTACCTCGCGCTGTCGTACGATCATCGCATTATAGATGGACGGGAATCTGTGGGGTTTCTGAAGAAGATCAAGGAATACATCGAGGACCCGGTCGGGCTTATGCTCGGCGCAATCCCGACTTAGCAGGCAACTCAGCCTCTGAGAGTTGATATGGACAGATTTACATACCTGAGCAACTCTGACACGAAGTCTGTTGACGAGCTGTATAGACTCTACCGGCAGGACCCGTCTCTTGTCGATATGTCCTGGCAACGATTCTTCGAAGGATTCGAGTTCGCGAAGGCTGTTTACGGCGATAAACCTGTATCTGAAGAAATCGAGAAGGAATTCCGCGTGATTAACCTGATCAACGGATATCGGTCACGCGGTCACCTCTTCACCAAGACGAATCCGGTTCGCGCGAGACGCCAGTATCGACCGACACTCGATATCGAGAACTTCGGCCTCGACGCAGGTGACCTCGATACCGTCTTTCAGGCCGGATCGGAGATTGGGATCGGCCCATCCAGCTTGCGAGATATCGTCTCGCACTTGAGAGACACGTACTGCCAGTCGGTGGGCGCTGAGTTCAAGTACATCCGTGACCCTTTCAAGACTGACTGGCTTCAGTCGCGGATGGAGTCAAGCAGGAATCGGCCGCAGTTTTCTGCCGGAGAGAAGATGCATATCCTGTTTCATCTCAACCAGGCCGTGGTATTCGAGCAGTTCATGCATACGAAGTTCGTCGGCCAGAAACGTTTCTCCATAGAAGGCGTTGAGACTCTGATTCCCGCGCTGGATGCCGCAGTCGAACGAGGAGCCGAGCTCGGAATTCAGGAATTCGTGATAGGAATGCCTCACCGTGGCAGGCTCAACGTGCTCGCAAACGTGCTTAAGAAAAGCTTTCATACGATCTTCTCGGAGTTCGGCTCCGAGATGGCGCCTGACATGTTCCACCATGGCGATGTCAAGTACCACCGAGGTTTTTCGGCGGAGAAGACAGCACACACAGGCGGCAAGATCAAGCTCCGCGTTGAGGCGAACCCGTCTCATCTCGAGGCCGTCGATCCGGTCGTGGAAGGAATCGTTAGGGCAAAGATCGATCATGACTACGGAGGCGACCACGGCAAGATCGCTCCGATTCTGATCCACGGAGATGCGGCCATTGCGGGGCAGGGTGTGGTCTACGAAGTGATCCAGATGTCGCTTCTTGACGCTTACAAGACCGGCGGGACAATTCACATTGCCCTCAACAACCAGGTGGGGTTCACCACGAATTACCTTGACGGCAGGTCGAGCACTTACTGTACCGACGTTGCGAAGGTCACATTGTCGCCCGTTTTTCATGTCAATGCGGACGACGTCGAAGCGGTTGTGTATGCAATCATGCTTGCGATTGACTATCGACAACAGTTTCACAGAGACGTATTCATAGATCTGCTCGGATACCGTCGTTACGGTCACAACGAAGGCGATGAACCGCGCTTCACTCAACCCGTGCTTTACAGTCTTATTGAGAAGCACTCTAATCCGCGTGACATCTACTTTCAGAAGCTCGCCGCTGAGGGAATCGTCGAGCAGACGTCTTTGACGACCATAGAGAGCGAGTTCAGAAAGAAGCTCGATAGTGAATTCGAGGAAGCCAAGAGCAAACCCGCGGATGCAGCCTTTGTTCCGACGGGCAAATTCGCTTCACTGCGTATCCCGACATACTCCGACTTTCACAATTCGCCATCCACGGGCGTGGACGAGAGCCGCCTTCTGCAAATCGCAGAGACGCTGACTGAGGTGCCAAGTGGTTTGAGGTTCTTCAAGAGAATTGAGAAGTTATTCGGAGACCGAAGGAGAATGGCAGTCGAGAAGCGGAGGCTTGACTGGGCGATGGGAGAGCTTCTCGCATACGGGACACTTCTCGACGAGGGCACTCCTGTGAGAATCGCCGGCCAGGATACCCGTCGCGGTACTTTCTCGCATCGTCACGCAGTGATCACGCTGGAGGACTCAGAGGAGACCTACACGCCACTCGAACACATTGGCCCATCTCAAGCGCCATTCAAGATATATAATTCGCTCTTGTCGGAGTATGCTGCGCTTGGGTTCGAGTTCGGATATTCTATCACTACGCCACAGGGTCTGACCATTTGGGAAGCTCAGTTCGGAGATTTCGCCGACGGCGCGCAGATAATAATAGATGAGTTCATAGCCGCTGCAGAGTCGAAGTGGGGGCGGATCAGCGGGCTTGTGCTGTATCTTCCTCATGGTTTCGAAGGCCAGGGAGCTGACCACTCGTCAGCGAGGATAGAGCGGTTTCTTGAACTCTCGGCCGAAAACAACTGGCAGGTCGCCAATTGCACCACGCCGGCGAACCTGTTTCATCTGCTCAGACGTCAGATTAGACGCCCATTCAGACGGCCGTTGGTAATTATGACCCCAAAGAGCTTACTGCGACATCCCCTCTGCCAGAGCGATCTTGCGGATATTGCCGTCGGGACAGCCTTTCAACCTCTCATCGATGATACTGCGGCGGACGCTGCAGACGTGCGCCGCGTGCTGTTTTGCTCTGGGAAGATCTATTATGATCTGCTCTCCGAGAAAGAACGTTTGGGCCGCAAGGACATAGCCGTTGTCCGTATCGAGGAGCTGTACCCGATACATATCGAGCAGATCACCGCCATAGCTCGCAAGTACGCTTCCGCCCGGGACGCTCTGTGGGTACAGGAAGAACCTGCTAATATGGGCGCTTGGCCCTTCGTGAGCCGAAAGTTCTCCAGATTCAACCTCAGGCTCGTCGCGCGTCGAGAGAGCGCGAGCCCCGCAACGGCATATCATTCTCTGCATTCGTCCGAGCAACAGGATGTCCTCGCCAGAGCCTTCGGAGCCGTCGCTAACAACGCATCAGATTAGCCCGAAAGTCCCCCCCGACTGGAAGCCCGCCACGGCAGTGAATGCGTGCTGAGCGCGCGCGCGCAGACCTCCGCAGACCCCAGCAGCCCGCTCACTTGATTGATGTTGACACTGTCGAGTTGACCAAATAAACTATCGTCTGTGCCGAATCAATAAGGCCGACTTGGCCTATTAGATTTCCATTGGATAGGAGTCAGGCTCTAAGTATAAGGAGAAATGGTCATGATAGGCATTTCCGAAATCAGGAAACACATCGGCGCAGAGGCTGATGATCTGCTGGGCTATACTTGCAAAGGAACCGCCAAGAGTCAACTTCACCTTCCCGGACCTGATTGGCTCGACAGAGTGCATATCGTCTCCGACAGACCCGTGCCGGTTCTGCGAAGCATCAACGCCATGCTCGGCCACGGCAACCTTGCGGGAACCGGTTATCTTTCGATTCTGCCGGTGGATCAGGGCATCGAGCACTCCGGAGCAGCTTCTTTTGCCCCGAACCCGCTCTTCTTCGATCCCGAGAACATCGTGAAACTCGCGATCGACGGCGGATGCAACGCGGTGGCGTCGACATTGGGCGTGCTCGGTTCAGTTGCGCGCAAGTACGCACACAAGATACCGTTCATATTGAAGTTCAATCACAATGAATTTCTTACCTATCCTGACAAGTACGACCAGATCCTATTTGCGAGCATCGACCAGGCTAACGACATGGGAGCGGTCGCGGTAGGAGCTACCGTGTATTTCGGCGCGCCAGAGAGCTTGCGACAGATCCAAGAGGTGACGCAAGCATTTGAGTATGCTCACACGCTGGGCATGGCAACAGTGCTCTGGTGCTATCTCCGCAACAACGCCTTCAAGGTCGAGGGCAAGGATTACCACACCAGCGCAGATCTTTCAGCTCAGGCTAACCATCTCGGAGTGACTATTCAGGCCGACATCATCAAGCAAAAAGCTCCCACCATCAACAGAGGTTACGAGGCGCTCAATACGGGCGGCAAGAAATTCTCGAAATACGACAAGAAGATGTACGACACTATCTGCCTCGACCATCCGATAGAGATGACCCGCTACCAGGTTGTCAACTGCTACATGGGCAGAGCGGGTTTGATAAATTCCGGCGGCGAGTCAGGCGCTAACGACCTGGCCCAGGCAGTGCGCACGGCCGTCGTCAACAAACGCGCCGGAGGCATGGGACTCATTAGCGGCCGCAAGGCGTTCCAGAAGCCAATGAAAGACGGCGTTGAGCTGCTGAATGCAATTCAGGCCGTTTATCTAAGTAAGGAAGTGACCATTGCGTGAGAACAAATAGACCTGCATTAGCAGGGTCGTGCACAACATCGGAGAGTGGCTGAAATTGTCCATTCGTCGGTGAACTTTCCGAGATATCGGCTGTTTTCTTACTTCCGATTGGACAACATTGTGATAGCGCTAAAGGAGGATTCTGATGGACATATTCCAATTCGCAATGCAAATGGAGAAGGATGGCGAGCAATTCTACCGCGAGCTGGCAGCCAAAGTGAAGGACGAAGGCGTTGCCAGGATTCTCGTGATGCTCGCAGACGACGAGGTCAAACACTACCACATACTCTCCCGCATGCAGCAGGGCGCTCCGAGCATGACAGAGACGAGCGTGCTGAAGGACGCGAAGAACGTATTTCGGCAAATGAAGGGAAAGCGTTCTGGATTCGCCTTTGACGTCTCGCAGAAGGAAGGTCTTAAGAAAGCCCTGGAAATCGAGGAAAGAAGCGAGCGTTTCTATCTGGAGAAGTCGAAAGAGGTCGAGACCGATGCACACGGTGATTTGCTCAGGCGCATCGCCGAGGAGGAGCGTCGCCACGTTCATCTGCTCGACCACATGATCGAATTCGCGGCTCGACCCGAATCGTGGCTCGACAACGCTGAGTTCTCGAACCTGGAAGACTATTGACCACGCGCAAGCCAGTGGCTGTCCCACAATTCAGGAGCTGCCGATGAGCAGGCTTAGCAACGAGCGACCGGAGGGAATCTCCGCCAGCGCTCGCGAGTTTCGGAGCGAACGCGAGAGGCTGAACAAGATCGTAATCGAAAACGGCGGCCTCACGATAAAGAGATTCTTCAACCTCGACACGCATGCTTATGCCGAAGGGGCACTGCCCGAAGCAACCAAAGAGCTGCTCGGCCTCGTGGCTTCACTCGTGCTTCGATGCGACGACTGCATTCTCTATCATCTATTGCGATGCTTCGAGCTCGGCGTTACGGATCGGGAGTTCGAGGAGACGATGAGCATCGGACTCGTTGTCGGCGGTTCGATAACGATCCCGCATATCAGGCGCGCGTTCGACGAGTGGACGAAGCTGCACTCGGCAGAGAAATCAGAATAGCCATGCACTCACACGTCAGAGAAGCATGAACTGCACTTTCAGCAAGTCGCAGGTGTTTCCGTTGATCGGCGCAAGGGCCGAGGAGCTTCTCTCGTCCCCACTGCCTATGAGCGAAAAGCTCGAAGCGCTTTGCGACATGCTGACGACAATGGTTCCATACTACGACTGGGTCGGATTCTACTTTGTAGACCATGATTGCAAGAACGAGCTCGTGCTCGGACCATTCGTGGGCGAGCCCACGGAGCATGTCCGCATCCCCTTCGGGCGAGGCATCTGCGGCCGAGCTGCTGAGACTGGAAGGACGTTTGTCGTGCAAGATGTCTCTAAGGAGACGAATTACCTCTCCTGCAACATAAGCGTCAAATCCGAGATAGTCGTTCCGATTATCAAAGATGGCGCCGTTGTCGGCGAGCTGGACATTGACTCGCACACATCGGAGCCTTTCTCTGAAGACGATACGAATTTCTTGGAGAAGATCGCAGGGCTGGTGGGAGGCGCTCTGTGAAGTGAGCTAACGTCCTGCCCTGCCGTGTTGAATCTGCCGACCGGCAGTCTACTTGACTTGTCAGCCGCCGCCCTTGCCCCTGAATCCAAGCCAGAGCACAACCGCGATTATCACTGCCAGAATAACATAGTCCACTGGTCTTTCCAATCCCCGAAGCTCATTCCTCGCTCTGTAATGCGGCTTTGCTCGTTTTGTTCCCGCCGATACAAGCTAACCGCTCATTCCGCTGCGGAACGCCTCCTTCCTACTTGCGATGCGACCTCGTCATTGTCCTTCTGGAGAAGCAACTCCATCTCATGCATGTATTGCTCTCGCCTTATGTCCTCCAGTCGCTCGAACTTCTTCACTTCCTTTGATGCGTTTTCGAGCTCTCGCCTGCAGTCTTCAGAGAAACGAGCGCACTCAGCCACTTTGGCCTTTTGGTGCGAGATAAGGAATTCGAGTTGAGTTATATAATCGACGGAAGCCTTCAGGCGACTCGGGTATACCCTGTTCGTCCTTGACATACGGGCATCCCTTCGGCGCTGCGAGACCTCCTGCTGCAATAGAACAAGCTTTCTGGTCTCCTCCTGCTCACGGAGCTTTGCGAGTGCGAACTTCCTTTGTGCTCGCTTCTTCAGGTCCTCACGGAGCTTTCGGAGTTTCTGCAGGCGGAATTGGAATCTTTTCAAGGTCGACTATTTCCTTAAGCCTTCTGATGTCCTGCTCAAACGACGCCTCTTCGTTCATGTCCTGTCGCAGGAAGGAGTTGATGTCACCCAGTTTGGCGATTGCCTCATCCGTAATCTTGTGTGATCCCTTGATGTACGCACCGATTGTGATAAGGTCTTCGGACTCTCTGTAAGCTGCGAGCAGCTCCCGCGCGCGCCCGGCTAGGCGCCTGTGCTCGGGCGTCACCACGTCCGGCATTACGCGGGACACGGAGTCGAGGATATCGACAGCAGGATAGTGATTGCGGTTTGCGAGCTTCCGTGAAAGCGCAACGTGCCCGTCGAGAATCGATCGCACGGTGTCAGAAACCGGCTCATTGAAATCGTCACCTTCAACCAGAACGGTGTACAGACCGGTAATGCTGCCGGTAGCTGTGAAACCCGGCCTTTCAAGGAATTTCGGAAGGAACGCGAAGACGGAGGGAGTGTAGCCCTTTGTAGCGGGAGGTTCTCCTATCGCAAGTCCTATTTCGCGAAGCGCCATCGCTATTCTCGTTATGGAATCTACCAGTAGTATAACGTTCTTTCCCTGATCTCTGAAGTGCTCGGCAATCGTGGTAGCGACAAGCGCCCCCTTCACTTTGATTAGAGCGGGCTGATCGGAAGTTACCGCAACCACAACCGATCTTGCAAGCCCCTCCTCTCCGAGATCGCGTTCGAGGAAATCCCGAACCTCCCGACCCCGCTCGCCTATCAGGCCGATAACGTTTACATCTGCTTTTGAATGGCGTGCTATCATTCCCATCATCACGCTCTTGCCTACTCCGGAGCCTGCAAAGATACCCAGTCGCTGTCCTCGACCACATGTGGTGAACATGTCAATTGAGCGAATGCCGGTTAGCATCGGATCATGAATCCGCTGCCTTTGCAGAGGATGCGGGGGCTCTGCGTATACATGCTTCTTCCGCTCGCTCGCGATCTCCGCTTTCCCGTCAATCGGGATTCCCAGCCCGGAAATGACCCGTCCGAGCAATTGATCTCCGACAGGTATGCTCAAAGTCTCGCCGGTGGCCTCGACTACCGACCCAGGGTTGATACCGCGCATTTCGCCAAGTGGCATCAGCATAACCTGTCTATCTTTGAACCCTACCACCTCCGCCGGAATTGGCTGCCCACCTTCGCTCGGATAAATGCGGCACAACTCGCCGACTGATGTTGAAGGGCCGGTCGAGGAAACGACAAGCCCGATGACCTGGGTGACCTTCCCGTGCTGGCGAAGCGTCACACACTGATCTACGGCATCGACATATTTCTGAAGCGAGCAGGACATCATTGTCCCGACTGGTTAATATTCGTTTTGAGCAGCGACTTGGTGATGTTCTGAAGCTCTGTTTCTATCCGAGAATCGACGCTTCCCGAGTCAGTCTCGAGAATACAGCCGCCGGGTTTGATGCGACGGTCGGATTCCACTTGAATCCGCTGAACCCTGTCATCGATTGCATAGAATCTTTCAAGATTGTCTCTGACAAATGCCTCCTGCTCAGGGGCGATCTTGACGGTGATACTGGCACGATCGAGAAGCAGCCTCACAGCCTTACGGGCAGCGTCTAATACGATCTCGTCATCAGTCTCTGCTTTCGCACCGATGATCTTTCGAGCGATGGCAAGCGAGAGGTCGATCACGTCAAGTTCTGCTTTCTTGAAGATGTCCGCCTTCTGATTCTGGACGTCGAGTATCAGTTGATGGAAACCTGTTGCGGCTCTCTGAGCCTCTTCCATACCCTTGCCGAGACCCATCGTGTGACCGTCGGTGTACCCTGCTCTATAGGAGTCCTCTTTCTCCGCCTGACATCTTTCAAGCATTCGCTTGTATTCCGACTCCGGGATGTATTTCTCCTCGGGCTCGTCGCTTGCAAACCTCCCGATCTCGAATTTCTCACGGGACACAGTGAATCGTTGGAGCAGATTAGACAACGATGTCTTCCTTCCCGCCTCGACCGGAGATCACTATCTGTCCCTCCTCTTCGAGTCTGCGCACTGTCTCCACTACACGCTGCTGTGCCGCCTCCACGTCGGATAGCCGCATCGGTCCCATGAACTCCATTTCTTCCTTGATCATGACTGAGACGCGTTCCGACACGTTCGAGTATATCTTGTTCTTCACCTCGTCGGACGCAGCTTTCAAAGCTATCGCCAGATCCTTTGTCTCGACTTCCTTGAGCAGGCGCTGGACGGAGCGATCGTCGAGCAGAATCAGATCATCGAATACGAACATCATGTTCTTGATCTCGGCGGCCAGTTCCGCGTTCTCAGCTTCAAGACTCTGGAGTATGTTCTTCTCAGCCGAAGTCTCCACGAGGTTGAGAATGTCGGCTATCGCCTTGGCTCCACCAGAAACAGACAAATCCCTCATAGCGCTCGAAGCGAAATGAGATTCCAGTGTGCTCTCAATCTGTTTTAGAATCTCCGGCGATATCTTTTCCATCGTTGCGATCCTCAGTGCGACTTCCGATTGCAGCTCTGGAGGCAGATCCGATAGTATTGCTGCCGACTGTTGGGGAGTGAGCTGTGTTAGAATCAGCGAAATCGTCTGCGGGTGTTCATTCTGGATGAACTGCACGAGTTGCTTCGGGTCGATATTCTTGAGGAGGTTGAATCCGGAGGTCACGAGGGAGCTCTCGAGCTTAGTGAGAAGGGCAACCGCCCTGTTCTTCCCCACCGCCTTTTCCAGAATGTCGCGGGCGTAGTCTATGCCACCCTGAGATATGTACTGCCGTGCAAGATATATCTCGTGGCATTCTTCGATCACCCGATCCTCGACGTCGGACGGCACGTCCCTCATGTTGGCGATCTCTATGGTGAGTCGCTCCAGGTCCTGATCATCAAGATCCTTAAGGACTGCCGCAGATACGTCCTTACCGAAGGCTATGAGCGCAATGGCCGCCTTCTGAGTATTCGTCAGATCCTCGTACTTGACCGACATATTCATCATTCTGTCATGATAGTCCTAATCACACGTGCGATTTCGTCCGGACGGTCTTCCGCCGTCTTGCGCATCTGATCCACAAGCCTCGATCTCTGCGGCTGAATCACTATCGGCGGTTCTTGCACAGCCGGAGGTGGTGGCGGTGGCGGCAGCGGAGGTATGTACTTCCCTACGGCCACGAACGCCTTTTTGATCTTTCTCTTGGCGTAGAAGAAAACGAAGATACCTGCAAGTACCATCAGCACTTTCTTCCCCATGTCGAAGTAGTAACTGCGAGTCGCAATAGTGTCGAGTTGCTTCTGCTCTTCCGATATGTCGCCATTGTCGAATCGCATGTTGACGACTTCAATCTGATCGTCTCGTTTAGAATCAAAGCCGACCGCGTTTCGCACCAGCGCGGCGATTCTGTTCAACTCCTCGGCATCGCGCGGTTTGTATTCCAGAGTCTCATCGCCGCCCTCTCCCGCCTTCGGCTCATAGACGCCGTCAACAAGCACGGCGACGGTGAGCTTCTCGATAGTGCCGACGGAGTTGACAACGTGCTGAGCTGTCTTGTTCACTTCGTAGTTGGTGATTGCGGTCTCCACCGAATTCGTGTTGTTCGTTGACGTCGAGTCGAGCACGCTGCTCGTGGCGTCGCGTTTCGCTTCCGTCGTGCGCTCCTCGCTGCGAATGGCGAGATTATCCGGATCATACTGCTCGGACGTCGTTTCAACTTGATTGAAATTCAGCGCTGCGGTAACTCTGACTATTGACTTGCCTTGACCTACCGAGTTGTCAAGCAGAGACTGTGCCTTGCTTTCCAAATACTTCTCGACACTCTTTCTCAGCTCCAATTGAGTTCCGCTCATCGCAGCAAGCGGATCGGAACCGGTATTCTGCGTGAGGAGGTTGCCTTCGTAGTCGATGATGGCGATGTCCTCGGGAGTCAGACCTTCCACCGCAGAGGCGATGAGATGCGTAACACCCCGAATCTGCCTGGCTGTCAGAGTCCCTCCGGCGGAGAGCTTGACGAGCACCGAAGCCGTGGGCCGCTTCTGATCTTCTTCGAAAAGGTGATCTTCCGGAATCACTATGTGAACCCGTGCTGCCTCGACCGGACTCAGTTCCATGACAGACCGCGCAAGCTCGCCTTCAATGGCTCGACGGAAATTGACCTTCTGCAGGAACTCGGTCATGCCGAGATTCGTCTTGTCGAAAATCGCGTAGCCGACGGTACCGGATTTGGGTAGACCCAGCGCCGCGAGCTTCATTCTTGCCTTGTAGACATCTCCGGACGGTACGGAAACGGTCTTTCCACCGTCGGATATCTTGCTGCGAACATTCATCTCTTCCAGTTTATCGACGATCTCCGACGCCGACGAGGCGTCGAGATCGGAGTAGAGCGTTACATAGTTCACCTTTTGAAACACGCCGAACAGAAGAAACGCAGTGAGGATCACACCCGCGATCAGCGCCACAGCGAGCACCATCTGCGAGCCGGTCATCCGCTTCACCAGCGTCATCATGTTGATGTAGAAGTGCTTCAAGTAATCCATAATCTCAGGTCACCTAAGCTGGAGTTCTGATTATCTCCTTGTACGATTCAATTAGCTTGTTTCTGATTTCCATAAGGAGCTCGAACGCGACGGAAGCCTCCTCTGCAGCTATCATCACCTGGTGGACGTCTGATATCTCGCCGGAAAGGAATTTCTTCTCCACGTCCGCAGCATCATGCTGCAGTTTGTCAACATCCTGGACGAACGACTTCAGCAGTGAGCCGAAATTCTCGCCGTCAGTCTCCTTCGCACTTGGCCGCATCTCGACCACTGGTGGAAGACTCGCGAATTGAGTCGCAGGATTGATCTTAAGCGGATTCATGCCTTCACATCCAGATTCCGACCTCGAATTCTGTCGACTGGTTCCTTCTTGGCAGTCTGCTCACGCGACGCTTTTGCCGCAAATACTTCGGCGATGAATCGCTTCTCCGCGGGTGAAAGCAATTCCGCGAACTGAGCGTCCCGAAGTCCGGTTTCATCCTTCTTGAGGGCTGCCTGTGCTGACTTGGCTTGCTCAGCCGGTCTCTGCGCTTCTGCCGGTCGGCTCAGAAGCGTCATGTTCCGATATGCCTGAACCTGGCTTGGACTGATTTTCAATCTGATTCTCCTAAATATCCATCGATTCGGAGATAATCTCCTTGGTGGCGGTGACTGCCGTAACATTGGCCTCGAATGCGCGGGCCGCCGTCATCATGTTCACCATCTCGGTAACGACGTTTACATCCGGCAACAACACATAGCCATCGGGGTCTGCGTCAGGATGTGTCGGATCGTATATCTTGTTGAAATGCGGTTTGGGATCGGTTGCTATCTGCGACTTTGCCTCTGACACCTCGAGCTCGTCGGTGCTGAATCGACGCGCGTTGTATCTGTGCTGCGAATGCGTTCTCACGAGATCGACTTGTGCTCGACTAAACTCGCCGGCGAACCCGACCGGTTTGTCGTCAGCGCTGATTACCACCTGCTTGCGCCTGTACGGTCCCCCGTCTTTAGTGCGGGTAGTCTCGGCATTGGCGATATTCTCTGATGTTGCGTTCAGTTTCTGCCTTTGAACGGACATTCCGGAGCCGGAGATTCTGAGAGATGAGAAGAGCTCGCTCATGTTATGTCATCCTCCTACAGCGCCCTTCCGCGGATCGCTCCCTTAAGAGCTTTGAACTTGCTTCCGGCGAGTTTGGCCCCCAGCTCAAATGTGAGGCTATTCTGTGCGAGGTTAGCCATCTCGCTGTCAATATTCACGGAGTTGATGCCATTTGATTCAACTGTCGGCTCAGCGAGTTCCACGTCCGGAGCAGAGTTGCTCGCACCTTTCAGCGGCATATGACGCGGATCGGTTTGTTCTATTTTCAGGCGTGGCGGCACCATGGCCTTCTTCAATTCGGAGTTGAAGTCAATCGAACGCGCCTTGTATCCTGGAGTAGTGGCATTGGCCACGTTAGACGCGATCAACTTGTTCCGAAAGGCCGAGAGATCCAACATCCGCTTAAGCAGCGGAACCGATGTCTTGTCGATTACGGTTTGTCGAATGAGCGAACTCATGCTAATCCTCCATCATTCCTTTTGGCAACATCTGTGCCAATGTGCAAGATTAGAACAGATGCCCGTAACTCGTTGTCCCGCATGAGGCGGGAAAGACGGACAAGCCGGCAATATCTTTGAGATCTGCTGGTTAGTGGAAGAATTTTCCGACACGCCGGAACGGAATTCAAAACCCAATTCACCAAGAGAAAGTGGAATCAAAGGGCCAAAGCGAGCGGATTGGCGTAGGTTAGGTTTCGGATGACGTGAAGCTCTTCCCCCATTTGTAACCCAAATCAATTTGACAAAATCGTCCCTGATCCGGCTATTGGCTTAGAGTCCATTTAGGTTCATCGTCGTCGAAGAGGGGTTCCGTGGTCCTTTGCGAGTTGCATCCAGTATGTGAGAAGTCCGTAGGTCGAAACCCTTGTGGTCTCGACTTGCGCGGAAGGAGCTGATATGACGTGTTGATCTCCTGGCGTGCTTGTCGGGTTTCTCTTCCGTCTTCGACGGAATCGGAACCCGACCTACTTTCTGCTACGCACAAGAGTCTCGTAGGTCAAGCGGCCTGCCGCTTGACGTCACGCGCGCCCTTCGCAGGCTCAGGACAAGTGCGGGGGGCGTGACCTACCGTAGCGGCATCCCGCAAAGCGGGATCGTGCCGAGGGCACAGCGGTTGTGCTGTGCCCCTACACCAAACGAAAGGAGGATTATGAATTGTGGGCG
>JAGVNY010000220.1 GCA_020053015.1 Candidatus Zixiibacteriota bacterium | reverse complement strand
CTTGATTCAATCAGGAGACAGCGATTGGGAAACGAACAATGAAAAATCGTGTCTATACCACTATATCCAAAACCCGAATTGCCCTTTTGAGACAGATTGTTCTCATTTGGGGCGCGGAAGTTTGCTACTTCTCCCTCACGAATAATAGCAGAAGAGTCGAAGCTATTGTTAGCCATAGAGAGAAGACGAATGGAGCGGATGTTCCGATCTCATCCCACAGCAATCCAGCCACGAGCGATGCGGGGAGCGCGCAGAGTCCCGTTACCATCTGGTATACGCCGAGAGCGCTTGCCCTGAAATCCTCGGGAGCAAGCTCCGAGACGAATGCTTTCTGCACGGTATCGAATGCGCCTCGATGTAGCCCATAGATGATGAACATGCCAATAATGACAACGCTATCGCGGTAGATAGCAAACCCCGCGCATGAGATCGCCCAGAGTATAAAAGCCAGGAGCAGAACTCTCTTCCTGCCCAACCGGTCAGACAGCTTACCGAACGGTATCGAGGAAAGAAACGCGGCGACAGTAAAGACAAGATACAGGACGGGCACTGTGCCCTTGGAGAATCCGTTGTCGTAAGCGTTGATAAGCAGGAATGAGTAGCTGAAGGAGCCGAGGGCGAAGATAGCACTCAGAAAGAGAAACAGCCGGTAGTCTTTCGAGAGGTCACGTAAACTCAGACCTTTTGTAGTCATGCCCGCCGGACGCGCTGTTTCACTTACTCTAAAAGCCACGAGAACGGCACCGATTGTCGACGGGATCGCAGCTAAGAGAAAGAGCGTGCGATATCCCAGAGTCGTCAGGAGCGAAATGCTTAGCAGTATGCCGCAAGTCGCCCCGAGATTGTCCGCCGCGCGGAGCAGGCCGAAGTTACTGCCTCGATTCTCCCGCGACGAAAGATCCGCCACGATCGCATCTCGGGGAGCGCTCCTGATTTTGCCCGCTCGGTCAAGGACTCTCATCGGGATCAAGTGCTGCCAGACGGTCGAGACTGCATAGCCCACGCGAGACAGCGAACCGCAGAGATAGCCGATCACAATGAATATCTTGCGCTTTCGCAGTCTGTCAGAAAGATAGCCTGACACCGCCTGTGAGATAGACACGATCGTGTCGCCAAGACCGTCGATAAACCCGAGCGCGGCCATGTTTGCCCCCAGCGCTGTTGTCACGAACAGAGGCCAGACGGAGTAGATCATGTCTGCTCCTACGTCGTTGAGAAAAGAGGCTGCCGCAAACGTGCGGACCGTTCTTCTGCGTCGAGTATCATCCGACTTGTTATCCAGGCTCATCAAGATACGCCACTCCTCGATTAGGCTGCCAATTGTGCCGAAGATAACAATCTCAGGCTCATTCACAACGTCCATTTGTGAATCGAATCCTAATAAGCCACGAGGCCCACGTGGATTCACACTTGACAGGCAAATCCAGATTCGCATTCATTGAAGCGCGAAGGAGGCCGTCGGCGTGATCTGACCTCCGAAACGCAGCGCTTGTTTAGCTTCTAAGCGAAAGATTAGTGACTCCAGGGAGGGAGAATGAAATCGTCACTCTTTGTGCTGGTCGGGCTGGCTGCGGCTCTGTTTCTTCCGAACATTGCCCAATCTGACGACACTCTTTGGGTAGCCGACACAACGTGGAATATCTGGGTCGAAGCCGGGCTGGCCTTAGCCCAGACCGCTTACAGCGACAACTGGGCGGGGGGAGAAATAGGACAGTTGTCCTGGACTTATTCATCGCTGGCTGTAGCTCGCAAACAGCTCGGCTCGAAGATGCACTCGAAGACCACGCTCAAGCTGTCCTTTGGGCAGAACTATTCGCAGACGCGCAATGACGATGGTTCGACTCACTGGGAACGTCCCAGGAAGATAACGGACATGATCGATCTTGAATCCGTGCTGCGCTTCACGCTGCAAGGATTCGTGGATCCCTACGCAGCTGCTCGATGGGAGACGCAGTTTTACGACGGGTCATACCGTCCTCTCAAACGATTCCTAAGTCCGTCCAAGTTCACGGAATCGGCCGGAGGGATCAAAACGCTCGTCAGCGTTCCGGGCAGAACTGAGTTGACGACGCGCCTTGGACTCGCCCTGCGCGAGATCGCGACGAAAGTCATCCTTGACACTGTCGCTGAGAAGACGGATTGGGTTACTACGACAGACGGCGGATTCGAATCGGTGACGGATCTCAAGATGCAGCTTCGATCGAATCTCTCGTACACATCGAAGCTGTCGCTCTACAAAGCTCTGTTCTACTCGGAAAAGGACAACGTCGCCAATGACTACTGGAAGGCTATCGACGCCAACTGGGAGCATATTCTGTCTGCCTCGATCACGAAATACCTCCAGACAAGCCTCTACTTTCAGCTGCTCTATGATAAGGAGATCGACAAGGGCGTGAGAGTGAAGGAAACGCTCGGAATGGGACTGGCGTACAAGATAGGGTGAGCACGTCCAAGAGACCCATTTTGCTTGACTAATCGGGCCTTTGGGCTAAATTAGAGCAGGAGGTACGGGTTATGGTGACAACAGTCGAAAATCTCCACGAAACGATAATCAAAGACTGGCCTTTCTCAGTGAAAGCGGTGGGACTTGAAGCCAACATCATCAGAGAGATTCTCAAGATTTCTTCCCGTCCCGGATTGATCAACTTCGCTGGCGGGTTGCCCGCGCCCGAGCTCTTCCCGATCGATGATCTTAAGGCAGCAGCAGTGCGAGCGATTGAGAAGCACGGGGCGGAGACGTTGCAGTATAGCCTGAGCCAGGGGATTCTGCCTCTGCGGGAGGCCATCGCGCATCGAATGTCTGCGCATGTCCACATGGACTTTACGCCGGACATAATTCAGATAACGAGCGGTTCTCAGCAGGGGCTCGATCTTGTAGGTCGAGCCTTTCTTAATTCTGGCGACTACGTATTGACCGAGCGTCCCACGTATCTGGGCGCACTCCAAGCCTTCAACTTCTATCAGTGCCGTTACTGCACTGCCGAGCTTGAAAGCGACGGAATGAACATCGCAGAAGCCGAGGAGAAGATAAGACGGCATAACCCGAAGCTGATCTATGTCGTGCCCAACTTCCAGAACCCAGCCGGCATTACTACCAGCGGGGAGAAACGTGAAGCTCTGGTACATCTTTCACGCAAGTACCAGATACCTATCATCGACGACAATCCGTACGGGGAGCTGAGATACAGCGGTGAGCGACAGCCGTCTCTGAAGGAACTGGGAGGGAACGCGGTAATCCAGCTCGGCACCTTTTCCAAGATCGTGTCGCCAGGTCTCAGGATCGGTTTCATCGCTGCCTGCCCGGAAGTTATGACCACAATCGAGCGAGTGAAGCAATCAACCGACCTCCACTCCAGCACGTTTGATCAATGGGTCTTGTTGGAGTACATCAACTCCGGCAAGCTGGACAGCACTCACATACCGTTGCTCAGAGACGAGTATGGCAAACGGCGTGACACAATGATCGAGGCAATGGAGCGCGCGTTTCCACCCGATGTGACGTTTACGCGACCAGAAGGCGGGCTGTTCCTCTGGGTTCGGGTGCCCAGCAAGCTTTCCGCTTCAGCGGCGCTCAATAATGCGGTGGAAGCCGGTGTTGCCTACGTACCGGGCAAGCCGTTCTACCCGCACGGCGACAACGACAACTGCGTCAGATTGAATTTCTGCAACGCCACGCACGAGAAGATCAAAGAAGGAATTAGAAGGCTGGCCGAGGTATTTAGAAGCCTGATCTAAGTCAAGTTTGGCTTGAATGTGAAACGGGATAACGGAAGTTGTCCCGTTTTTTTGTTTTGCAAACACCGATTGTGACATTAGAATCAACCTCATGAAGAAAATCGAGTTTGTGAAGATGAACGGCCTCGGCAACGACTTCATACTACTGGATTCGATGCTGGGGAGAACTCCGGCAAGCGGCTGGTCGGAGAGAAGCAAGACACTTTGTGACAGGTCGAGGGGAATAGGCGCAGACGGATTGATCCTGATGCTGCCGTCGAAAAAGGCGGACATCAGGATGCGGATATTCAACTCTGACGGATCTGAAGCCGAGATGTGCGGGAATGGACTGCGATGTCTGGTACGGCTCGCGATTGACAAAGGCTATGCGAAGGGAAAGGCATGCACCGTGGAGACTACAGGTCGAGTGCTCTCGGCGAAGATCATATCGACTCGCCGCAGCGATTTCCGAGTGAGCTATTGTCTGGGATTACCGGAGTTCAAGGCCCGGCGTGTGCCTATCAAGACTAAGCAAGAGTATTTCATTAATGGTAAGATCAACGTGCTGGGAAAGAACTACGTGGCCACCTGCCTTTCAATTGGGAATCCCCACACAATTATCTTCGTGGACGATCTTTCGTTTGATTGGAGGCATTTGGGCGCTGCCGTCGAAGTCAGCCCCATCTTTCCGAACAGGACGAACGTGGAGTTCGTACGCGTCGAATCGCGGCGACGAGTGTCGTTGAAGAGCTGGGAAAGGGGAGCAGGTTCCACACACGCTTCGGGTACCGGCGCTGCTGCATCGGTGGCCGCCGGTGTCATGGTTGGACTGCTTGATCGCAGGGCTGAAGTGAAGTGCGATTACGGTAGCCTGCTCGTTGAGTGGTCGACTGATGGCGAGTTATACCAGGAAGGTCCCGCGGAATACTCGTTCCACGGCTCGATTTAGACAACTTGTTCTCCGACGATGACCAGACATCTGTCAACAATGGCCGTTGATTACTACCGGCACCTCAAGTTAATCTCCCGTAATTCTTGGCTGTTCCTCGCGGGGTTGTTTTTCGTGAGCATGATGTTCGCCGTCAACTCCCTCATTCTCAATCTCTATCTCCGGGAGATGGATTTCTCGGAAGGCTTCATCGGCAGAGTACTGTCGGCAGGCGCAATAGGTTCTATGGTGTCGGCTGTGCCCTGGGCGCTTCTCATCGCGCGCTATCAGATTAAGTCGATGCTGATAGTAACGACGATTCTGAGCGCAGCATCGTGTGTCGTAATGGTCACAGTGGCGTCGGAGTGGGCAATCCTCGGCGCCAGTTTCTTGGTGGGTGCGTTCATTTCTCTCTCGAGAGTAGCATCAGCTCCGTTCATAATGAGAAACAGCGGCGAGACGGAGAGAACTCATGTCTTCAGCCTGAACTTCTCGAACTGGATGTTCGCGGGCATCATCGGCAGTTACCTGGGTGGATATGCCCAGAAATGGTACGCAGCATCGATCGGGGAAGGACCCGCCTCGTATAGGTTCGTCCTGTACGCAGGCGTCGTATGCTGCGTGTTTGCCATTGTCCCATTCGCGCTGATTCGGGCGAAAGCCCCCCCAAAGGAGGGGTCGCAACTGGCCCTGAACAAGCAGTTGCTGAAGGAGCGGGGCTCGCTTCTCTTCAGACTCTCCTTCCCTTTTCTATTGGTGGGGCTTGGCGCAGGGCTCATCATCCCGTTTCTGAATCTCTACTTTCGCGACGTCTTCGGCATGTCAACTGAGCGAATTGGAGTATACTATGCGCTGGTTCAGGTGACGATGATTGTCGGCACGCTTGCCGGGCCAATTCTGTCGAAGCGCTTCGGAATGGTGCGGACCCTCGTATTCACCGAACTTGCATCTATACCGTTCATGTTGATAATGGCCTTCTCGAACAACGTTCCTCTTGTCGTGATGTCATTCCTCTGGCGTGGGGCACTGATGAACATGGGTCAGCCGATTGGCACCAACTTCACTATGGAAATGGTCCCGGAGAACGTGCATGCACTGGCCAACAGCGTGAGCATGATCGCATGGACATCGGCATGGGCCGCGTCAACGCACTTCGGCGGAATTATCATCGAACGTCACGGTTACGAACCCTCGTTCCTGATCGCGGTAGGGCTATACGTTGCATCATCAGTAGTTTACTACTACTATTTCTCCAAGTCTGAACGGAAGATCGACGGCGTCTACCGCATCATTGGCACTGCGCATCATTGATTTTGGTTGCCTGGAGTTGGTGCGGGTCTATATTGGCAACGGGCGAGTGCTGTCCGAGTGCGGCGCGGCGGATTGCTACGTGACTTTCGATTCAACACGATTTGCTTACCCGCTGCGCCTTACACATTGATGTCATTCCCGCGAAGGCGGGAATCCATGTAAGGTTTAACGGATGTTCTATGTCTACATAATGGCGAGTGCTCCACGAGGAACGCTGTACGTCGGAGTAACAAATGATCTCGTAAGACGCGTTCAGGAACACAAGAGCGGAGTGGTCGAAGGCTTCACGCACAAGTACGGTGTTCACCAATTGGTACACTATGAGTGGTGTGAAAGTGCCGCCGGCGCCATAGCACGTGAGAAGCAGATGAAGAAATGGCGAAGAGCCTGGAAGATACGATTGATAGAAGACAACAATCCGGAATGGTGCGATCTCTTCCCGGAAATAGCAGGAGAGGTGGATTCCCGCCTTCGCGGGAATGACGATGATCCACTTACGGCCTCTGACTCAGATTCTCCACGGCAATGGAACCTTCCGAGGTCGTCTGCTCCTGACACAGAGCGCCGACTTGGAGGTCAAGAATAGATGCGCCAATCTTCTGAGCTTCCGTTTTACGATCAGATACTGACAGCGACAGTAGCAGGCGTGACCATCACCTACTCTCAATTTGGGAAAGGGAATATAGCGCCGGACACGGCTACGGTGGCCGGTTGGATTTCACGCAGTCCCAGTGGTCACGGCGACTTGACCATGAGACCATTTGATGCGGCCAGGCAATTGGGCATTGACGTTAAGACGTTTTCTGGAACGTTCTGCCAAGTGATGTCTCAGCAATATCCGAATCTGCCCGCTGAATATCAGCCCGATGGGATATATCCAAACGCTTACTACAAGGACGTCGGTGCAACTGTGGGTGACGTGCTCGCCGGGTACGAAGCCGCTGGCCCTGCCTACGGATCGAGCGACTCCGGCGTTGGCAAGACTGTCATCATTGACTATTCGTCGCCGAACATAGCCAAACCCTTCGGAGTGGGTCATCTCAGATCGACGGTCATCGGCAACTCGCTGTACAGGATTCTTACAAAGGTGGGATACAAATGCGTCGGGATTAACCATCTCGGCGATTGGGGCACGCAATTCGGAAAGATGATCGTCGCTTTCAAGAAGTGGGGATCAGAGGATGTTTTGAGGGCTGATCCGATTCATGCCCTGTTCGATTTGTACACCAGGTTTCACCGCGAGGCGAAGGAACATCCCGAGCTTGAGGACGATGCCCGAAGCGAGTTTCGCTTGTTGGAGCAAGGAGATCCTGAAGCAACCAAGCTCTGGCAGCGCTTCAAAGACTACTCGCTCGATGAGTTCAATCGCATCTACGACATACTGGGTATCAATTTCGATCATCACACTGGCGAGAGTTTCTATAATGACAAGATTCAGCCTGTGCTCGATGAGCTCGATCAGAAGGGTTTGACCACCATATCGCGAGAAGCTCTGATCGTGGACCTTGAAGCTCACAAGTTGGGCGCATGCCTTCTTAGGAAGGGTGATGACGCGACGCTGTACGCGACTCGAGATATAGCGGGCATCCTCTACAGACATGAGAACTTCGGATTCGAGAAGTGTTTGTATGTAGTCGGCGCGGCGCAAGCGCTTCATTTTCAGCAAGTATTCAAAGTAATCGAGCTCGCAGGTCACGACTTCCACAAGGGGTTAGTCCATGTGCCGTTCGGGTGGGTGCGATTCGAGGATAGGGCAATGTCAACCCGCGAGGGGAATATCATCTTTCTCGATGATGTCATCTCCAAAGCCACAGAGTTAGCTCACGACATTATACTGGAAAAGAACCCGGATATTGAAGATGTTGATGGCACGGCACTGGCCATTGGAGTCGGCGCGGTCGTGTTCTCGCAGGTGTCAGTGCGCAGGACTAAGGACATTGACTTCAAATGGGAAGCGGCCCTGTCATTTGATGGCGAAACGGGGCCGTATCTGCAGTACACTCATGCCCGTCTGTGCAGTCTGATGCGCAAGTATGGCAAGGAATTACCCGCGCAAATCAACTACGCACTCTTCGGTGAGCCGGAGGAAATGGACCTGTCGATTGAATCGGCGTCGTATGCCGAGAAGATCAGGCACGCAGCGGAGGAGTACGAGCCATTCGTCATCGCGTCGTATCTGATTAATCTCGCGCAGAAGTTCAACGCGTACTACCAGAAACACCGCGTCATCTCCGATGACACGGCTCTCACCGACGCGCGGATCAAGCTCTGTGATCTTGTGCGCTTCGTACTCGGGGACGGACTACGCTTACTCGGAATCACGCCGCTGGAGAGGATGTAGCATGAGAGGGCTTCACGGCGAAGTAATCCTTCCGCCATCCTCGCGGGATGCAGAGTTTATCATCTTCTGCGGCCTCTTGCGAGAACGTGGCCTGCTACTCACGGGCGCAGAGGATGTGGCTGTCAGCGAGGACGTCATGGGATTCGCCACCGGAATCGGGTACTGTGTCTCAAGGAATAACGGGAGGATCGAGTGTGTCCGCGCTGAACGGTCCCCCGATCACGCAGATCACTTCGTTGCAGTCAGCGGAGCAGACTTCGTGCGGAAGCTGCTTGCCATGTCCCGGAATCGGATCAATGGCACTCTCGAAGTGCCCACGAAGATAGCCAAAGAACTTGAGGTCGAGTTATTCCTGCTGCGTCGAATGGGGGTCGGATTCGAGACGCGCCGAAACAAAGGCATGTCAGCCTTCGTCCCGAACATGAGCCGCGTCGACAGCATCAAATACCGCCTGCAAACCAAGCACTATTACCTGATAGAAGCGCTGACCCTCGGCGCGCTTGCAACAGGATGCTCCATTGAGGTGTCATCCCCGACGGACTTGACACTGCCGCATTCAGAGCTGGCAACAGCGCTCGGGATCAAACTAACTGCGAATGACGCAGATCAGAATGATGACGAGTTGTCGCGGAGGCTGAAGAGACTGCGTCGGAACAGAAGCGTCACCAAAGAGTATCGTCTGGGGGCAGATAGCCAGGTTGAGCCAGCAGAAACATCAATACCGGGGGACTCACTGCTCGGGCTGTTTCTCGCGGCAGCCGCGTGTTGCCAGACCGGATCTGAAGTGATCATCAGCAATGTGCCGAGCACAGAGGTTGCGTTGGCCGGATTCAGACTCCTGGGCAAGCTGGGCGCTATAATCGAAATCCGCAGCGTGAATCAGGGGGATCGTTCCTCGACAGCTTGCGTCACTGTCCGCTCAGGAGATCTAATCGGGAAGAAACTGGGAGGGGATGCGATCCGAGCCTGTCCGGAGGCCTTCTTCGTTCTTGCGCCACTTGGAATGTTAGCTCAGGAGAAGACCGTTATCCGCGACTTGCCTTTCGGCTCTGCTCTGTGGCGAAAACGAATCTCATTGATGAAGCACATTCTTGAGTCCTGCGGCGCACGAATCGGTGAACTCGAAGACGGCCTTGTCGTTGAAACAAGCAAGGATCTGATGTACTCCGGTTTTATGGAAACTTCGGACGAGTTGTGCGACATGACTCAGCAGCTGTTGTCTATTCTGCTGCCGTGCAGACCTTCGTTCGTCCCGCCTCACCAAATGAGCGATTCCCCCTTGTGCCGCACGTTTGCGGGCCTCTCAGCAAAGCGTTAGCCGCGGCATGTAAGAAGCTGGTAATCTTGATGTCCGAACAAGAAGACGTGACTCAGCCGGTGGACCCTCAAGGTAAAATAGACCTCGTGTCACGCCCGATCGCAGCTACGCTTATCAAGCTTGCCTGGCCGGTAGTCGCGACGATGGCGGTTCATACCGCATTTCTCGTTACCGACATGATCTGGGTCGGGAGGCTCGGCGCTCCGGAAGTGGCCGGCGTTATCTCGAGCGCCTTCTTCATCTGGATGATGTTCGCGTTTGCAGAGGTTGTCACTGCCGGAGTGATTGCAATAGTGGCTCGGCACTACGGTGCGAAGAACTACGATCGTGCTGCATATGTGTCCGCTCAGGGCATTGGGTTTGCAACCCTGATGGCGGTTGTTATGACGATCCTCGGTTATGTGATCTCTCCGCACGTTCTTCAATTCATGGGAACAGAACCTGATGTCATGCAATTCGGCATCGACTATCTCAGAGTGAGGTTTCTCGGCTCGATCTTGCTGTTATGGTATGAAGTCGGAATTTCGATATTTCGTGCGACCGGCGACACGCGTACGCCTCTCGTCCTGTCGCTTGTGGCCGTCGGCGGAAACATCGTTCTCGATCCCCTTTTTATCTTTGGCCTCGGGCCGATACCCGCTATGGGAGTAACCGGGGCGGCAATTGCCACTGTTATCTCAACGGCAATTGCGGTGGCGGGATTCATGATTGCGATTGTCAAAGGTAAACTGACGCTTACCCTGAAGTTCGCCGACTCGATCAAGTCAGACCTTGCCCTGAAGTGGCAGATATTGAAGATCGGTCTGCCGCCATCGACAAATGGAATCCTGTTCTCAGTCGTCTATGTTTTCCTGACGAAGATGACCGCGGAATTTGGCACCGAAGCGATCGCAGCCTTGGGCGTCGGAAACAGATCTGAGGCCGTGTCATTCATGATTTGCTTCGCCTTCCTGATATCTGTTTCGACAATGGTTGGCCAGAATCTCGGCGCCAATCGGCCTGACAGGGCCGAGAAATCAGTCTGGGTGGCATTCTATATCACGGCTGCGATCACCGGACTGGTCTCACTCTGCTTCGTGCTGATACCGGATATCATCACAAAGGCATTCGTGAATGACGTCAAGGTTTTGGAAATCGCAGACGATTATCTTCGAATCCTGGCAATTTCACAAGTCTTCATGGCCGCTGAGATCGTATTCGAGGGCGGTTTCGCCGGCTCAGGAAATACACTGCCTCCAATGATAATCGGAATGCCCGGTTCTTTGGCGCGAATCCCGATCGCATATCTGCTTTGTTTCACATTTGGTCTCGGAGTCGATGGAGTTTGGTGGGCGATAACTGCAACCTCGGTTGTAAAAGGGATTGTGATTGTCATCTGGTTTCGGAAGGGGAACTGGAAGAAGACGAAGGTCGATCATGCCTGATGTCAAAATTGTGTGGACATATCTCTGCTTCGGGATATATTGGGGGTCTTTGATGCAAGCGCTTGACACACATATTAATGTCACGGCGGTGAAGAGCAGTATACAAGGGCTGAGAGGATGAATCTAAGGCTGGATGGGAAACGGGACCCGATTCAGGTCCTATTGTCAGTCATCGTGTTTCTTGTCTCATTCATTGTCTACGCAGTGACTGTGCAGAGGACCGTACCCTTCTGGGATTGCGGTGAGTTCATAACCTGCGCGTACATCCTTGGAATACCACATCCCCCCGGCACACCGCTATTCGTGCTAATCGGAAAGGTCTTTTCGCTAATCCCGATTGGCGATGACCCGTCTCTTAGAATCAACTTGATATCGTGCGTGGCCTCGGCAGCGGCGGCGACGGTCGCGTACCTTGTGGCCGTGTGGCTCGTGACGAAGTGGTTTGCTCCGAATGAAGAAGTGAGAGGATGGAAGAAGGTCTCAGTCCACCTGGGCGCGCTTGTCGGCGCCTTCTTCTTCGCATTCGGTCGCACGAACTGGGGCAATTCTGTCGAGGCGGAAGTCTACGGCGTTTCGATGCTATTCATGATGCTTACGATATACCTTGCTTTGCTCTGGGT
>JAGVNY010000217.1 GCA_020053015.1 Candidatus Zixiibacteriota bacterium | reverse complement strand
CTTGCGGGCGGCATAGGGGGAGTTGTCGCAGCCTTCGCGCTGAATTTCGTTAGAATATCCACGGTGAATTGGGATACATTTTCCGAGATTGCATTCAGTTTCAGGTTGTCCGCAAGCATAGCCGTCAGCGCCCTGCTGTTCTCTGTAATAATGGGAATCGTCGGGGGATTCTTCCCAGCTGTACGAGCATCCCGCTTGCGGATCGTGGAAGCGCTGCGGGGTTGACTCTCTGCCCGGTTCGTTGACTTTTTCCGACAGGGGGCAAGGCAGTAGAAGCTGTCCAGCAAGTCGCGAAATGGCATTGAGATACGTTCGAACGATTTGCGTTGGCGCTTCTTGGTGTCATTCCGGAGAAAGCCTGAATTCGGTCATTTTCACGCAATTAGAGCTTGTGGGACAGCCTCAGTAATCCAGCGAACCGATTGCTCGTCTCTGGGAGATTGTGCAGCCACCAACAGTAGTAGCGAAGCTCAGAATCTCTTCTGGTAGACATGGCAATACGGCTGCTTGCCGGTCTTTTCGTAGTAATCCTGATGATATTCTTCGGCTTGCCAGAAACCGTTTGCAGGAGCCAGTTTAGTGGCGATCTCGTAGCCGTGCTTTTTTAGGATGTTGATGAGCTTCTCTGCGACCATCTTCTGATTCTGGTCGGTATAGAAGACTTCCGATCGATACTGATCGCCGCTATCCGGGCCCTGACGATCAACCTGTGTCGGATCGTGGATTTCGAAGAAGAGCCGCGCCAATGTCTCGTAGTCAGTCTTTCGGGGATCAAACACAACTTCAACGGTCTCCGCATGTCCAGTGTTCTCGTAACACACTTCCTTGTAAGTCGGATTGGTCTTGTTTCCACCCATATAACCAACGCTTGTCGAGACAACACCGGGGGCTTCCTTCAAGTAATGCTCAGTTCCCCAGAAACAGCCACCCGCGAAGTATGCTCGCTGGAGCGTGTCTGCGCTCTCCGACGAGATGAAATCCAGCGATATCGAATTGACGCAGTGACGAATGTTCTTGTCCGTGAGCTCCTCGCCTTCGAATACATGACCAAGATGGGCTCCGCAGTGTGCGCAAGTTATCTCCGTGCGCATGCCGTCTGCATCGCGGGAGCGCTTCACCGCGCCAGGAATCTCGTCATCGAAGCTCGGCCATCCGCAGCCGGCGTCGAACTTGTCGCTCGATCGGTAGAGCGCCGTTCCGCAGCGCTTGCAGGTGTAGGTTCCGTCCTCATTGAACTCATAGTATTTGCCCGTAAAGGGACGTTCTGTCCCTTTGTTGACTATTACTCGTTCCTCTTCGGGGGTCAATTCTTTGAAGGTCATTGCACTACTGTCTCCTCCCGCAATCTTAATCTCTTCCGAGCCAGCAGATATCCGTTCTCTGACGATGGCAATCACAGAAATACCAATGAGGAATGCGAACAGCCAGCGAACGCCGATTGTCTTGTGCCACATTTCAGTCCTCCAGTCTCAGACTTCCATCATAGGACATGAACACCTCAATGTTTCGGCTGTTCCGCGACTACGTTTTTGGTTCGATGAGTTAGGGTTGCACCAACCCCTTTTGACCCCCAGTGCGGAGATTTCTCTTTGTGGAAGTGAATCGTTTCCGTAGTATTCAAATCCAATGGATGAGAAGGTATTGATCGAGAGAGCTCGGCAAGGCGACTATGATGCGTTCATGTCGCTCGTGGATGCTCACCGCAACCGATTGTTCGGGCTCGCGCGACGGATGACGGGCAACACGGAGGATGCGAAGGATATCGTGCAAGAAACACTTCTGAAAGCGATCGATAAGATCGACCAGTTTCGCGGCGAAGGCTCATTCGGTACCTGGCTCTATGCGATTGCCCTGAATGAAGGACGTGCCCACTTAGCACATTCCAGAAGGTTTGACGCGAAATCAATCGATGATATGCTGGCCGAAAAAGTCCACGGTGAGATGGGGAAGTCTATGACAGAGTGGAATGATCCCCACACGATTCTTGAGCAGACTGAGCTTGAGAGAGCGATTGGGCAGGCGATAGGCGAACTGCCGAGCGACCATGCGGTACCCTTCTCTCTCAGATACATGGATGAGATGAGCATCAAGGAGATTGCGCTTCTGCTCGGCTTAACCGAGGCTGCCACCAAATCCCGCATTATGCGGGCGAGACTTGTGTTGCGCGACAAGCTCGATCCCCTCTTCAAATCCGAGGTTCGAAATGGGTGAGTGTCCGGAGATGTTTCAGCACTTGAACGATTTCCTCGACGGGGAGCTCGATCCGTCGCTATGTGCCGAAATCGAGCGGCACATCGGAGAGTGCAAGAACTGCAAGCTGATGGTCGATTCGCTCAAAATGACCGTCAAACTTTGCCGGGAGAACGGGCCGTGCGAAGAACTTCCGCTCGAATTCTCCGAGAAGCTCAAAAGCCTTCTCAGGCAGCGGTGGGAAAGGAAGTTTGGCAAAAAGTAAGTATGCGAATCCGTGGTGATTGGCTTGACCCGCAGGACTTTCTGATACGTCTCCAACTCATTCAGTAGAACGACTCTCCACAAATCAGTCCGTAGGTCCAAGATTCTTTGAATCGTTTTCCCGCTATCTCCATCCAATCAGGTAAGAACTGATGGCTCTGAACAGAGAGAGGAGACGATGAAAGGAAGCTTAACGAATCTATCGACGCGACACCCCTGGATAGTAATAGCCGTGGCGGTCGCGATAACGCTATTCTTCGCAAGCCAATTCCCTAAGATCAAGATCGACACCGACCCGGAGAACATGTTGCCAGAGGATTCGCCCGCAAGACTTTTCGATCTTGCGACCAAAAGCGACTTCAATCTGTATGATTTCATCGCGGTTGGAGTTGTGACTGAGCGCGATGCGTTCAATCCCGATCTATTGAATCGGATCTATCGGATAACAAGCGAAATTGCCGAGATTGACGGCGTAATGGTCGAGGATCTGTTGGCTCCGTCGACAGTCGACGACATCAAGCAGGGCGATGCAGGCGCGCTTGTAATAGAACCGCTTATGCAGTCGGAAATCAGCAGTCAGGATGAAGCTGACTACATCTTCTCTCGGATTCAGGCCAATCCGATACTCAGGGGAAAGCTGGCGTCGGACGACAGGAAGGCGATTGCCCTCTTCGTTCCCATCGAGTCGAAGACTATGTCGCACAGGATAGCGAAGGAGATCAGCGCATTAACCGAGAGGCTCGGCGGACCGGAGGAGTATCACATCGCGGGACTGCCGGTAGCAGAGAACTCCTTCGGAGCAGAAATGTTTTCCCAAATGGCGTATTCGGCTCCGGCCGCGTTCGCTATTATCTTCCTTTTGCTACTTTTGTTCTTCAGAAAGATCGTGGTGATTCTGGCGCCGATGGTCGTGGCAATAATGTCGGTGGTGTGGTCGATGGGCTTGCTGATCATGCTGGGTTTCACCGTGCATATCATGTCATCCATGATCCCGATCTTCCTGATCCCGATCGCTGTGCTCAACTCGATTCACATTATCTCGGAGTTTCACGATCGTTACAAGAAGTACAAGCACAAAGAAACCACGATACGTCACTCAATCGGCGAGCTCTTCGTGCCGATGCTGTTTACCTCAGCAACAACGGTCGCAGGCTTCGCGTCACTGATGACAACACCGATTCCACCCGTGCAAGTGTTCGGCGCATTTGTTGCGTTTGGAGTTCTAATAGCATGGTTCTTATCGCTCACGCTTAATCCGGCGATCGGTATATTGGTCCCGGACAGAACTCTGAGGAATTTCGGTCGTGCCGATGACGCACATGGCCCCATGTCGACCTTTCTGCATAAGGTGCGAGATTTTGCAGCCAATCATAGCAAGGCGATAATCGTTGCATCCGCAGCGGTTGTTGTGGTGTCCGCATTTGGCCTTCTCAAGCTCCAGGTCAATGACAACCCCGTGAAATGGTTCAAGGAATCGCATCCGATCCGTCGTGCCGATATGGTGATGAACAAACATCTTGCAGGCACATACATGAACTACCTGGTGCTGGACGGCAGTGATGCCGATGCGCTGAAATCGCCTGCAGTAGTCCGGTATATGGAAGTTCTACAGAGGGATCTGGAGAAGGATCCTATTGTTGGTGCGACCACCGGACTTCCGGATATCGTCAAGAAGGTGCGATTCGAGTTATTTGGCGCTGACTCCTCAAAGCTTGCTATCCCGGACAGTCAGGATGAGATAGCTCAGTTGCTCTTTCTCTTCGAAATGTCGGGAGGCGATCCGGACGACCTCTTCAAGTTCGTAACGCAGGAATACGACAAAGCGAATCTGTGGGTTCAGCTGAGGGATGGCGACAATCTCGCGGTGTCTCGCGTAGTGAAACGCGCCGAAGACTACCTCGCACATAATCCGCTGCCGGAGGGGGTAACAGCACAGTGGGCCGGTCTACCCTACATCAACATCGAATGGCAGAAGCAGATGGTTAGCGGAATGAGGTCGTCGTTCCTTGGCTCTTACTTGGTTGTATTTCTGATGATGGTGATCTTGTTCAGATCGATCCGGTGGGGAATCATCTCGATGCTCCCGCTCACGATAACGGTCACGGCGATCTACGGATTCATCGGTTATATAGGCAGACCTTACGACATGCCGGTAGCAGTTTTGTCGGCATTGACACTCGGCCTCTCGATTGACTTCGCCATTCACTTCATCGAACGTCTGCGCATGATTGTGGCCCGCGAAGGCAACTTCCTGCGAGCATATCACGAAGTCTTCGAGGGTGCTGGGAGGGCAATCATCCGCAATATCCTGGTCATTTCGATAGGATTCGTTCCGATGCTGTTCTCGAATCTTGTACCGTACGTCACGGTCGGGTTGTTCTTCCTGTCCATTATGATCGTGTCAGGTGTCGTGACGCTTGTTCTGTTGCCGGCAGTGGCGGTAGCGATGCAGAAGCAGCTGTTTCGAAAGCTGCCGAGTCCTGCTCCGTCGGACGCGCGCGCTGAGACTCGTTGAAAATATTACAACTCAGAACCATTAGAAGGATAATGAAGATGAAAACAGTCACTTTCGCATTGGCAATCGCAATCCTGAGCCAGGTGGCCGGTAATCGGCTCGCGTCAGCTCAGGATGCCGTCGAGATCATGTCCAAGTCTCATCTGGCATACTACTACGCAGGAAATGACGGTATGAGCGAGGTCAACATGAAGATCGTCGACAAGAAAGGCTCGGAGCGAGTCAGAGAATTCGCGATGCTGCGTCTCGATACCGAAGATGGCGGTGATCAGAAGTACTACACATATTTCCGCAAGCCGTCCGATGTATCTCGCATCGCATTCATGGTTCACAAGAACTCGACCGGCAACGACCAGCGCTGGATCTATGTGCCTTCCGTCGATCTGGTGAAACCAATCGCAGCCGATGATAAGAATTCGAGTTTCGTCGGCTCGGACTTTACGTACGAAGACGTATCTGGACGTCACTGGAATGAGGACAGTCATACTCTCGTCAGGGAGGACGCAGTCGATGCCAAGCCGGTCTTTGTGATCGAGTCAACGCCCAAGAAGGCGTACAAGGGATTCGCCAAGCGAATCTCGTTCATAGATAAGTCGACATTCCTCCCGATTCGGGAAGAGTATTACGACGACAAGGGCGAGCTTGGCAGGGTGTTGAGGGCTGAGAAGATCGATGTCATCGATGGCATCACGACCGTGACTGTCCGCTCAATGGAAAATGTGAAGAAGGGTTCGAAGACGACCGTTTCATTCACAAGCATCAAATACAACATCGGTCTCAAACCTGATCTCTTCGCGGAAAGATACCTTAAGAATCCGCCAAGGGACTACATCAAGCAGTAGGGCAACGAGATGAAAACGAGCAGATTGATATCGAAGATTGTCGCTGCCGCCGTCGTTACGTTGTTTGCAGGTGCGCCGCTGTTGGCGGAAGACCTCCAGATCGGAGGATTCATCCAGGGGCTGTACGGTGGCAAGCTGCAGGAGCGCAAGCTCACACCGAGTGATTACTCGGCATCGGAGATGCGATTGCAGCTCAGGCTGGAGACAAGCTCAGGAGATGCAGACCTATTTGGAAGGGTCGACTTTGTGTACGACGACGTCACCGATCCTGAATACCAATGGGAATTGCGCGAGGGCTATCTCAAGTACACTCTCTTCCGGAAAGTGGACTTCAAGATCGGTCGGCAAATTCTGACATGGGGCACAGGAGACCTTGTGTTCATCAATGATCTATTTGCCAAGGACTATGAGTCGTTCTTTGCCGGACGTGACGATCAGTATCTGAAGGCGCCACAGACGGCAATTCGCACGGAGTACTACAGCCCTGTCGGAGCGCTTTCGATCGTCTGGACCCCACGCTTCACTCCAAACCGTACGCCGACCGGCGAGCGATTCTCATACTACAATCCGATGATGCAGAGCTTCACTGGTGGCCCGCCTTATGCACTGGCATCTCGGCCGGCTGATCGATGGGAGAACTCTGAGATAGCTGCCCGATTCCAGAGGGGCGTCGGCAATTACACTGTCGAGCTTTACGCCTACCGGGGATTCTTCAAGAACCCGCTCGGGTTCAATCCTGTTACGGTGAGCGCTTACTACCCGAAGCTATTTGCTTACGGGGCATCGGTTCGAGGTCAGCTGCTTTCGGGCATTCTTTGGCTGGAAGGAGGCTACTACGACAGTCGCGAGGACAGATGTGGCGCGAAGCCATTTGTACCGAACAGCTCGGTGATGGGGTTGATTGGTTACGAGCGGCAGATCGCGACGGATCTAACCGGCAATATCCAGTATCAGGCAGATTTCATGGAGGACTATGACCAGTACGAGCTGAATCTGATCGGCACCGAGAAGCGCGATGAACTTCGGTCTCTCATTACGTCGCGGCTTACCCGAAACTTCAGAATGGAAACGGTTCAGCTGAGCAGCTTCGTGTTCTGGTCACCGTCGGACGAGGACGTGTACTACCGATTTTCGCTGCTCTACAAGTACAATGATGCGCTCACACTGACCGTGGGCGGCAATCTCTTCGACGGTCAGAAGATGTACACAGACTTCGGATCATTTGCAAAGAACGACAATCTCTATGCGAAGATGACGTACGGATTCTAGTGTCATGTCCCGGAATTGTCTTGGCAGTGGTTGTAGGGCAGAACCCGATCAGTCCGCCACGGCGGACTGTGATGTGGTTCTGCCACGTTAAGTTAGAACAGGCAGAACCGCTTCGTCATGCTTTGCATGACTTCGGGTTCTTCCCTACAAGTTGACAAAAGGCATCGACATGATCCTCGGCAAAATCAACCGCTGTAAAGAAGCGTTGGGTACAGGACGCTAGCTCATTATAGGAGGAAAAGCTATGAGTATAGAACACAGAATTCGAGTTCTCGCAGGGACCTTAGTCCTGCTAAGTCTTGTACTCTCATTGACAGTCTCACCATATTGGTTGATACTGTCCGCCTTCGTGGGTTTCAATCTGATCCAGTCGGCGTTTACCAAGTTCTGTCCCGCTGAGATTATTATGAGGCGAGTATTTCACTGGTAGTGGTGTAGATCAGTGCGTCGATGGCCGCCACAGCATCAGGAATGGCCTTCTCGACATTGAGCGTCATCGGTCCGCCCACAGTTGACTGGTCGACGACCTCGATGGCCACGATCTGAATCGACTTTGGAAAAGGCAACCCGATATCCTGGGCGATGCGGATCATCTCAGGTACGCCGGTGAAATGAGGCGAAGGAGCTTCGACTGCGCTCAGCTCGGTGGATGACATTGTGACGACGGAGCCCGGCTTGTGTGCTCCCGTCTTGATCGCGTCAACGATGATGGCTTTGTCATAACCGGAGAATAGATCAATCAGCGCAAGACCATGTTGGCTGCTCTCCAGCACGTCCACATCATCCCTGGACTTAAGGTGTTGAGATAGAATCCGAGCTATTCGGATGGCGACGCCGTCGTCTGCGATCAATTCGTTGCCAAGTCCGAGTACAAGGGTCTTCATGGATGTTGCTCCAGGCGATTTGGGTGTGCCGGAGCGCCGTTGCCGACGCCCCGGCTTCTCTGCTGTCGCTAATCCCTTCTTATCTCTTGTGTAAGGTTGTGTTTAGAATCATACACGCTCACTACCAACGGCATCTGTCCCGGAAGTGAGTGCGTCGCACAACCGTTGCATGGATCGTAGGCCCTGAACGCCATCTCTACCATGTTTAGAATCCCGTCGTCGACTCTGCCTGCGTGAATCAGCCCTCGCGCTGCCTTATCCACCGACAAGGCAATCCGAGCAAGGTTCCCCTGCGTCGCGACAATCAGGTTGGCGTCCGTGATCAAGCCGCGATCATCGGTCTTATAGTGATGAATCAGTGTCCCTCGTGGCGCCTCGACAATACCAATACCCTCTGTGGGCTTTTCTGTGGGAATCGCCCTCACGTCGGAAGAGTCTATCTCCGGGTCAGCCGCGAGCTCGCGCATCCTCTCCGCAGAATACAGCAACTCGATGAGACGCGCCCAGTTGGTTGCCAGAGTATAGTGTACCGGCTTCCCGCCGAGAGTGCTGAAGTACTTGTCCGCTGCTTGCTGCGCAAGTGGTGTCGGGAAGCCCTCGGCTGCATTCAGCCTGCCGATTGGAGCAACCGCATAGACGCCGCTCTCTTTGCCGTCCTTGAAGCCATTCCAACCCACGTCCTTCAGGAAACAGAACTTGACGTAACTCCATTGTTCGACGTGCTCGCCGATATGTTGCAGGTAGTCGCGCGGGGCGAACTTCACACGCTCCTTGCCGTCAGGATCGACCACTCTGATGTCGCCGTCGTAGAAGTTTATGCGGTTGTCGGCGTCGACCATGCCCATGTAGTACGTTCTGTGTGTGTAGGTGCCGGAGGTAATCAGTTTCACGTATTCCGGATTCTTCAGCACGATATCGTCGAATGCCTTCAAACAGAACTTGCCGAATTCAACTGCATGTTTGCTGACTTCGATGAGCCGCTGCTGTTCTTCTCTTGTGATGACTTTCGAGACACCGCCGGGTAGTCCGAAAACAGGGTGAATCGCTTTGCCGCAAATGTCATTCATCAGCGTACGTAGCTCGCGGCGCATTCCGATGACCTCTTTGCCGATTTCCATGCCGACTTTGCCAAGCACTCCCAGAATGTTGCGCTCCGCTTTGGGCGCCTTGGGACCGACGATGAAATCGGGACCTCCAAGATAGAAGAAGTGCAGCGCATGGTCTTCGATAAAGAACACGTTGTACATTAGCTCGCGGATTTTCTTTGCGGTAGAGGGCAACTGCACTTTGTAGAGGTCGTCAAGGGCTTTTGAGGAGGCCATGTGATGGGCCATCGGACAGACGCCACAGATTCTGGACGTGATCTGTGGCATATCCTCTGCCGGACGGCCCTTGGCGAATTGCTCGAAACCGCGCAGCTCCGGCACCTGAAAATAGGCCCTGTCAACATCACCTTTGTCGTTGATGAAGATATCTATCTTGCCGTGACCCTCAAGTCGGGTGATTGGATCTATGCTCACTCTTGTTCCCATACCATCAACCTCTCTCAGTTGAACCGTTGTAGCGCCTGTGGAGCAACGAAGCTGGTAGGCTGTATCTATAGAATGTTCCGACAGGATCAGCTACCTTAGAGATAATGGCAGCAATCTCCTTATCATCATTTGAATCGACCAGCGATGCGATTGCAGAAAGAGCCTTGGCTCCGTAATCCACAACATTGCTTGTGGGACCCATGCACCCGGTGCACGGCATGTTGGCTTTGACACAGACCGATCCGCAGCCTTTCCGAGTGACGGGTCCGAGACATAGCAGTCCCTGTGCAAGCAAGCACTTCTCGGGATCAGCTTTGACTTGATGCGGGCGAAAGAACTCCTTGAGCGCGGGCTTCTCCGGTTTCGTGTCGCGCCGTACGCAATCGTCACAGAGAGCGATGTCGGGAGCAAGCACAGTTCCCTTTGCGGGGAGCTCTCCCTTGAGAATAGCTCCAACCGCTTCGCCGATCAGGTTCACGGGTGGTGGACATCCCGGAAGATAGTAGTCGACATCGATAGTCTGATCCAGTGATTTCACCGTGTTCCACAGCAACGGCAGAGTCAGCTTGCCTTCAGGTACGGTAGTCTCTTCTGACGGCAGCACCTTCTGATCATTCACAACGCTCACCGCGTTGACGCAGGCCTGATTTACTATCGCTCCGCGATCGAACACATTTGCGAGTCCTGGGATGCCTCCGAGGTGTGCACAGCTTCCAAAGGCTACGACAAGTTGTGCCTTGCGTCGAAGCAGCTCGACCATTTCGTGCTGCTCTGAACTGCGGATCGCGCCGTTGATGAATGCGACGGCGACTTCCTTGTCTTTCATCGCCTCGACGTCCGATCTCTTAAAATCGAGCGCCACCGGCCAGAATACGATATCGACAGCGCTGACGACGCCGAGGATATCCTCGTGAAGATCGACCACGGCTTCTTCGCATCCGCCGCATGATGCGCACCAGTAGAATGCGACTTTGGGTTTACTCATACAGCGCCCTCCATTACCGCATGTTTGCCAACCTGCGCTGCCGAATGATGTGAGCCCTCGATCTGGTGTATCTGCTCAAGCCGAAGCGGCCCAAGTTTGCGAACCTGCTCAGTCATCTCGTTTATCACGCGCTGCACTTTGTCTCCTTCCGAAGCAGCGATCCACTCGAGGCGGACTCGTTCCTCCTCGATTCCCATCGCGGCCAGAAGTGTCTTGAGCAAAGTGAATCTGCGGAGCGCCTTGTAATTGCCCTCTTGGTAGTGGCAGTCTCCCGGATGGCACCCTCCGATTAGAACGCCGTCCGCTCCCTTGCGAAGAGCAGCGAGCACGAACTGAGGGTCGAGCCTTCCGGAGCACATGATCCGCACGACCCGTGCATTGGGCGCGTACACCATTCGTGCAGTCCCTGCCAAATCCGCTGCTGTGTACGTGCACCAGTTGCAGAAGAACGCAACTATCCTCGGCTCGAAATCGCTGCCTGCAACGTTCTTATCAGACATAGTTCATTACTCCCTCGATCTCATGGAAGATCTGCTCGTCGGTGAAGAGGTTCTGCTGCAGAGCGCCTGACGGGCACGCTGCAACGCAGGTTCCACAGCCCTTGCAGAGCGCGCCGTTCACGACGGCCGTGTCTTTCTCAGTGTCGATCGCAATAGCGCTGAACGGGCAGATGTTCATGCATGTTCTGCAACCCGAGCAGAATTCGTCTCGCACGAATGCTGTGTTCGGTTCAAGCTCAACGTGCCCGATGTCAATCAGCGCAAGAGCCTCGGCAGCCGCAGCGCCTGCTTGAGCCACACTGTCAGGGATATCTTTCGGTCCTTGGCACGCACCTGCAAGAAACACGCCGTCCGTAAGCGTCGATACGGGCGCGAGCTTCGGATGTCTCTCCAGGAACCACCCCTCGTGGCTACAACTGATGTTGAACATTCTCCGAACGTCATCTGCGTCGGGTTGGGCTTCCATTCCGACGGCCAGAACGACCATATCTACCGGTATTCGCCGCACTTTGCCGACAAGAGTGTCCTCTGCGCGGATAACAAGCTTTTCCTCTTCGTCAGGAGTCATAGCCCAATCAGTTACTTCTGCGACTCGACCGCGGATGAAGTTGATTCCCTCGAGCAGCAGCCGTTCGTAGAATTCCTCGTATCCTTTGCCGGGAGTCCTCATGTCGATGTAAAAGTTGTAGACGTCTGCCTCCGTCCGCTCCTTGACAAGATGAGCGAGTTTAAGCGAATACATGCAGCACACCTTCGAACAGTACTTATTGGAATTTGCATCCCGACTACCGACGCAATGGATTATAGCGACGCTCTTCGGCTTCTTGCCGTTTGCGAGCACGACCTCTCCACCAGTCGGACCCGCAGCGTTGACGAGTCTCTCTACCTCAAGACTCGTGTAGACATTTGGATACTTGCCATACCCATATCGTGCCACCCTGCTTGCGTCGAACGTCTTGAAGCCGGTGGCGAGTATAATCGAGCCCACGTCAACTTCGACGATTTCTTCTTTCTGATTGAAGTCGATTGCTTTCTTCTCGCAAACGTCGGCACACGGCTTCTTGCATTTCGCTCTGAAATAAGCGCACGTTTCCGGATCGATCACTGCTACAAGAGGTGTTGCCTGGGGAAATGGGACATAGATCGGTTTCCTCTTTGCGAGTCCGACATTGAACTCATCTTTGAACTTGCCGTGCTTGAAAATGCAGGCTTCGATGCACTCAAGACATCCTACGCACTCCTCTTCAATGACATAGCGAGGTCTGAGTTTCACCTTGATCTTGAAATTGCCGACAAATCCGTCGACTCCAACAACGTCAGAGTATGTCCAGAGCGTGATGTTCGGATGAGCCCTTACTGCTGACATCTTCGGAGTCAGGATGCACGCCGAGCAATCAAGTGTGGGGAAGGTCTTGTCAAACTTAGCCATGTGGCCGCCAATCGTTGGCTCTCGCTCGACCAGATAGACCTTTTTACCGGCGTTAGCCATCGTCAGAGCGGCATGGATTCCCGCTATCCCGCCGCCGACTATCAATACGTTGGGATTGACCGGAACCTGCGTCTTCGTCAGCGGTTGATGAAACATCACTCTCGCCACGGCAGCCGCGACAAGAGCTTTGGACTTGTCGGTAGCCAGACCTTTGTCCTTAGTGACCCAGCTAACATGCTCGCGGATGTTTGCCATCTGGAACATGAATGGGTTTCCGTCAGCCTTGGCCATTGCTCCTCTAAACGTCGGCTCGTGCATAAGCGGTGAACACGATGCAACCACGACCCTGTCTATGAGCCCCTTCTTAATGTCCTCCTGAATGATCTCCTGGCCCGGATCGGAGCACATGAACTTGTATTCCTTCGCAACCGTTACGCCAGGCAGCTTCTTGGCGATGTCAACCACATCCTGGATATGCACTTTACCGGCGATGTTGATTCCGCAATGACAAATGTAAACGCCCACCCTGGCGCTACCGTTGTGTTTGTTGTCAAGCGAGGACATGTGCACCTCCGGCAGCAGGGGATTCGACTCCATCCGGGATCGGCACGAAAAGTCTGTGTAGACCGAGCTTCTTGCGGGGGATGCCGAGAGCCAATCCCATGAGCTGGGTGAAGTACGTGACCGGTATGTGAACGCTGTCGTTGAACCGCTTGCTCATCTCGCTTTGATAGCACTCCAGATTGAATTGACAGAGTGGGCAAGCGGTCACAATTACGTTCGCCCCGCGTCGAGTTGCCTCTCGGAGCAGAATGTAGCTGAGCCGCTGTCCGACCTCGCTTACGGTCCCTGTAAGCGTCCCTCCGCAGCAGCGAGTCTTCAGCGGCCAATCTACCACGTCCATTCCGAGAGATTTGAACAGCCGCTCCATCGAGGTCGGATTGTGCTGATCATCGAATTCGGAATAGGGCCTCACAATTTGGCATCCGTAGTAACAGGCTACTTTCATTCCCGCGAGCTTCACTTTCACTCGTTCTGTTATCGATCTCTGATCGAAGTCGTTGACAAGAACATCGAGTAAGTGTCTCACCCTGACGTGATCGCGATACTCGAGTCCGGCCGCGTTCAGAGCCCCGTCCACTTTGCTGCGGATTTCCGGATACTCCTCGATGTATCGCTTGGCCTTCGTTAGACCGAGGTAGCATGCAGCGCACGGCGCTACGAGGCTTACGGACTCGGTGTTGTTAGCCTGACGATTAGCGAGTGACAGATTTCTGCCCGACAGCGCGAAGGACTTCAGCTCACTTATAGACATGTAATTGGTTGCACCGCAGCAATTCCAATCCTCGAGCTCATCCATCCTCATCCCGAGAGCTTCGGTGACAGCGAGAGCCGACTCCTCGTACGCGCGTCCGGTACTCTTGAGAGAACAGCCAGGGTAGTAGAGGTACTTCACTTGTGATCCTCCTTAACTCCGACGGCGTCGCTCGCCTTCTTTATCATGTGTTCCATTTCGAGGAACTTCATCATGCTGTTGAGTTCACCGACTCGCTCCACCGATTCGCGTTTGATGCTGAACCTGCCGGTGCGAAATAACTTCAGACCGAGCCCGGCCTGCTTGAACATGTTAAGCGGGTTGGTCTTCATCACGAACTTCATTATCAACCGACCCTCACTGCTTCTGCCGTTCTTCTCGACGGCGCTGAAGAACTCGGATGCCAAGACCGGTATCGGGAACTTCTTCGGGTACACACCCTCTCTGATCGCGAGTCGTTTGGCCGCGTACATTATGTCAGTTATCTTGATTTGCTTCGGACACTCGACCGAACAGGTGTAACAGGAAGCACATAACCATGTTGTATAGCTCGACAAAACGTCACCCTTGAATCCTGCGCGGATCATTGCAATGATTTGTCTGGGGGTAACATCCATGTACGAGCTCAAGGGACACATGCCGCTGCATGTGCCGCATTGAATACAGGCGAACAGCTTGTCACCGCCCGGAATCGAGGCGATCTCTTCCGCGAAACGAGGATCGAGGTCCGATTGATAGCTGATCTTGTCCCATCCCCGCCAGTTATCCATAAGCACTCTCCTATTCTTGCGATGACAGATCGCAAGTGTTGCAATCCTAAGTCGAGATTACGATGTATGTTGGATTTGTAGTTCAAATGACGGAAGGTCAGGATGGATTCAGCGGGGCGGGACATTATTTCGGACCTCCGACTGTCTCCTGGCTGGCATTGGTGACGCTGAGTCCCGCCATCATCCGACGTACGGGAGTGGCATTAGGCATCACGTGCACCCGACGTACAGTTCTCCGAGGAACCAGGTACTTATAGGGGAAGAGAAGGAAGCCGTGTCCCGAATCCTTGGTCAGACGTGTCAGGTGCATCCACGTGAAACGATTCACAATATCGGATATTATAACCATGCCATTCTGCGGCTTAGAGGCAATCCTCAGGCAAACACGCATGTCTCGCGTTCGCATCAGTGTCCGGCTATCCGCAAATCGCACAACACAATCCATGGTTTCACACTTGCACCGATTCCAAGAGGCGTTCTCCATCTGTTTGTTATCGGCATCAAATCGATCTTGTATGAGCAATTGATATTCATATGTTCTTTGTGAAATTAATAACCACAACCAATAGTGTCAACTACATTCTGTGATTTTCCGCGCGGAGAGGGAGTTCTCTGTTTTTCGTTGATTTAGCGACGTCTTTTTCGTTTCTTGGCCGGCGCAATCGGAGACGGGTTAGCGCTGTGCCGACATTCGGCCGTCGTCCTCGTCATCCGTCGGTAATGTGACTACTTAGTCGAAGGCAGACGCACGTGAAGAAGATACTCGTCACCGGGTCGCTTGGGCAGATCGGCTCCGAGCTTGTGCCCGCCCTCAGGAAACGGTACGGCAGAGACAATGTGGTGGCCACCGACATCAGAATGCCGGCTACGATCGAACTTCGAGACGACGGCCCGTTCGAATTTCTCGATGTCGTGGACCCTCATCACATAACGAGAGTCATGCAGATATACGACGTGGGCACGGTCTATCACTTGGCGGCTGTGCTCTCTGCAACGGCTGAGTCGCGTCCGAATATCGCCTGGCAGATAAACATGAACGGCCTTTACAACATGCTGGAGGCAGCTCGTCAGTATCACTGCTCGATGTTTGTTCCGAGCTCGATCGGCGCTTTCGGGCCCTCAACGCCAAGAGACAATACACCGCAGGATACGATTCAGCGCCCCGGGACTATTTACGGTGTGACCAAAGTGGCCGGTGAGCTGCTATGCGATTACTACTATGTCCGGTTTGGCCTTGACACGCGAGGCGTGCGCTTTCCGGGACTGATATCTCATGTGACGGAACCGGGCGGAGGAACTACAGACTACGCGGTCTCCATTTTCTACGAGGCGATCAAGCATCGCAAGTTCACATGCTATCTTCGGTCCGACACACAGCTCGACATGATGTATATGCCTGATGCCGTCCGTGCGATGATTGACGTGATGGAAGCTGACCCATCCAAGCTCGTGCACAGAAACTCCTTCAATGTTACTGCAATGAGCTTCACTCCGAGCCAGCTCGCGGACGAGATCAGGAAGCACTTCGCGGACTTCGTGATAAGTTATGACGTAGACACTGTGCGCCAGAACATTGCCGACTCATGGCCGAATTACATGGATGATTCCGCTGCACGAAGTGAATGGGGATGGAAGCCTGAATACGATCTTCCACGGATGACATTGGATATGATCGATGTGCTGTCAAGACGACTGGTCGGCCAGCATGAGAAGCAGCCTTCATAGACCTGGGGTCGGGACTTGCTGTTCGGTATCGGAATAGACGAAATAGAAGTCGCAAGGGTTAAAGAGGAGCTCGCCAAGAAGAATGGCTTCAAAGAGAGGATATTCACTTCGAGAGAAATTGACTACTGCGAGTCAAAGAACCACTGCGAAAGGAACTATGCTTCTCGCTTCGCAGCGAAAGAGGCGTTTCTGAAGGCAATTGGCACCGGATGGCGGGACGGAGTCAGGTTCATTGACATCGAAGTCGTCAACGACACTCTGGGCAAGCCTCATTTGGAACTTCATGGAAAAGCTCTCGAAATAGCTGACAGCATTGGAACGGCAAACATTCAGGTATCGTTGTCCCATTTGAAGGACATAGCAAGTGCAATTGTTACAATCGAGAAGGGATAGCTGATGGAGCATAATTCGACTTCATACCAGGACCGGATCAAGGATTTTGACTGGTCGATTTCGGAGAAGGAGCTTGGATATAAAAGGGGTGACGTCTTGAACATCGGCTGGTATTGCTCAGACAGAATATGTCAAATGGGCAAGGCCGACAAGCTCGCTCTTGTGTGGGAGAATTCTGCCGGCGAGGAAAGGAAATTCACATACAACGACGTTCGCCGTACAAGCAATTCTATAGGCGCTTACCTGCGATCTCTCGGAATCAAGGATGGAGACCGTGTCTGCCTTTTCATGGACAAAATACCGGAACTCTATATTGGGTTTCTGGGCGTGCTCAAGATCGGCGCAATTGCTCAACCGCTCTTCTCAGCCTTTGGCGATGAATCCCTGTTCGTGAGGCTGAAAGACGCCGGAACGAGGGCGATCATCACTCAGCGAAAACACGTTTCCAAAGTGCGAAAGATCCTTGCTCAGCTTCCATCTCTTGAACGGATTATCGTGGTTGACCATGACGGAAAGAAACCGCTGCAGGAGAAGGAAGTCGCCTTCTCAATCTATGATGGCAAGGGTGTTGAGAGCCTCGACATTTTCCCGACAACTGCGGAGTCACCGTCGGTGCTCCATTATACATCTGGCACTACCGGCCAGCCTAAAGGCGTGAAGCATGTTCACTACTCGCTCATATCTCAGTATCTCACCGCGAAGTGGGTTCTCGATTTGAAGGACAGCGACATATACTGGTGCACCGCAGATCCCGGCTGGGTAACGGGCACATCGTACGGTATCATAGCGCCGTTTGCACTGGGTGTTACCCAGTGCGTACAGGACGTTGGGTTTTCCGCGGAAGGATGGTACAAGTTCATCGAGAAGTGCAAGGTCACTGTCTGGTACTCTGCCCCAACTGCTATCAGATCTCTGATGAAAGCGGGAGATGAGGCTGTCAAGAAATACAATATGTCTTCGCTTCGCCATCTGTGCAGCGTCGGCGAACCCCTAAACTCCGAAGCGGTGATTTGGTCGGAGAGAGTTTTCGGACTTCCGTTCCACGATACATACTGGCAGACCGAGACGGGCTCGATCATGATAACGAATCTGCCGGGGATGAAAGTAAAACCGGGGTCGATGGGAAGGGCGTTCCCTGGTATCACTGCGACAGTTCTCGATATCCACACCAGCGAGCCGATCACCTCGCCGGGCAAGGTCGGCTTGATTGCGATCAAACCCGGCTGGCCGTCAATGATGAGAGCGTATTGGAACAACGAGCATGCATATAAGGGGAAGTTCAAGAACAACTGGTATCTCCCGGGTGACAGATCGAGTATCGACAGCGACGGGTACTTCTGGTTCGCCGGTCGCGATGATGACATTATCAACACCGGTGGTCACCTCGTAAGTCCGTTCGAAGTAGAGTCAGCGTTGCTTGAACATGAATCCGTTGCGGAATCGGCAGTGGTTGCAAAGCCGGACCAGATTAACATGGAAGTGGTCAAGGCGTTTGTCTCGCTTAAGCCTGGTTTCAATCCGAGCGGCGATCTTGAGCTGGAGATCATGAACTTCATTCGCAAAAAGCTGTCTCCTCTCGCTATGCCACAGGAAATCGAGTATGTTAAGTCGCTTCCCAAGACTCGCAGCGGCAAGATCATGCGCAGGCTGCTTCGCGCCAAGGAGTGGGGACAGGAAATCGGCGACACGTCAACGCTCGAAGATGATGAATAGGATTTCAATCGAATAGATCGGAGAATATCATGGACGACATGAGAGAAGTGGTTCTCAAGTACGTGATTCAGGAGTATCTCGAAGAGGGCGACGACGACATAAACTACGATTCGCCGCTCATCTCCAGCGGCACTGTCGACTCGTTTTCGATGGTTTCGCTCAAGAGGTTTCTTGAGAACAAGTACAAAATATCGATCCCCGATGACAAGGCAACACCCGAAGCCTTCGATTCGGTGAACAAGATCGTCACGCTCGTGAAGCAGTATCTCTAAGAGCGTTTCCTGGTTGATTTATGATGCCCCACAGCCATGGAGGTTGTCCCATAAGTTGCAGAAAGAGAAAAGGAACTGGATTTCGGCTTGCGGGCGTGCCGCGGCGAGCCCTTGCCGGAATGACACGGTCGAACGCTAGCCCATTGTCATTCCCGCGAAAGCGGGAATCCATCCTGATGTTATCGCCGGTTCTCCAAATGGCTTGTCATGTGACTTGCGGCTTCTGAGACACTCTCCTCTATGCTGTGGGTAAGTTTGCAAGATCGATAACTCAGCGGAGTGTGCTATGGCATTCAGTGACAATATCAGAGGAATCTATCAGGCGCAGATAAAGCAATTGCGGGACGCCGGCATCTTCAAGCAGGAGCGCTTCATCCACTCGTCGCAGGCTGCTGATATCGAGGTCGAGTTTCCGACCGGATCGTCGGTCAAGAAAGTCATCAACATGTGCGCCAACAATTATCTGGGACTTTCGAGCCACCCGGACGTCGTGAAGTCCGCGCATGAGGGACTGGACAAGCGCGGCTACGGAATGTCGTCTGTGCGCTTCATCTGCGGAACGCAGGACATTCATCGTGAGCTGGAAGAGAAGGTGACGAAATTCCTCGGAACCGAGGCCACGATTCTATTCCCATCGTGCATGGACGCAAACGCGGGCGTGTTCGAGGCTATTCTTACCGCTGATGACGTGATGATCTCCGACCGCCTCGTGCATGCGTCGATCGTCGACGGCATCCGCCTTTGCAGCGCTCCCCATGATACATTCAAGCATTCCAACATGGAGCATCTCGAAAGCAAACTCCAGCTTCACTCCGACAAGCGAGTAAGAGTCGTTATTACCGACGGCGTGTTCTCGATGGACGGCGACACGGCTAAGCTCGATGAAATGGCTGTGCTGTGCGAGAAGTATGATTCGCTGCTGTTCGTCGATGATTCTCATGCGTCGGGTTTCATAGGGAAGACCGGACGAGGCACGCACGAGAAGTGCGGAGTGGTGGGCAGGATCGACATCATCACGACGACCTTCGGCAAAGCGCTCGGCGGCGCTTCCGGAGGCTGTGTGTCTGGACGCCGGGAGCTTGTCGAGATGTGCCGTCAGAAGGCGCGCCCGTATCTTTTCTCGAATACGATTGCTCCGGTTGTCGTGTCAGGTGTGCTGCGCGTGCTCGACATTCTTTCGCAGAGCACCGAGCGCAGAGACAAGCTCGAAAAGAACACCGAGTACTGGCGCAAGGGATTGACCGAGGCGGGATTTGTCCTTAAAGAGGGTGACACGCCGATTGTGCCGGTGATGCTGTTCAATGCGAAGTTATCGCAGGATGTCTCACGCGATCTGTATGATCTGGGTATATACGCGATCGGTTTCTTCTTCCCGGTAGTGCCGCAGGGTCAGGCGCGCATCAGAACGCAGATTTCCGCCGGGCATGAGATTCATCATCTCGACGAAGCGCTCGACGCATTTACGAAAGTCGGCAAGAAATACAACATCCTCGGCAAGACCAAACAAGAAATCATCGACATGTATGGCGCATGACACGCCCAGTGATTTGAGAATGTAGGGGCACGGCATTGCCGTGCCCTTGTTCATTTGTAGGTCCGAAGCCCTGTGCTTCGGACGAGGCAATCGAAGATTGGATTTCACAGAGACCCGGACACGCGTGTCCGGGTCTCGCGCGAAAGGGCTCTGCACGCCATGTCCAGTGACAAGTGGTGTCCGAGTCGAACCCGCGGGGTTTGGTGTTCCCCTGAAGAAGTGGACTCGCCTGACCTGTTGCAGAGATGCCTGATTAGGCGAGTTCAAGATCGACAGCGTTTCCAGCTTCGGCGAATCTCAGGTCAATCGCTTCATGCATTTCTGGCAATGCTTGGAACTGATCCCGCCAGCCCGGCGAAGACAGTTGGAGCTCGCTAGTACTTGGTCGCCACTGACCTGTGTCGACATCATGTGTATAGATCACACTTGGTGACATGTGTCTGGGCGACATGGTCGATAGCGGGACAGCCAATAAGACTGTCCAGCCGAAAGTGCGAAGTTCTTCACTCTGAATCATGCTCGGGTCTCCTATCACATAGTTTCTTCCACAAGGCAGGGAATTCCTCACGAAATCGCTCCGTGAGCTTCTTCTCGGCCTCGAGTGCCTTCAGGAATGCCTCTGCAAACTCATCATATTCGAGGCTCTCTTCAATAAACTTCTCGATGGTTTCTTTGTGAGTGCCTGACAGGAGCATTACACGGCCGAGTGAAGTGCGGGTCGTGATATGACTCTTCAACTTCGTGAGTGACTCCTCCAAGAGGCCAGAGATCATCCTATAATCAGCTTCTTGCTGCTCTTCCGAGGCTGACTCGAGGATTCTCATCTCCAGTGTCTTGGCAATGACTAGGGTCGCCTTTGCATAAGCGAGTCCGATATTGTCAAATTGAGTCCGGACCCGGTTTGCTGCGGAGACTGCATCATGCACCCTTCCCAGCAAGAATAGAATGTTGGCCTGATTGACCAGTGCCTCCCAGTAGCGGTTATCAAGCCGGAAAGCTCTCGTAAACAACTCAAGCGCGGTCTCTAGGTCGCCATGTTCCCTGACGATCATGCGACCCTGTTCACAGAGTCGAATTGCCTCCGCCCTGTCTGTGGTATTCGTTGGATTGGTCGGTACGGCGATCCTCACCAGCTCTGTCCGCGTTTCCCATTCAATCCCCCTGGGGCTCAGTTTGCCCTTGCGTGCTTTGCGGATCACATTGTCAATCGCAGGCAAGAGAAGCATGAAAGCACTCACCAGAAAGCCAGAAGTGGCTATTGCGACAGCAGCAATATCGGAGTTCCTAGAAGACAACCCCGCAATCGTGGCCGAAATCAAAAACACGACCGCGCTCAGTAACAGTCGTATATTCATCGGACCATTCTCCTATCCTGCCCCCAAGCCCTGTGTCCCACAGCTCTGAGGCTGTGTCATAATCGCGGTCGTGTTTGTTCGGAGTGGTGGTTTCGGACGCTACTTTCGTCAGCGACACTGGTTTTTGTTTTGATGGTCATTAGAT
>JAGVNY010000037.1 GCA_020053015.1 Candidatus Zixiibacteriota bacterium | reverse complement strand
TCGTGATAAGAAGAAGCTTGGCGCGAGTTCTGTCGGAGATTCGACCAGAGATCATCCATAGCCATCGATACAAGGAGAACATCCTCGTGTCTCTCGTTGCGCGAAAATGTGGGGTGAAGTGCTTGGTGCAGACGGTTCATGGAGTGCAAGAGGGTTTGTCAGGCTTGAGGCGCCTGAAGATGCGAGCCTATCAACTTCTGAACGAGTTCCAGACCGGACGCAGATTCGATAGCGTAATCGCGGTGTCGGAGGACATACGGCGGGTACTGTCGATCAAACATCCCCAAACTAATATAGTCACGATTCACAATGGGATTGACCTCGCGGCGATCAAACCATGCAAACCGAAGTCTGAAACGCGATTGAGCCTCGGCATAGGATCGGACAAGCCCCTCATCGGATCTGTCGGACGTCTTGTGCCTGTAAAGGCTTACGATGTCTTTCTGCGTTCCGCGGCTATCGTTCGTGAATCGCGTCCGGATGCACACTTCCTGATAGCAGGCGACGGTCCGCTCCGAGGGGAACTGGAAAGCATGGCTGACGGTTTGGGACTCGGTCGCAATATGATATTCACCGGATTTCGTGACGACATATTGGACATAGTCAATGCTCTCGATATCTATGTTGTCTCGTCGCAGCATGAAGGGATACCAATGTCCGTGCTGGAAGCTATGGCGCTTGCAAAGCCAGTTGTATCAACTGCGGTGGGAGGGATGACGGAGATCATTGAGAAGGGCATATCAGGTGCGCTGGTTGAGCCCGGCAGTGATAGAGAAATAGCGAATGCCTGCTTGTGGCTCCTTGGTGACAAATGCCGGACTCGCGTCATGGGTGATGAAGCACGTGCGAGAGTGCAAGTTCGATTCTCGGCGGCTGCCCAGTGTAAGAAGGTGTATGACCTGTACCGAGAGTTGCTGAGGGTGGCATGAGGATTCTTCTGATTACACATCTGGTACCTTACCCTCCCAAAGGCGGATGCTCTCTGAGGAACTTCAATCTCATCAAAGAGTGTTCACGCAAGCACGAGATTCACCTGCTTACATTCTTCCAGAAAGCACATCTCGAGGAAAACTCAAACATGGCCGCCAATATCGAAGAGATGAGGAAGTACTGCAGGATTGTAGAGGTCTTCGACATACCAACCGATGGCAAGATGCTGGCGTGGTACTCGCTTCTTCTTGCAAACCTGTTCTCGCCGACACCTTACTCAGCGTGGAAGTTCTACTCGGGCAAGATGAAGGCAGCGATTGAGAGCCAGCTGAAGAAGTATGAGTATGACCTGATCGAGATTGGGACCATCGCGCTTGCCAATTACAGAAGACTCGCGAGCGGTGTTCCGAGCTTGCTTGTTCACCACAATATCGAGTCAGACCTCCTGTTCAGAAGGAGTAAGAGCGTCGGCAATCCTGCTGCCAAGGCCTATCTTGCGCTTCAAGGCATGAAGCTGCGGCGATTCGAGCGAATGGCATGCGAGCGGTTCGACTTACATACGGTGGTGTCGGACATTGACGGAGCGTCTCTGAAATCGATCTGCCCCTCAGTCCGATCCGAAATAGTCCCGAACGGCGTCGACACAGGTTATTTCAAACCTTCCTTGGCCCCGGTCAAGAACGACAGTCTCATATACGTCGGTGGAATGACCTGGTATCCGAACCTTGATGCAATGCTCTACTTCACACGCGAGGTATGGCACCTTATTCTGAAGGAAGTACCCGATTTGACCATGACACTAATCGGCCGTCAGCCATCTTCGCAAATAGCGGAATTCTGCTCAAAAAACAGAGCATTCAGATCTCTTGGATTCATAGATGATGTAAGACCCTATATTTCAGAATCAGCTGTCTACGTGGTTCCCATCAGAGTCGGTGGAGGAACGCGGCTCAAGATTCTTGACGCCATGGCAATGGGAAAGGCGATTGTGAGCACTTCGGTCGGCTGCGAGGGCATAGAGGTTACTAACGGCAAAGACATTGTGATCGCCGATTCTCCCGAGCAGATAGCCGGTGAGACCGTGCATCTGTTGCGCGATGCTGTCCGAAGGGAAGAGCTTGGAAGGAACGCTCGCCAGACCGCTGAGCGGCTCTATTCGTGGGACGTCGTCTATCCAAAGCTCGATGCAGTGTACACGAAACTCTCGGCCATGAAGAAGAAATGACATGCATCCATGGATTGCCAGAAGTCTGATCTACCTACCCGTTCAGTTTTTCCGGGGCGAACATGTGCTGAAATATATGGACGAGATCAGGCAATTTCACGCCGCACCTTACCGACGAAAGTGTGAAATCCAATTCAAGAAACTTGCCTCTCTGCTCAGATTCCTGCATGACCACAATCCCTATTACCGCGAAATCATGAAATCCGCGGGCCTCAAGGGCGGGCAAATAGATCACATTGATGACTTCACGAAGTTGCCACTCCTCTCGAAGGATATCATCAGAAGAGAAGCAGCTAAAATGGTGTCCGATTGCCCATCGAAGGTCTCCCGGCGTAAGACGTCAGGCTCTACCGGAATTCCGCTTTCGTTCGTGAAGGATCGCGATTCGACAGCGTACATGGATGCTTTGATGTACGAAGTATACGGATGGCACGGTATTGAAATCGGTGACAGACAGGGTAGGGTTTGGGGCGTGCCGCTGGATGCAATCGGCCGGTTGCGGGTGCGCGCGAAAGACAGGTTTCTCAATCGAAGGAGGCTCAGCGCCTTCGACATATCGGACAGATCGTGCAAGGAGTACTTGGCCGTATTGAAATCGTTTAGTCCGAAGTTCGTTTACGGTCTGCCGAGCACCATCCAAGCCTTTGCAACGACTCTTCGTGAGACCGGTGTGGATCCGGCAGAAGCAGCCGTTGGATTGGTGGTGACTACTGGCGAGATACTGACGCCCCGTGCCAGACAAGAAATCGCTGGAGCATTCAAGTGCCGGGTTGTCAATGAGTACGGCACAACAGAGAACGGGATCATAGCCTTTGAATCCCCCGACAGTGCATTGCGGCAGATGATGCACAATCTGTATATTGAGATCGTTAACCCGGATACCAACCAACCGGTTAGCTTCGGAGAGAGCGGAGAGGTTGTCATCACCGAACTCCACTCTTATTCTATGCCATTTGTCCGTTACCGCGTCGGTGATCTTGCAACGCAAGGGGCGGAGACGGAGCAGTCGTCCGCAGAACTTCCGTCACTTCGCGACGTTATAGGCCGAGTGTCCGACTTGATAGTGACCCCTGAAGGTAACAAAGTCGCTGCCGCAATACTGGACTACTCTCTGACAACAGGCGTGAAACGCTTCAAGGCGTTTCAGAATTCGGTGGACAGCCTTCATGTCATGTTAGAGGTGAGCGACGGCTTCGAAAAGAGATCGCTTCAGGTTATCGAATCTAATTGGCGCCGTTTCCTCGGAGAGACGATTCGAATTGACTTCGAGCTCGTTGAGACCATTCCGCCGAGCAAGAGCGGGAAGATGACTGTACTCGAGTCTGAGCTCACACAGAAGGTGAATCGATGAAGATCAGCGTGAAGCGGGTAGCGGTTGTGGCTGTCCTGATGATTGTGGCTGCTGTCTTGTATTTTGGCTATCCGCCGGAGTACAAACCCGTCCGCTTCCCCGACGGGAAGACGTTTGCCTTCTGTATTGTCGATGATACCGATGGTGCAACGCTCGATAGGATTAGGCCTGTTTATGACCTATTCGGAGAGCTTGGCATACGATCCACTAAAACAATGTGGGTCTTTCCCACAAACGATTCGACTCACTGGCCGAACCGGGGAGTCGCGCTGGATGACTCCGTCTACATGAGTTTCCTGCTCGGTCTGAAAGCGAGAGGTTCCGAGATTGCCTTGCATGGCGCTCGCGGCGGTAATTCGACGCGCGACGAGACGACGCTCGCGCTGGAGCGATTCAAGAATGTGTTCGGAAGTTACCCTCGAGTACATATAAATCATTATCGAAACCTCGACAATCTGTACTGGGGGGCCGACAAGCTCAGTGTGTTTCCGTTTCACACGCTTTATAGCTTGATCTTTGGCGGCGCTCCGTCCTACGGCCATGACACACTGTCTGAGTATTTCTGGGGGGACATCGCCAAGGAACGCATCTCTTATGTGGTAAACTACAGCTTCCAGGAGATTAACACCCTGAGCGTTGACCCGCTCATTCCGTACTTCGACCCGAGCAAGCCGTATGTGAATTACTGGTTTCATTCATCTGATGGCGGAATGCTATCGTCGTTCTGCGATTTGATCAGCAAAGAGAACGTGGACAGGCTCGAGAAAGAGGAGGGCGCTTGCTTCGTTTATACTCATCTCGCAAGCGGTTTCGTAAAGGACGGTGCAGTCGATTCGACGTTCGACGCAAGGCTCAGGTACCTTGCATCCAAGAACGGTTGGTTTGCACCTGCAAGCGAGGTTCTGGATTATATACGCGAGCGCCGGTCGCAGAGCGACACGATCACCTTCAGGCAGAGGGTTCATGTCGAGGGTAGGTGGTTGCTTGAGAAGGCCTTGCACGGGTCACGTTAGGTCTATTCAATCGACGTAGTGTCGGTTGACAAGGTGACGTAGTAGCTGGAGATGGTGGTGAGAGAATCGAATACGAGGCTGATCTGGATCGCTGCCGTCGTCGTGTCGCTCGCCGTAGTCGCCTTCCCGAGGTTCGACCGACAGGATATCGGGTTCATCAAGGACTACACCGGCAAGGTCGATGGCCATTCGTCGTTTGGCGACGCGGTGTATTACATGAATTACGTCGACTTCTTCCGGGGCAAGTGCGATATCGGTAGTGTTGACCTTCCGTTTCGTTATCGCCCTCTCATTCCTTTTATGGCTTCGGTCTTGCCCATTGAATCTCCGATCACTGCCATTGACGTCTTGAATCTGCTCGCTCTGTATGCCACTCTGCTTGTGCTCTATCTGCTCCTGCGGCATCTCGGCTTCAGCTTCGAGTTGGCGATGACCGGCTGCCTGCTCTACTCCGTCTCGTTTCCCGTGTTTTACCTGTCGACGACAGGTTACCTGGAAGCATGTTCCATGTTCTCTATCGCGCTCGGATCCTATTGCATATTTCGCGAGAAATGGTTTCTTGTAGCTTTGTTAATTGCCGCCGGCACACTTGTGAAGGAAGTTGTGGTGCTGCTGGTCCCCGTTGCATTTGTCTACCTGCTTGCGAAACGAATCGGTATCGGGAAAACACTGGCTCTGTCGGCGATTTTCTCCGCTGCTTTCTTCATACCGACTGCCATCATCAAGAGTGTATTCAGAGAATCTGGGGATTTCTACTGGATACCGAATGTCCAGACTCTGCTTGACAATCTTCGTCCGAGGGCGGTGGCGAGCATACTGATGTCATTCGGGCTCCCGGGTATTGGCGCCATCGTGTTTCTGCTTGGGTTCAGAAGATTCTCAAAGGGAATCGATCTCGGCAGTTTGCTGCCTCTGCTGTCGGGACTTCTCGTTACGCTTATGTTACTGGTTTTCGCGATGGTTACGGCGTATGCCGACGGTAGATTCGCCTGGCCGTCCACCATCTTCACAATCCCCCTGACGCTGTGGGTCATCAAGAGCATCCGCGAGGGCAGACGTCGCACAGGAGCAGGCAAGTCATCTCTGTCGTAGCCAATACGATCAAGAAAACCCTTTGCTGTCGAGCATCAACAAATCTATAATCATTCTGCTCGAATGGAGTCTTATCGAACATGAAACTCGTGGTCATAATACCGGCATTCAACGAGTCTTCGAACATCGCCCGTGTGATAAGCGAGACCAAGAGCTCTCAGCCCTCAGCAAAGATCGTGGTGGTTAATGACTGTTCGACTGATGACACCGAAGCGATCGTGAAGTCCGTCAACGAAACAGCACTGTCGCTTCCGTGTAACCTCGGCATCGGTGGAGCAGTGCAGACAGGGCTGCGATTCGCGCAAGATGAAGGATACGAGGCTGCTGTGCAGGTCGATGGGGATGGCCAACACATCCCGTCTGAGATCGAGAAGCTGATGACTCCCATAGTCCGAGGCGAGGCGGACGTGGTTATCGGATCACGTTTTCTCAGCTCTGATTCTTTCAGGAGCACATTCGCGAGACGGGTAGGCATTCGAATTCTGTCGGTCGTGAATTCCGCGCTTACCGGATCCCGTATCACCGACAGTACCTCCGGCTTCCGAGCTTATAACCGCAGAGCGATCTGTTTCCTGTCTGAGCATTATCCGCAAGACTACCCGGAACCGATTGCGGTGATCGACTTGTTCCGAAACGGGTATAGAATAGTCGAAGTGCCCGTGAAGATGCGTGAGCGACAGGGAGGGACATCATCCATTAGTGCGGTCAAATCGATCTACTACATGACAAAAGTCCTCGTTGCAAGTCTAATAGCGTTTACCCGGAAGCCAGTTTCAAAGGAGGCGCAGAAGTGATGATCAGCCCGATACAGGTAATAAGCGTGTTCGCGAGTCTTGCGCTTATTGCGTTCGTGATTTCGCTCATACGCAGAAGGAAACTCCGTGAGGAGTACAGCATCCTGTGGATCGCGGGCAGCGCTGTGCTGGCGCTCTTCTCCGCCTGGAGGAGCCTTGTCGACATAATCGCACGATTGGTTGGCGTGGCTTATGCTCCGGCCATCCTGTTGTTGATAGGGATCTTCTTCGGCGTGCTTATGTTCCTGCACATCACTGTCGTTGTCTCCAGGCACGCCGACCAGAACAAGACTCTTGCGCAAGAGATCGCCTTACTGCGCAACAAGATCGACGAGCTCGAACGCAAGGTGCGATAACATTGCTCGGCTGAAGGCGCTCTGCCTTCGGTTCTCACGAGGTACTCTGTCGTGACACGATCACACAAGACCGCGCTGACTGTCTTCACTGTCGCGCTTGTCGTCTATCTACTCTCAATGTCAAACATCTTCAACGGCGACGGACTTGGTTATGCCCGCCTCGTAGAGACAGCCGATTTTGACAGGCTGTGCTCGGTTTCGGCACGGCTTCTCTTCTGTCCTTCCGGCAAGGTTCTGCACGAGGTGGCACACTTCATTGGCTTCCCGATCCGTTCAGTGCGATCGCTTCAAGCGCTCAATGCCATTTTCGGAGCAGCAGGCGTGGCCATCTTCTTCCTTGCGGCGCACCTCATAAGCAGGAGCCGTTGGATGAGCCTCGTGGCTGCAATCGGCTTCGGCGGATCGCTCGCCTACTGGTTCTGGAGCACGAACGCGACTTCGTATCCGGGCAACATATGTTTTCTTGTACTGACCCTCTATCTGCTGCTGAAACTCGCACAAGCTCGTAGCCACGACGGCATTGCCGGCTCGGCGGTCTGGATCGGAGTAGCCCACGCCTTCGCCGGATTCTACTGGCTGACTGCGATTCTGCTCGTTCCCGCCGTAACGATAAGCATCTTGATTGTATCAGACCGCGCAGAATTCTGGCTGCGTGCGAAAGCCGCGGCAGTTTACATTCTTTCGTTCGGAACATGTCTCTTCGTTCCCCTGTTCGCGGCGGGACTGATTACCGGCAGAGTAAGTGGATTGTCAGATTTCCCGGCCTGGTTAACGGCTGCTTCCTACGGCATTCCGCCCGACCTCAGTCTGTTGAACTTTTCTCGGGGTGTGATCGGGTTCTCGTCGAGTGTCTTTCGCCTCGTTGATTTGGGTCCGCTGGTAAAGAGCACGGTCTGGGGGGTCCCATTCGTTGAGCAAAGCAGATCTGGAATCTATGCCGAGCTCGGAGTTTTCGCCGCGCTCTGGGCGACGATCTCACTAATGTCTGTTTCCTTCGCGATCTGCCGCAAGCGGATCATGCGCGAGCATCCCCGGCAGGTGACTATCCTGCTGCTCTGGGCGGCGATCCCAACTATATTCGGGCTCGTCTGGCTTGGCTCAGACACCGAAAGGTGGCTTGCAGTTCTCCCTGCGATGTGGTTACTGATGGTTGTTGTTACAGACGTAAACGGAAAGAGATTCCCTTCGACGTCACGATGGGTCAGAACGCTCTTCATCGTCTTTGCTCTGGTGACCGTCTCTTACAACGCTGCTTTCTCGGTCCTCCCCGATGAGGATATCGATAACAATGAGTATCTGAAGGCCGCTCGCATTCTTGATCTCAGGATGTCCGAAAACGATCTTGTGTTGCTGTGGGGACATGACCATGAGTTCACGGGGGAGCACCTCGCATACTTCCACGGGAAGCGGGCTTCGCACGTCGCTCAGGTGCTACGCGAAACCGGCAAGCAAACGTTCAACGTCCTCCAGAGTTCGATAGACGAAGTGAGATCGCATGGTGGCAGAATCTTCCTCATGGGAAGGCTCTTCGTCGACGGTGGTCCGGGAAAGAGCGAAATCGAGAGCATCAATGTGGACGTTAGCCGAGAGCAGTTTCAGGACTTCTTCTCCCGCGGCACGCGGAGAGTGGCATTCAGCCTCGGGAACGACTCATTTTGGGAACTGATCGGGGAACCATGACGAGGAGCTCTCTCGACTTGCTCGGATTCGGCGCGTGCTTAAGATGTAACTTACCTCCTTGTGCCAAAAGGTAAGCATTAACGAACACGCCCATTTCGATAGCATGCAGTTTCGCAGCAAGCATGTGAGCCTGCAGCTCAACGGCGTAGGGTGGCCAGACGTTGGAATGGCGACTATAGCCAACAATCCAAGGGGAACGGACACAACACCCCCCCCCTCGGCCTCCTGACGGTCGATCACCAGGTCTTCTATAACTTCAGACACTGGTTTTAACTGCCCGACGGCTTAAGGACACAACCGATGTAGCTTACAGCGCTGTTTAGCACCCCGCGCAGGGAGCAGGGCCGCCTTGGAACACGTAAGTGATCAAGTAGACGATGTCATCAAGGTCCACCGATGGGTCACCGCTGCAGTTGACATCACCCGATTCCATGGGATCAGGTGCCGGGCCACCACTGAAGACGTAAGCTATTAGGAATTGTATGTCGTCGATGTCGACGAAGCAGTCGTCTGTTACATCGCCGCACAGAAACTCAGGCGGTTCATCAGGCTGCCACGCGCCATACAAATACCACGTCCGTCCGCCGTAGGTCACATTCATTTCCTGACACGTATCTGGACGAGAGAAGTCACCAGCAGACGGATTGTTGAATTCTGGATCGGCTGCGTTGCAGGTGCTATGCTGATCGAAGCCATACCTGTTTGTGTCAATCCAGCTTTCCCATGTCCATTGCTCGTTACCCGCTATGCGATTTCGATGTCCCTCAGTTGTCGAGTGTGTGTTCGCGTAATAGAGATTCGAGTCAATCACGCCAAATAAAGATTGGGTCGAATCTTCACAGTAGGCGAAACCGATAACTTCTTCATCTCCAGAAGTAGAACAGGCATAGATAATGTTGAATTTGACTTGATTATTGCGACCCAAGAAGTTGAAGTCGTTCTCTGCTCCGTCGAAGAATGAGATGCCTACATCATAGCAGTGATAAATGGTATTGTTGCAGATGTAACTTTCACCGTTCAGAGGCCCTTGATAGGAACCACCCTCCCAAATTCCTCTTGCACAGTTGTAGATGGTATTTCCCCACACTGAATCGCGTTGATGATGAGATGTCCATTGCACTCCACTCTGCTCCATGTTGTAGATAGTGGAGTGCTTTACTGTGTTGCCATAATGCTGCGGTTTCCCTGACTGGTCTTTGAAATAGACTCCATTACCAGAACTGTGGAGCACACAGGAATCAATGATAACTCGGTGCTGAGCGTAAGTGGCAACAGTGTGGGCAAGAATTCTTCCCTTCTCTGACATCCCACAAAACAGACTGCAGGCCTGAATAAGATTGTGCTGAGCATAAATTGTGCTATCTACCGTGCTCTGTTCTGAAGTCCAAGCCCCGAGATTTCCACCGGAGTACCCACCCCAATAAGCCATCGTGCAATTAGAGTAGGTGTTCGAATCGCAACTCGAAGCATCCGTGTGAACTATCCACCCGGAACCATGCGTCAATCTGAGACCGAAGAATTTGATCCAATTAGCATTGTTCGACAGGTATTCAACAGCACATCTATTCGAGGTTCCTATCACCATCAAACAATTATTGGGATTTGCTGAACCCTGACACCAGACATAGACCTTGTTGTTGCTGACATCTTCAAAAAAATGTCCGGGCGCATCAACATTGACAAGGGTCGTATCAGCAATCAGCATCGAATCGTCTTGGGTTAATACTCTGCTTTCTTCACCGCCGCCCCATCCACCAAAATCATTCATATAGACGCTGCCACTGTAAACCGTCCAATCGCTATCCATTATGGTTCCAGCAGAGATAGTCGTTAATGATCTAGTCGCTGTCGAGAAAGTCGAACAAGCATAGACAGTCTGTGATTCGCTTGTGCCTCCCGTCGGTGGATGTATCTCACTCGCATACCAGACTCCTGATCCAAACCTGACTGTATCGCCAACCGTCAACGTGGAATTGACTTTCGAGATTGTAGACCAAGCCGTCCCCCAACTTGTGCCAGCATTTCCATCCGAACTACCAGCCTGTTTGCTGACATAGTAAGTTGTTGCCATTGACACGTTGATTAACAACATGATGCCAAGCAACATGGTCACGAGTGTTCTTCTAATCCTGGGCGTTTGCATGAGATCCTCCTCCGATTCGCGTTCGTTAAGAGTGATAGATCAAATCTCTGGCTGATGCAACCGTGCACCGGTACGTTACCAAGTTATGGGTTAGTCGATCCATAATAAACATGGCTGATCGAAAAGGCAAGACAAAAGCGGGACAGACTATCGAAAAGCATAAAGTCCAAACCTGGTCGATCCCTGATGGGTTGCCAATCAGCTCACGTTGCAACAGATGATAGCTTGGGTCTATGCACTCCACAAATGTCGACACGATGCTCCATCAGTGAGCAAATGTCAGAATCTGAACATCGGGCCGCCAGTTTTTAAGTTGTGCGGTTTCGGCGCACAGGGGTATATTCTCTCGGTCTCTTCGACTTAGGTGCGAGCCATGGGCACCAAGATGTTGGTATGGTTTTTGATGTAAAGATGAGAGGATTAGCCAACCGATATGGCTAATGAGGCGTCCAAATGTGTAAGAAGCTGCGGGGTAGGTATG
>JAGVNY010000028.1 GCA_020053015.1 Candidatus Zixiibacteriota bacterium | reverse complement strand
GCTTGTTGCTGGAATTGACCCCTACTTCAGATCGGGCGAGATCAACTCGCGTGTGGAAGACGTCGGGGCGAAGCTCCAAGTCATTAGAAACGCTTTTTCCGGAGCGCGCATCGACACACTGGACGGGGTAACGGTGGACTTCGGAGACTGGTGGTTCAACATCAGACCATCGAACACGGAACCTCTGCTGAGGCTGAATGTGGAGGCAAAGACGAAAGCCTTGCTTGATCTGAAGCTGCCGGAGGTTCTGACCTTGGTGCGAGGCAGCTAAAGAATCCCGGATATATGCTCGACATAAGAGAAGGGGGCTTGAATGAGACTGAGGAGTATGCCCACGAAGACTTCAGTGCTTGTAGTTGACGATGACCCGCTTCTGCTTTCGCTGTTAAGCGAGGCGCTCGATTCAATCGGCTACGAACCGGTGCAGGCGACAAGCGCCGAGGAAGCGCTTCTCAAGCTGGAAACGGAGCATGTGGATATTATCGTCGCAGATATCAATCTGCCCGGCATCGATGGACTTGCGCTGGCCCGGAAAGCCAAGAACATGTCACCCAGTCTGCCGGTTGTGTTGATGACCGGCGTCAGCATGAAAGACATTGAGAATAGGGCCTACCGTGCGGGCGCAGATGCATTTCTTGACAAGCCATTCAGGATCGCCGCCGTCGAGAAGGTGCTGCAGAGCCTGCTGGGTCAGCCGGTGGGACGTATGCTGCGGGTGATGCTCATCGATGACAATGACCAGTATCGTGAGACCCTTACGGAATACCTTGGGGCGAAATCATTCGAAGTGACAGCCGTCAGGACCGGCGCCGAAGCGATTGCTGCTGTCGCCGGCCAGGGTTTTGACGTTGTCGTGACTGACCTTGTCATGCCGGATATTGACGGGCTGGAAGTCGCGCGACAGATCAAGCAGCTCTCGCCATCAACTCATGTAATGATATACACAGGCAGTTCACCGGACGGCGACCGCAGACGTGACATTCAGACCACCGCCGATGCATTTCTCTCCAAGCCGCTCAGTCTCGAGAAGGTTGCAGAGACACTCGCCTGCATTGCCTGAGCATGTCAGGCAGTGTGAGTGTCCGACGACTGCTGTTATTTCGACTTATCTCAGATACAGCATTACGTAGACTACTACCCCGCTGATCGAAACAAATATCCAAACAGGCCACAGCCAGCGGACTATTCGTTTGTGTCGTTCGAATTGGCCTCGAAGCGCGAATACGACGGCAGCGATGATAAAAGGGGTCATAACTGCGGCGAGTATGACGTGTGGAATCAGGATTGTGAAGTAGATCGGCCGGCTCCAGTCATGGTGCGGATACGGCACCGAGCCGACCTGAGCGTGATAGATGAGATAGGAAGCGAGAAAGAGCGCTGAGGAGACGAGCGCCGAGAGCATGAACCGTTTGTGCAAATCGGGTCGATGTTGCTTGATCCTGATGTAGCCCGCAGTCAGCAGAGATGCGCTAATCAAGTTCAGGATTGCATTGAGAGTCGGAAGAGAAATCACCCGTTCATTGCTCCTTCGCAAGCAGCCGAATGTGTGTCTTCATCAGTTCGATGCTTGCGTCGTCTTCCGGATGATAATAGCCGCGAATCCGGCCGTTTCGATCCACGAGTACGAATCTTGTGCTGTGCTCTCCGGGAAGATCGCCTGACAACATGAAGCCTTTTTCGTAGAGGCTCAGCACGCTGTCGATGCCGGCGCGAAGAAATACCCATCTGTCGTCACTGACACCGAACTTGTCTGCATATGCCCTCAGGGTCTCGATAGAATCGCGCAACGGGTCGACCGATATGGATATGAATCGAATCCGATCGGAGGGCGCATAGAATCGATACAAATCGGCCATGACAGAGCTCATCAGGGGGCATGGGCCGTGGCAGTTAGTGAAGATGAAATCCACGACGTTGATTTCGCCGTTCATGTCATCGAGTCCGAACGGACTTCCGCTTCGTTCGACGAAAGCGAATTCGGGTACGGTTCCGAGCACCGGGATTGCCCGCCGCGATTTCTCCGCCTGATATATGATGACAGCGGCAGCGGTAAGGAGGATCAGCGCCATGATCATGAACGAGAAGAAGCTTCTGATGATTGTTCTGTTTTCGGACATGATTCAATCCTTCGCGCTTGTCAATTCAGCATATCCAAGGAGTAGCAACCCTACAAGCAGGCTCGCGACCCATAGGTGGAAAACCTGGATCATCGGGTTGATACCGAGCAGCATCATAGCAAGTCCGAGAAGGACCTGTATGGCGACGAGCATCATTGCTCCGAAACCTGCTTGCCTGAGGATCGGAAGCAGTTCGCCAACCCGGCGCAGTATTCCCGGCAGAACCTTCCAAGCAAGCGCTGCAGCGGCGAGTCCGACCAATGCGTGAACTATGTTGATCGATTTCACCTTTTCGATCAATTCAGCGGAAGTGAGCAGCGGATTGGCAGCATCCGCGATTTCCAGTGACGATCTCACCTGCGTTCCGATCACTATTTGGATAATTGTGACAAGCCACAGAACCCCGATCCATACTCGCGATCTGCCCGCTGGAACGGACTTCGTCGAAACTGCGCCGATTTCGGCGTAGTATGCTTCTCGGGTGACATAGATCATAAGGCTGACAATCACCAGGGCAATGCCCATATGTGCGGAGACGATCACTGGTTTCAGTTGTGACGTCACGACCTCTCCGCCCTGCCATCCCTGGAATGCAGTCAATAACGCGGCTGCCCATGCCGGATAGAGTATTCGCGGGGATTTGCGATAGTACTTGATAGCAAGCACAGCAGTGGCCAGGATGAGCAACCCCACAGTCATCCCCAGAAGTCTGTTGGAGTATTCAATCCAAGCGAGAGTAAAATTGAACTGCGACGGATCCATGTCCGGCGGAAGTTGCTGGGCGCTCACAGGTGGAATCCATCTACCGAAGCACTTGGGCCAGTCGGGACATCCGAGCCCCGCTCCCGATACGCGCACAAGTCCGCCGACGAATATCAGGAGATAGGTGGTTGCGGTTGTTATGAAACAGAGCCGTGTGAATCCTCTCATAACTCACTCCCTCATCCGCAAACGTTAACGTCAATTCGAGAAATAACAACCGAGAGTCAGTCACGACCGAATCCCATCTGCCGAATCTGACTGACACTGCTTGCTGACAGTGTAAACTGATGAAGTCGGAATTTCCACAAGAAATTGATCGCTTAGCGGAACCCATCGTACGGGCATGGCGGGCCATGTCGTTGACTGGCATCACAAGGATTTGGCACGCCAAATTCCTGCGGTGGCAATCGTCGTTTGTCAGGCCGTAGGTCCGAACCCTTGTGGTTCGGACTATTCACTCGAGGCCACGCCACGCCCAATCCCTACGATGTGCATATCGTAGTTTATCGATGCACAGACGTGGAGTCCGCAACCGTTCCCGACGTGTCAGCAGGGTTTGACTGATAGATCGTGGCATCGGGCGTGATTGGCCCCGCTTTCACGTCATATATCTGATCGCGCGTCATTGTATCAAACATCGTGAAGACGATAAACACCGCCAGGAACAGAACTGCAACGATGAAGATGAACAGATACAGTTTGTTGTCGTACTTCAGATGCATGAAGAACATAGCAACGAGAGTAGCTTTGATAGCCGCGATGGACAGCGCCACGACCACATTCCAGCCGCCAAAATGGAGGAAAGATACGGCAACGGTAACAGCCGTCAGGACAATGAGCGCTCCGCCGACTGCAAGATAGAGCCGGAGCGGAAGTATGTGTTTCGTATGTTCCGCGGATTCTGCCGTCATCTCTAACTCATCCAACCAAATAGAAAAGCGGGAAAAGGAATATCCAGATCATATCTACGAGGTGCCAGTACAATCCCGCCATTTCAATGGGCGTGAAATACTCCGAGGAGTATTTGCCCTTCATTGTATTGATGAGCGCCCATGAGATAACCGCCATTCCTGCCAGCACGTGAATTCCGTGCAACCCGGTCATAGCGAAGTATATGCTGAAGAACACGTGCGGATTGCTGCCCTCCACTCCTGTGAATGTGTAGTATTTGCCGGGCAATTGACCGAGGTGGAACTTATGGCTGTATTCGAAGTACTTGACCACAAGAAATACACCCGCGAGCACAAGAGTTGCGACCAGCAAGCCAATGGTCTGCTTCTTTCGTCCGAGTTGTATGGCCCGTATCGCCAGAGCCACCGTGACGGAGCTGGTGATCAGCACGACTGTGTTCAGAGTGCCCATGCGCACGTCAAGGAACTTATGGGCGTTGTGAAACATGTCGGGATTCCACGCTCGAAAAACCGAATACGCCACAAAGAGGCCACCGAACAACAGAATCTCGGTCAGCAGGAATATCCAAACCCCGAGCTTAGCCGCTTCCCTTTGCTGGAAAGCGTCGGTGAAGTGGTGGGCTACATATGGCTGATGGCTGTGCGCGTCAGTCATTCAATCTCCCGCTACTTCGTTTCCTCGACGGCGATCTTGTCGAAGTCGTATGGGCCGTGGGTCAGCCGTGGTGTCTCTTTGAAGTTGTATGTCGGTGGCGGAGAAGGGGTCGTCCACTCAAAGGTCAGCGCGCCCCAGGGATTCGGTCCGGATCTCCGCCCTCGGAACAGAGAGTGAATCAGGTAGACGAACATTATCAGAAATCCGAGCCCGAGAATCCATGAGCCAACGGTCGAAAATGCATGCAGCGGCTGAAACTGGTCGAGGTAGTTGTAGTACCGGCGAGGCATTCCCTTGGTGCCGAGAATGAACTGTGAGAAGAAGGTCACGTTGAATCCGATGAAGATCAGCGCTACAGAAATCTTCGACCAGAGCGAGCTGTACAGCTTGCCGAACATCTTGGGCCACCAGTAGTGCAAACCTCCGAGGAACGCCATCACCGTGCCACCCATCATGACATAGTGGAAGTGCGCGACAACGAAGTAGGTGTCGTGCAGATGTACGTCGACTGAAAGAGCGCCGAGAAATATGCCGGTCAATCCTCCGATAGTGAAGAGCACAAGGAATGACAGTGCGTAGAGCATCGGGGTCTCGAGGCTTATCGATCCTTTGTACATCGTGGAGAGCCAGTTGAATACCTTGATTCCGGAAGGTATGCCCACAAGGAACGTCAGAAACGAGAATATCATCGCTGCGATTTCCGACTGCCCGCTCACGAACATGTGATGTCCCCAGACAAGGAAGCTTACGAGCGCGATGCCGAAGCTCGAAAACGCGATGGCCTTGTATCCGAAGATCTTCTTGTGCGAAAAGACGGAGATCAATTCGGAGATTATGCCCATGCCGGGCAGAATCATGATATAGACGGCAGGATGAGAGTAGAACCAGAAGAAGTGCTGGTAGAGAACGGGGTCGCCTCCCATCGCGGGATCAAATATCCCAATCCCGAACAGTCTCTCGAGGATCAGCAGCAGAAGCGTGATTCCGAGCACCGGGGTTGCGAGCACCTGGATAATTGCCGTGGCGTAGAGAGCCCAAACAAAGAGTGGCAACTTGAACCATGTCTGTCCCGGGGCTCGGAGTTTGTGGATGGTGACGATGAAGTTGAGTCCGGTGAATATCGACGAGAAGCCGAGTATAAAGGCTGCGAGTGTCATCGACACTACCGATGTCTGAGTCTGGACGCTGTAAGGCGTGTAGAATGTCCAGCCGGTGTCGACCGCGCCACTGTGGAGCGAATACAGGGCAAACGCCGCTCCAACAACGTAGATATACCAACTCGCAAGATTCAGCCTCGGGAATGCGACGTCCTTTGCACCGAGCATCAGCGGCAAAACGAAGTTGCCGAGCGCGGCGGGAACGCCCGGGATGATGAACAGGAATATCATGACAGCGCCGTGCAGAGTGAACAACTGGTTATAGGTGTCAGCGCTGACTAAGTCCGGTCCGGGCCTCAGGAGTTCGAGGCGGATGAGCATCGCAAATACCCCTCCGAGGATGAACGAGAACATGATCCCACCGAGGTAAAGGATTCCGATCCGCTTATGATCGAGAGTGAAAAGCCAGGACTTCAGTCCTTTCGGTTCCGAAAGGAAGCTGATTGAATTGGCTGTCTCATTGTTGTTCATTATCTGCCGTCATTCTTTCAGTGACTTGATATACGCTATCAGCGCGTCGATTTGCTTGTCTTTCAAAACGCCTTGATATGTCGGCATGACCGGTTGATATCCCGCCACTATCTTCGCTTGAGGATCAAGAATTGACTCGCGCAGGTAGTTTTCGTCGACGGCGGTCTCGCCGCCTTTCTCAAGGCTTGCCTTGTGACCATATACTCCCTTGAAACTCGGTCCGATGTTCGGAGTTCCATCCACTGAATGGCATGTGAAGCATGCCTTTGATTTGTAGAGCTGTGCTCCGAAGTCGACCGGATTCAAGCCTTCTCCGGTTCCCGGACCTTTTTCCAGCCATTCAGCGTATTCGCGATCTGACACGACCTTGACCTTCCCGAGCATTTCGGAGTGTCCTTTGCCGCAGTATTCTGCGCAGAGGAGGTCGTAGTTTCCAGCGCCAATTGCCTCGAACCAGGTGATCGTGTACCGGTTAGGGAGCACGTCCATCTTCATCCTGAACGCCGGGACAAAGAAACTGTGAATGACATCTTTCGATGACATCAACAGCTTGATGGGTTTATCAACGGGCACGACGAGCTCATTGACAGTCGTGGCGCCCTCAGGATAGTCGAATGACCAGAACCATTTCTGACCGGTCACTTTGATTTCAATGGCGTCTTTTGGCACAACATTCATCCGCATATATGTCTTGAAGCCCCATACGAATATTATCAGCACGAGAATCAGTGGAATCACCGTCCATGTCACCTCAAGGGTGGTGTTGTGTGATACTCCTGATGTCAGACCCGCTTTGCCCCTGCGCCTGTATCGGTAGACGAATATGATCGTGCCGGCGACGATCAGCACGAAAAAGAACACGCTCATGTAGAAGATGAAATAGAAGAGCGAGTCGACTTCGCCGGAAAGCGTCGATTGGCCGGGGGGCATGAAGAGTGTTCCGGTCGTGTCCATCAAGCTGAGCCCTGTGCAACAGGCAGTTTCATCGATTTTTTCCTTCGTTCGCGCAGCCAGAGTCTGATCAGGAACAGGCTGAGAACGGCAACCGTCATCGCTCCTCCAAGCCGCATGATATTGCCGGCGAATACCACATACCCCCTCGAATCCGGGTCGTAGTGATAGCAGTAGAGGAGCAACCTGTCGATCGTGTTTCCTGTCTTCCCCTCGGATGCTTCGAGCAACGCGAGTTTGACGTCGCGAGATGGGAATTCGATACCGTACAGATAACGGGATATCGTACCATTGGGAGTCAAGACGAAGACGACTGCGGGGTGAGCATATTGCTTGGTGGTTTCATCCCAGAAATAGTGGAATCCGACAGCGTCTGCAAGAGCTCTGGATTGGTTCTCTTCGCCGACGAAAAAGGTCCACCCCGAGTCCGATCCGGCTCTGCCAAGATCGCCGACATAGTTCTTCTTCTTTGCTGCGGCAAGTTCATATGTCTCCCGAGGGTCGAAGCTGACTGTCAGAAAACGGAAATTGTCACCCGGCGTATAGGACAGTTCTCTTAGAGACTTGTTGACCCCGTTTAGAACGAGATTGCAGAGCATCGGGCATGAATAGTATGCAAGCACCAGCAGGGCTGGCTTGTCGCCTGTGAAGTAGTTACCCAGAGCAACCGTATCGCCCTTGTCATTCACGAATCGCAGATCCATAGGAATCTGCTGTCCGAGCTTCTCTTCTATGTCCATGCCCTTCAAATCCGCTGGATTATCTTCTATCACCTGAGAGAAGCAGGACGATGAGAGCATCGCCAGCAGGACGATGGCGGAAACCTTAGTATTGGAGCCTCCAAAGCGAATCATCCTGAATCTCACTGCCTCTGCAATTCTGACCAAGAACACGATAATCGTCCGTCAGTTCCCTGTTAGGGCTGCTTGGAAAAAGCCTCATTCGCAACGATCTGCATCGCACGGTCAATCGGAATCCTGTAGACTCCATTCTGAGCGTTTACAGCCCCATAGGAATTCAGGATTTCGTCTTCTCTTGCTCGCAATTCACGCAACTTGGCCGATTCGGGCCTCAGCACTGATTCGTAGACAAGGCTCTCTCGTGTCATGATGAAATACTCATTCAGGAAGACGACGATCGCGACCACGAGGACGACTCCGACGAGACCGACGCCAAAAATCCATTTCAGATTGGCGTCTCGCCGTTCGTAGCCACGGTCATCGGCGTTCATGTGCTCGTGATCAGTCATTGTGCAATTCCCCGAGCACGGGAGGTTGTCTCGTAAGTGAGTAGGTCGGCCTCCGGAGTCATCCTGCTGCGAGGGATGGCGTAGAAGGCCGACAAGTTAGTGTCGGGTTTCTCCTTGGGCGTTGCGCAATCCGGAACCCGACCTACGAAAAGGGCTTCCAGTCGGAATCCTTCAACAGTCGCGTTCGCAGGAATGACACATCGCAGGCAATTCGCTACGCTGCCCAAGCGTATCTGTGACGTAGTATCAAACATTGGTGAACTCCATCGACTCCGCGAGTCTCGGATCTGAAACAGGCACGATTGCGTTGGCTGAGAGTCTTCGCCAGATGAACCAGACGCAAAGCCCGCTTATTGCAAGCATTGTCGCGACATCTATCCACGAGAGGGCGGCGCCTTCCTGATGAAGCGTAGGCATGACCAGCCAATAGTGATCTACCCAGTGCATGAAAAGGAGCCAGAGAGCCATCGTTGTCATCATCGCGAGATTTCGCTTGGCCGGTCGAGTGATCATTATGAAGAAGGGCACAACGAAATGCCCGAACACCAACAACAGCGAAATCGCCTTCCAGGAACCGATCCATCTGGCATGATACCAAATCGTTTCTTCCGGGATGTTCGCATACCAGATGAGAAGATACTGAGAGAAGGCGACATATGCCCAGAAAACCATGAACGCAAACGTGAGTTTGCCAAGATCGTGATAATGCTCGTGTGTGATCTCTTTGGAAAGCACCCCTCGCCGGCGCATGAAAACGCAAATCAGAGTAATCGCCACGATGGATGAGAGGAGACCGCCTGAGAACACATAGACTCCGAATATGGTCGAATACCAATGCGGATCGAGCGACATCAGCCAGTCAAATGCGGCAAACGTCGTTGTTAGCGCAAATAGAATCATCCCGGCTGCGCTGATGCGTTTCATCTTCGCCAGCCGGATGTGATCGAATCTCGAGTCTTGTTGTACCGAAGCACGATATAGCGCTCTGCTCAGAAGAAACCAAACGGCGAAATAGACCACGCTTCGAATAATGAAGAAAGTAGTATTCAGATATGCGGACTTGGCTTTCAGCACATGATCAACGGCAACAGCGTCGGCATGGCTCCAATGATATAGATCGTGCATTCCGATGAGAACCGGAATAAACAACGCAGCCATCAAGGGAACAGCCGACATGATGCTTTCAGCGATTCTCCTCAGAACGATGCTCCACACTGCCCCCACGAGATGCTGCAGCATCACGAAGAACAGAGCGCCGAGAACCAGAGTAAGCCAGAACGTATAGGCCACAAGGTAAGCGTGGAAAAACTGCGGCGAGTTCAGGAAGAAGCCCACGATGCTGAGCAGCGAGCCGATGATTCCCGCCATCAGGGCGTTCCTTCCCACGAGGCTGGGGCTTTTCAACTTATATGACGTCTCGTGCAGTTCCATACTCAATCTACTACTTGATGGCGCCTCGTCTTTCAACTGGAATGTCTTCCATCGTCGCATGCTGGCTTCGCTGAAGCGCGTGCAGGTAGTTCACAATCGCCCACCTGTCCTCAGGCGGAATCTGGTGTCTGTAGGCCGGCATGTTGCGGATGCCATTCGTGATTACGTCGAATATGTGTCCGTCTGACAAAACCCTAATTCGGTCGTCATGGAGTGAAGGCGGGGGCACATAGCCTCTCGAGACCATGATACCCTGTCCGTCGCCCACTCTCCCGTGGCATGGAGAGCAGTAGATGTTGAATCGCTCCCGACCTCGTTCGAGCGACAGCATAGTCACCGGAAGCGGAGAGTGAGCTACTGTATCGCCTTGTTGGTCAATCCCTGTGAAAAACGCCGGGTCTTCGTCGATCTGGTCGGCAGGCACTGTGCCTGGAACAGGTTGACGCATGGCGGAACGGTCGGCAAAGAATGCGCTCTCGGACTGAGCCTTGTACTTTGGTTGCTTGTCCATGTCAGGATTCAAGTGTATGGGAGGTTTCTCCGAGGGCATCTCCCGGAAGCAACCGGAAAGGCAAACGAGAGCGGCCAACAGAGCAAATGGGATCGACAGCCTGAGAAGCTTGTGATGTGTTGTTCTGCGCATCAGTCTGCTATTGTTTCTATGTTACGGCCGCCGACCGACTCGATCAGTGAGCGAGTCTCAGTCGAGTCGAATCTTTTATCGGATGACTCAATACTCACGAAAAAACCTTCGTCCGAGAAACGCGCGAATCTGTCGGAGTGGAAGACCGGATGATGAAGCATCGGCAGCCTGCTCAGTGCGAGCATCCCGATTACGGCGGCCACAGCGCCCAGTAGCACTCCGAGACCGAATGTGACAGGTACGAAAGCCTGATAACTGAAGAATGGCTTGCCGGATATCACGAAAGGGTAGTCCACAGCGCTTGTCCACCACTGCAGGAGTAGTCCGCCGGAAGCGCCAAACAGAGCACACATACCTACAATCCACCCAAGCGGCGATCTTCGCAATCCCATTGCGCGATCCATGCCGTGAATCGGGAAAGGCGAGTGACAGTCAAACCTCCTGTAGCCTGCGTCACGGAGTGATTCGGCTGCGTGCAGCAGGGAGGCAGGGCTGTCGAACTCAGCGACAATGCCGACTGGGTTTCCCGAGGTCGTGACCATCAACGTGAACCTCCGTGAGTGCCTGCGGGCTGATGATAGTGTGGATTGGCCTGCGGCAGTACCCCTTTCACCTCAGACATCGCGATCATCGGGAGGAATCGTATGAATAGGAGGAATAGCGTGAGGAACAACCCGAACGATCCGACGAATATGCCGACGTCGTATATGGTTGGAGAATAGTAGTCCCAGGAAGACGGCAGGAAATCACGCGACAGAGAACTTGCGACTATTACAAACCTCTCAAACCACATACCGATATTGACCAGAATCGACATCGCAAAAAGAGCCAGAATGCTCGACCTGACTTTCCTGAACCAGAATAACTGTGGCACAACAACGTTGCACGTAACCATTATCCAATAAGCCCAGGCATAGGGTCCAAACGCTCTGTTCATGAAGGTAAACTGCTCGTAGATATTGCCGCTGTACCAGGCGATGAAGAACTCGCACGCGTACGCGTAGCCCACCATCATCCCCGTCACAAGCATAATCTTCGACATCTTATCGAGATGTTTCACAGTTATGAAGTCTTCGAGTCTGAAAATCCTTCTGGCTATGATGCCAAGCGTCATAACCATGGCAAATCCAGAGAATATCGCGCCAGCCACGAAGTAGGGTGGGAAGATGGTCGTGTGCCAGCCCGGCAGTATGCTCACCGCGAAGTCGGTGCTCACCACGCTGTGCACCGACAATACGAGCGGTGTGGACAACCCTGCGAGCAACAGATACGCGAGCTCATAGTGCTTCCACTGGCGATTGCCTCCCCTCCATCCGAGAGAGAGAAGCCCGAATACAATCTTGCGCAGCTTCGTCTTCGCACGATCGCGGAGTGTCGCAAGGTCGGGGATTAGACCTACATACCAGAAGAGAGCCGAGACCGTGAAGTATGTGCTTACAGCGAACACATCCCACAGCAACGGGCTGCGGAAATTGGGCCACATCGACATCTGGTTGGGAACCGGGAACATCCAGTACGCGGCCCAGATTCGCCCGACATGAATCGACGGGAAGATGAGTGCGCATATGACTGCGAACAGGGTCATCGCTTCTGCGAAGCGGTTGATCGACGTCCGCCATCTCTGTCTGAAGAGGAAGAGAATCGCCGAAATGAGAGTGCCTGCGTGGCCGATGCCGACCCAAAATACGAAGTTGACGATGGCCCAACCCCATCCGACCGGAATGTTGACGCCCCAAATTCCAATGCCTTCCCAGACCAGATAGCCTATCAGACCGAAGAGCAAGATCGCCAGCGATCCGGCCAGACCGATTGCTATGAACCAGATCGGCGGAGTCTTCGCCTCGACAATGCTGCAGACCCGCTCGGTGACGGAGCGGAATGTCTGATTGCCCGCGATCAGAGGCTCGGGATCGAGATGGCCGCTGGTTGGGTTAGCTGAGTTCAACTACTTGCCTTTCGCCTGGTTCGACGCACGGGTGCATGGGTGCCCCACAGCTCTGGAGATTGTCCCATAAGTTGCGAAATGCTTGATTGGAGTAGGTCGGGTTCCGATGCACGACGAAGCCGGGAAGAGAAACCCGACACATTGGCTGGATCCCAGCTTTCGCCGGAATGACAGCACTTGAGTGTAGCCAAGCTGGATGCTAGATTGTAGGTCAAGCCCTCTTGGGGCTTGATGGTTCAATGCGGAGAAGTCAATCCCCCCTTCCTTCATCAGGGTCTTCGACACCAGGGATTGACCAACTGGGCCAAGTGTCATCCCAGCGAAAGGGAGTGTTGAGAAAGTGCAATTGGATGCTTTATTGCCCGTGAGAGCGACAGGATGTTCGGGCAGGTCTTGACCGCGACGAAGTCGTGGTTGTGACCTGCCCCCAACCACTTGCAAGGGCGCCGGGTCACACTCCCCGCACCGCCGGGGAGCAAGACCCGTCGCGACTTTTCGGGCGGTCCTGGGTTCTTCAACAAGCCCGGAAGCTGGGATCCAGAAGAAGCATCTGTGGGTTGAGGCTTTCCCCGGAATGACAACCCAAACTCGTAACCCTGCGTCATTCCCTCCCCTCATTGCAGAACGTGGTGAATTCCAGCGGGAATCCACTGACTTCCAGGCACTCAATCGGAGCTCCCATTCACCGACTTTTCCAGCGCCGGATTCGGATTACGGATCTTCGCCAGATATGATGTTCTTGGGCGAACGTTCAACTCCGCGAGCAACTCATAATTCCTATCCGATGCCTTTAGCCCTGCAACACGGCTTGCTGCATCTCTGATGTTCCCAAACTGAATCGCCTTGGTTGGACACGCCTGCTGACACGCCGTCACAACCTCGTCACCGCCCACTGTGCGGTGCTCTTGCTTCGCTTTCATCTTTGACGCACTAATTCGCTGAACGCAGTACGTGCATTTCTCCATCACTCCGCGGGAGCGTACGGTCACGTCGGGATTTTGTGCCATCTTGATCGTTTCAGGCATCTTCGATATGTAATTGAAGAAATTGAACCGTCTGACTTTGTACGGGCAGTTGTTGGAACAATACCTCGTGCCTATGCACCGATTGTAGACCATGACATTGAGTCCCTCACGGTCATGCACCGTGGCAGCGACCGGACAGACCTGCTCGCATGGGGCCGTCTCGCAGTGTTGGCAAGCGACCGGCTGGTGGACGATCTGCGGCGAATCGGCGCTGCCGGAGAAATATCTGTCCACTCTGATCCAATGCATCTCGCGGCCTCGCCGAACCTGATCTTTGCCTACGACCATGATGTTGTTTTCGCTCTGACAGGCGGTTGTGCAAGCCCCGCAGCCGATGCAGGCATTCAGGTCAACAGTCATTCCCCACTGGTAGCCCTCGTCGTACTCATGGTCTTTCCACAGAGACTCAAGCGGCGGATGCTCCACCATCTCCTTCGCGAATCTCGGATTTCGGTTGAACTCATCGAGGGTCGCCTCGCGGACAATCGGTCGCCCCTCCATGCTGCCATGATCCTGCGTGTTCGCAAGCTCATGTTTCCGGCCAGTCTTTGAAACTGCCACTCTGCTCGCGAAGCCTAACCCGGATGTTCTTCGGAGGCTATAGACGTTGCTTCCCACGTTGTTGCCGACAGAGCCTGAGGCTGTCCTGCCGTAGCCGAACGTGAGCGCAATCGAGTCATCTGCGGTACCCGGAACGATCCATATCGGAAGTTCAACTCTCTGCCCGGCTGACTCAATCTCGATCACATCCTCGTTTTCAACTCCGAGCTTGGCTGCGCTTGCGGGGCTGATGACTGCAGCGTTGTCCCACGCAAGTTTCGTGATTGGGTCAGGTAGCTCTTGCAGCCACGCGTTGTTGGCAAATCGACCGTCATACAGCGATGGAGACGTACGAAATGCTATCTCGATGCCATCACCTGACGGATGCTGCTGCAGACCGTTCTCGATCAGCGAGGATAGACTGTTAACATCGGGCACGAATTCCAGTCGCACATTGGCGGCCTCTTGGATTACGCCGTCCCGCAGGGCATCTCGCCATTTCTTCTCGAAGTCAGGCAAGCCCCATCGCGTCTGCCATGTTTGTCTGACTATGTCATATCCGCGCTCATCGCGACCGGTGGCGATGAGATTCGCTAACTCGAAAACGCTGTGTCCGCCATAGAGCGGCTCGATCATGGGCTGAATCAGACTTGCGGCACCATCTATCGTACAAGCATCGCCCCAGCCTTCGAGGAAGTGGGTTTCGGGTATGTGCCACTCGCAAAGGATCGATGTCTCATCAACATGCTGGCTGATATGTATCGAATGACTGAACTTCTTGAGTATCTCGTCGGATCGCAGATCTGCGGGTGCATCGAAGACTGGGTTGCCGCCGAGTATCACGAGCGTATTAGTCGAGTCTGCACCCGATCGATCTCCGATCCAAGCTGACAGGTCTGACTGACGCGGGAGAAACGCATCGGCAGGTTCTACAAAGCTCACAGTCGATCCGATATTGCCGAGAGCGTCGTTGATCGCAGTGGCAACGGCGTGCACCCATGCGGGCTGGTTGTTGCCGGCTATCACCAGCGATCTACCCCTATGCGCCAGCAAGTCCGATGCGACAGCTCGCAGCCATTCGTTATCCTCATAGCGTCGATGGTTGTATACGATTTCAGGGATTTTGACATTGAGGCCGCGTGAGCGGAGTTCAGACAGAAGCGCGATTGCGAAGAGACCGACCGAAGCGCTCTTCATTTGGAGCCTGTGATCTGCATTGGCGCCGGTCAGGGTGTAGGAGGATTCGACCGCATAGAGCCGATTCATCTCGTAAGCTGGAGATGAAACCCGTCGACCATCAGCAAACGCAAGCGAGTTTCTGATGCTGTCTGGCTCCGTGTAGAGGAAATCTGAATCGAGAGCGAGGATCACAGACGCCATGCTGAAGTCGTATGTCGGAATCAAGCGGCTATCAGCTGTGTTCGATCCAAGTCTCAATTGATACGAATTATCTCGGCTGATCGGATCATAACCGAGCCATCTTGCGTTCGGGAACTCCGACAACACCTGCTGCCGCAATCTCGCCAGCGTTGGCGATGCGAACGACGGCGACAAAACCACGAGGCCTTCTCCGCCGGTAGCGGCGAAATTGACTCGCAGCTCGCGCCAGAACAGAACGAAACCATCCCACGTCCTCTCCGCTCCGTTCTGAAGAACTCGCTTTGATCGATCGGGGTCATAGAGGCCGAGCATCGAAGCCTGAATGATCGAGTTGGAGCCGCCAAGCGTGGACGGATGAGCGGGATTGCCCTCTATCTTCGTCGGTCGCCCTTCGTGGCACTCTACGAGAAGACCGAACGATTCCAATCCGAAAGGCATGGTTGTGGCGTAGACATCCGGAACTCCCACTGTTATCTCTTCCGGCTGTGTGACGTAAGGGATGATCTTCTCGACCGGCCTTCTGCAGCCCGCAAGCCCCGCGAACGCGAGGGAAGCGCCCATCAGAGACATGAACTTGCGACGGGATACACCGGCAGACTTCTCATCATGTACTTGCGGAAACTCACCCTGCAGGAACCTCTCGAATTCCGGACTCCGGGCGAGTTCGTCAAGACTTCGCCAGTAACGTGCGCCTGTAGTCAGATCTTTCTCGCTCATCGGTGGCATCCCGAGCAGTCGACCGGAGGTTCAATGTTCTGTTCTCGCTTCGTCATTTCAGCAAACTTCGTCTGCTCTGCATTGGGTGTCCATATCATGTTCGTGATCTCCGAAGCCGGTCGCAGATGCATGTTCGGGTTTCTGTGACAATCAAGACACCAACCCATGCTCAGCGGTTCCTTCTGCTGAACGATTTCCATTTCCGCCACGTTACCGTGGCAGCTCAGGCAACCTATTCCCGCTCTCAAATGCGCACTGTGGTCGAAATAGACATAATCGGGAAGGTTGTGGACTCGCACCCATTCTATCGGTTTGCCTGATGACCAACTCTCGCGAACAGGCAGGAGCTTCTCGCTCTCGGGCAAGATCAGCCTGTGGCAGTTCATGCAGGTCTGTGTCGGAGGTACGTTAGCCACAGCCGATCTTTCAACGGAACTGTGGCAGTAACGGCAGTCGAGACCAAGATCGCCCGCATGGAGCTTGTGGCTGTATTTGACCGGCTGGACCGGCCGATATCCGACGTCCGTATATTTCGGCGAAAAATAGTACCATACAAAGCCAATTGCTCCGACGACAAGCAGCGGCGCTGCGATCACGGCCGCGAGTGGCAATCGATTGGTCCATCTCGGAAATATCTGAGCCATTCGCCCTCTCTGAAACGTCTCCCAAATAGGTCAACGAATTGTTACGTGTGACAACATCGACTCGTTAGACCTGTTCCCGGGAAATCTCCTGGGTTTGGGACGATTTCACCGTTGCGTGAGCGCTTCACCTCGACCTGCTGCATTACGCCACGATTCATAAGAGCGTTCGACCCTCAAGTCAAGGCAAAAAGCCGCTGTGGAAGTATTGGCAAAGTCTGATGGCCAAGAGACTCGGGATCACTTTTCGGCTTGACATGCAAGCTGGCTTCGCTATCTTGAAAGTGTAGACATAGACAACCTGATCTGTTTTCAGTGCCCGAGTGTGCGATGAGGCGTTAGTTCTCATACAAGGAGGGATGAATGAAACGGTTCGTACTTTGCATTCTGTTCTCGATCTGCGTTGCGTTGCTGATGGCGAATCCTCAGGCGGAAGCCTTCGTCGGAGGCGATGCAGACGCGAGCGGGTTTGTTGATATTGACGATATTGTCTATATCATACAACACGTGTTCGCAGGATTCACGGCACCGGACCCCTATCTGGCTGGAGACGCCGATTGCTCGTGGTTTGTCGACATCGATGACATAGTATATCTCATCAACTATGTGTTTTCAGATGGCCCAGCTCCTTGCGTGCATGACCAAGCGTCGGGCTCCATGGTTGGCCATTCGGAATGTAAGCCCTATATCCCAGCCGGAAGCAAGATCGATCATCTTTCGAATGAAGACTGCATCGACTACTCATTTAGCGCAGGTGTATTGAGCTTTCGTCACGTCAATGGAGCGTTCAACTGCTGTCCGGCCTCGATAGGTGGCGCTGTATATGTGGGCGAGGACCTGATAGTCGTCGTCGAATCCGAAACATACGATCCGTATCCCTGCCCGTGTCTCTGTCTTTTTGATGTCGATTACCAGATCGTGAATCTGCCGCCGGGTCAGTACACCGTACGGATCGAAGGGTTGAACTTGCCCGAGTCGCAGTATCTCGAGACCGTCGTAGATCTCATTACAACCCCTGCGGGCAGCTACTGCGTCGAGCGGACGACCTATCCCTGGGTGCAGTGACAGGTGTAGACTTTACGATCGAACCCTTTGTTTCTTCGTGAGCTTCGCGATTTGGCGTATGGAGCCGAGGTGGAATGCCGTATGCGCCACGATAGCCAGCGCGCCACCCAGCCTGCGGTCATTGTCCCAATCGCTAATGTTTCTCATTTGCTTCATCAGACTGTCGAAGTCTTCCCTTAGCTGCTCAAGCAGCGCCCGCCACTCGCTGTCGGTCACGCTCGAAGTGAGCCAGCTCTGCTTCCAATCGAGATTCTCGTGCGATTTGCCTTCCATGTAGTCCCTTAACACTCTCACATAGAAGCGAATATGCTCGACATGGCCCGCAATAGTCGTTCCTCCTTCGACAGTCGGTACCGAGGCCTCGCTCGCCGGAACAGCCGCTAATGTCTCCAATAGGGATGTCCCTGCATCAAGGTAGATGCCATTGCCCTTCGCGAATGTCTCCTCAAGAATCGAGAAGAACTGTTTCGTGAATTGCTCACTGCTTATTTGCTGCGCCATTAATCCCTCCAAGAAACCGTTCTTTTCAGAATGTATTACGGTGCAACGTTGTGTCAATCATTTCCCTGCGCATTCAGGAGCCCTTTTCTGACAACGGCTGAAGCATCGGTTGCGTCGGGAAGGGAGAGGTTGTCCCATAAGTTGCGAAATGCTTGATTGGTGTAGGTCGGGTTCCGGATTGCGCCATGCGCAAGAAGAAACCCGACACGGACTTGTCGGCCTTCTGCGTCACGCGAAGCGTGACTACGGAGGCCGACCTACTCACTTGTGTAACCACCTCGGGACCCCCGACACTGCTCGGAAAGTGCTTTCACAGGTCGAAGTGCCAGTTCATCTGCCGTGCGGCTTTTGCCTTGACAACATTCTATCAACTCCATATCGATACCTGAAATCCGGGAGGTGCCTGTGAGCAGATACTACTACGATTTCAGGGATATATTCAGAGCGCCGAGAATCGCTCTGCATGGCAAGAACATATTCATTCAGTTGAAGAATTTGATTATCGGATACGTGGGGTATGCTGTCCTCGCCTATGCGGCGCTCGCCGTTGACGGCGTGGACCTGTCGTTTGCGTGGGACGTGCATTTCATCTTCCCGATTGGAGCGCTCGGACTCGTCACGATTCCCGGCATCATAGTTTGGCTTGTCGGGTTGCACTGGTTCATCATCTGGATGCTTCGGGGAAATCTCGCTGTCTCACGATCTGCATTCGAGGAGATTCGAGGCAATCTCTTCTTCACATCGCGTGAAGCGCGCATGTATGTGAAGCAAAAGAAGGGCGTCTTGATCAGGGCTTATGCCGGAGTCGTCGGGTTCGTTCTCTTCATGATTGTCCTCGGACTAATCGCAGGCGCAATCGGTCGAATTCCCTTTGTCGGTGAACTGACCTTCGGAGCATTCTATGCTTTTCCGTACTTCATCTTGGCTCTTTTCTCGGTGCTCATCGTATTTCTGTTTACCACCTTCGTACTGACCGGTCCGGCGGTTGTCGGCATCAAGGGCGAAGACACGCTTACAGCGCTTTTTGACGGATTTACGATGGTGACGTCGCGACCGCTTCGCTGGAGCATCTACACCGGAGCGTCGGTGGTCATCGCAAAAGTCTGCACGTTTGTTCTGCTGTATTTCTCTTACCGGGCGCTTCAATTCACGAATCTAACGACGGGCGTGTTCATGGGCGAGAAGGGCAAGTTGGTCTTTGAATCTGCGTGTGAGAAGATTCCGTTCAGCTCGCCTGTCATGAAGTTTCTGAGCTACTTGTATCCCGGCAGCAGCATCGGAATCAATCTGTACGATCTTGGCGCATTCCACCCGGCTGAGGGCATCATGTCGGTTGCGATACATCTCGCTATGATCTCTATCTGTCTTGTTCTGCTGTTTGTCATCGCGTATTTCATCAATACGATCGTAGTCGGCCAGGTCATCGCATTCATCGATATTCGCAGGCAAACCCACGACGATTCACTCGCCGAGCTGCCGGAAGACGAGATGTGGGATGATTTCAAGCTGGAAGAGAAGAAGGGAGAAACGACCAGCGCAGACGCCGGCCTTTCGCAAGGCGCCTGATTTAGGTTTCTTTGACGGTATTCTGGGTCTCAGATAAGAACAAGTCGAGCGTGAAAGAGGCGTTATGGTAGAGTTGTTCATAAGCTGGTCGGGTAGTCGGAGTAAGAACGTGGCGACGTTGCTGCGAGGTTGGATTCCAACCGTGATTCAGAATGTGCGACCTTTCCACTCACGTCATGACATTGATAATGGTGCACAGTGGATAGTAGATATTTCCGGCGTGTTGCAGCGGTGTGAGCTCGGAATACTCTGTCTTACCAAAGAGAATCTGGACTCTCCCTGGATCATGTTCGAAGCTGGTGCGCTATCGAAGAACTTGGATGTCTCAAGGGTGTGCCCGGTGTTGTTCGATGTTGATCCAGTAGATCTCCGCGAGCCACTGCATCAGTTCCAAGCGTGCAAGTTCGACAAGGACGGTATTTGGCACTTGATCAAGACCATAAATTCCAGATTAGGGGAGAGCCGCCTTGATGAATCTCTCTTGGATCGGTCCTTCGACAAATGGTGGCCAGACTTGGAAAAGGACGTTGCGGAGGAACTGAAGAGGCCATCTGTTGAACCGCGTGTGATCGCGCGATCTGATCGAGAACTGGTAGAAGAAATACTAGAACTAGTTAGGGTGATTTCACAGGGCATACCTGCAAGGACTTGGCCGGGAACTCGGGTGAGGTCCACAACTCTCCTTGACCTGCTGAAGATTGGAATCGAGAGTTCAATGCTTGATATCGAGTACCCTTCAGAGTTCTACAAGAAGGACCCGAGGGGAAAGAATCGCTATCTCGTGGATGTGCGAGTCGGCGATAGTTCGACAACTGCTGACTTAGATGACGTACAGGAAGCAGTCAAATCGATAAGGCAGACGGACGTCATTTCTGATGTGCATCGAAACAATATCGAATCCCTGAGCCTGAAGCTCTACAAAATCGGTTCACGAATAATCGACGGCACCAGTGGCTTTGTTGGCCGAAGGACATGAAAATAGAGTTTATCCTATTCTGCGATTCATACACCTAATTCTAACATCCTCAGGTTCATTATTCGGGAAGCGAAGGCGTACCGAGTCGGTACGGCCGCCCGCTATACTTCAAGTACCCCCAAGGATAATGTGTCCTGTTCTCGCAATGGGCTCCTGACGCTGCTGATGTCAGATCGATCTCAAACAGGAGTTCTTCGTCAGGCTCCTGAAGGTACGGTTCGATAACTCTCAGTGTGTAGACGCCCGGAGTGATCCCTTG
>JAGVNY010000039.1 GCA_020053015.1 Candidatus Zixiibacteriota bacterium | reverse complement strand
TCATCAACACCGAGGGCCAGCGCCTCTCTTAACGCCACTTCGCTCTCTTTGCCCCCTACCGCAAGGGCTGTCACCTTACCGCCGGATTTCTCCTTGATGCGCAGAGCCTCCTCCAGTGCATAGGAGTCAAATGGGTTGATCACACCGGGACCCTGCGGATAAGCAACTTTGCCCGTCGATTTGTCGATCTTTATCAGCGCGATCTCCGGCACCTGTTTTACGCATACGATGATATTCATTTATCCTCCTGTCGCGCAAGTTTCAGACGTCTCTCCTCAACAATGCCAACCACTCTATCCAGTGCGCTGCATGCGGCGTCTTGTTCAGCCTCTTTCTTCGAGCGACCGGATCCAACCGCGAGCTCAATATCGAAGCCATACACGGCCACGGTAAACTTCTTCTCGTGATCCGGCCCGGATTCATCCACAACGCGATACTCTGGCGTTCCTGCCGCTTCCCCCTGCATGAGCTCAAGCAGCTCGCCCTTAAAATTCCTAATCGAGCTGTCGAGTTGTACTTCTGTCGTACGTGACAGAACGAACTGCGTCACGAAGCGTTTGGCGTTCACAAGACCGCCGTCAATGTAGATAGCGCCTATCAGCGCCTCGAGAGAATCGGATATTATCGATGTCCTGTCGCGCCCGCCGGACTTAGCTTCCTCATTCGAGAGAATTATGTGATTCCCAAGTCGTATCTCGCGTGCTATGGAAGCGAGCGTCTGTTCGTTCACGAGCGCCGACTTCAGTTTCGTCAAATCCCCTTCGGTCGAGTCAGGAAACGACCGAAACAGCCCTTCAGCGACCAATAGTCCCAGTACCGAGTCGCCAAGGAATTCCAGCCGTTCAAATGAAGGTGACGACGGGCTTTCTGTAGTCTTCACATAGGATCTATGCGAAAGAGACTCTTGCAATAGCCTCTTGTCGACGAACCTGTAGCCGATCTTCAGTTCAAGCGCAGCAAATCTCGCTCCGCCTGCAAACAAATCCCGTACGGCAGAGCTCCAACGACTCAGCCTCGATCGCACCATGCTATCTCATTCTTCAGTAATCAGCTCTCTTGAAGACAAGGGAGACATTGTGTCCGCCGAATCCGAACGAATTGGACACCGCGCAACTAACCTCCATCTCTCGCCTTTCACCCGGCACGAAGTCCAAATCGCACTGTGGGTCAGGATTATCCAGATTTATCGTCGGGTGCACTACGTTATTAGCGATAGAGAGGCAGCACACGGTGCACTCGACCGCGCCCGCGGCTCCGAGAAGATGCCCTGTCATTGACTTCGTAGAATTGATTGCCAACTTCCTTGCGTGGTCTCCGAGCACAGCTTTGATCGCCATAACTTCGGCAGCATCGCCCAATTCCGTTGATGTGCCGTGACTGTTGATGTAATCGATGTCATGCGGCGATATCCCTGCGTCTCTGATAGCTTCGCGGATTGCTCTTGCCGCCCCTTCTCCATCGGGCGAAGGAGCAGTGATATGATAGGCATCGCACGACTGCCCGAACCCTATGAACTCTGCATATATCCTTGCACCCCGCTTCTGTGCATGCTCCAGTTCCTCCAGAATGAGCACTGCAGCTCCTTCTCCCATAACGAAGCCGTCCCGCTTGGAGTCAAACGGACGAGATGCTTTCTCAGGCTCATCGTTTCGGGTCGACAGAGCTCTCGCCGAGCAGAACCCCGCCAGAGACAGAGGAGTGATAGCTGACTCAGCTCCGCCAGTCACCATCAAGTCGGCGTCTCCGCGGGCTATCATGCGAAGCGCTCCGCCGAGAGCATGCGCCGACGATGAGCACGCGGACACGGTGGCGTAGTTGGGACCTTTGAACCCATACTTGAGAGCAACCGCTCCCGCACACATGTCCGAGATCATCATCGGAATGAAGAACGGCGACACTTTGCTGGCACCCTTCTCGAGCAGTATCTGATGCTGCTTCTCCAGAGTGCGGAGACCACCGATGCCGGAGCCGATCACGCAGCCACAGCGGTTCAGGTCGAGGCGTCCGAGCTCGAGAGCGGCGTCTTCTATGGCCATGCGAGCAGCATGCAATGCATACAGCTGAACGGTGTCGCTCCGCCGTATTTCTTTGGAATCGAACAACTCGTCCGCTCTGAAGTCGGCAACTTCTCCTGCGATTTGCGTAGGATATACCGAAGGATCAAATGTGGTAATTCGCCGGACTCCGCTCTTCCCGTTCAGGCAATTCTCCCAGAACAGATCAAGCCGCGACCCAATCGGCGTCACCACACCGAGCCCCGTGACGACACATCGTTTGTCAGACATGTGACAACTACTCGCCTGAATGCGTCTCGATATACTCTATGGCGGAACCGACGGTTGAAATCTTCTCGGCCTCTTCGTCCGGAATCTCGATTCCGAATTCTTCCTCAAGAGCCATCACGAGTTCGACCGTGTCAAGCGAGTCGGCGCCAAGATCATCGACGAACGAGGCCTCAAGCGTCACCTGCTCCGGATCCACACCGAGCTGTTCAACTATGATCTCTCTGACTTTCGATTCGACTGACATCAAGCAACCTCCTGTATTGATCTTCCCTATTGAATCTTCACATGTAAAGACCGCCGTTCACTCCGATAACCTGACCGGTGATGTAATCTCCGGCAGCTGAGGCAAGAAACAGCGCGGCCGAAGCAACATCCGAAGGCTGCCCAGCCCTCTTCAGCGGGATGTTCTCCAGAAACGCCCGGCGCGATTCCTCCGAAAGTGAAGCGGTCATTTCAGTCTCGATGAACCCAGGAGCAACGGCATTCACACAGACTCCCCTCCCACCGAGCTCCTTCGCGGCAGACTTGGTCAGCCCGATCAGACCTGCCTTCGAAGCGGAGTAATTGGCTTGGCCTGCATTTCCCATCAGACCTACAACCGAAGAGATATTTACGATTTTGCCCGATCTCTGCTTCATCATAACCTTGGCTACCGCTTGAGACATGAGAAAAGCTCCCTTGAGATTCACGTCAAGCACGAAATCCCAGTCCGCTTCCGACATTCTGACGAGCAGCGCGTCGCGCGTGACGCCAGCGTTGTTCACGAGCACGTCAATCCGTCCAAGCTCTTCAACTACGCGGGTGACTAACGCCCCGACCTGAACAGACTCGGCCACGTTCGCTGCGATGCCCACCGCCTTGCCACCCTTCGACACTATCTCTTTCACAGAACTCTCGATCAAGTCGGCGCGCACGTCGGTCACTACGACTATCGCACCTTCCTTCGCGAAAGTCTCGGCTATCGACAAGCCGATGCCACGCGCTGATCCTGTGACGATGCACACTCGCCCTTCAAGCATCATGCTGATCTCGCAATCTGGTGGAACCTCTCCACATCGGACATCGTGTCAACATTCTCGATCTCCACCCCCGTCAGCGTCTTTCCTATTAGCCCTGACAGAACCTTTCCCGGACCGATTTCGACAAACCTCGTGACGCCAAGATCGTACATCTTCTGCATCGACTGCATCCACTTGACAGGGGACATGATCTGTCTGACCAGCAGTTGGCGCAGTTCGTCACCATCCGACTCAGGCTCAGCGGTAACATTTGGAATTACCGGGCAGCTCGCATCACTAAACTGAAGCCCGGACAGAGCATCCTGCATTCTATCTGACGCATACTGCATCAAAGGAGAGTGAAACGCGCCGCCGACCTGAAGCGGAAGCATCCGTTTGAAACCATACTCCCTGTATTTCTCTTTTGCGAAGTCTATCGCTGCGATATCGCCGGAGAGCGCTACCTGTCCGGGCGAGTTATAATTCGCAGCCTGCAGTACCCCTACCGCTCTCGAATCGGAGATGAGCTTTTCCAGCGAATCCGAATCGCCTCCTATTGCGGCGGCCATGGTGCCATGAGTGGAATCGCATGCGGCTTTCATTAGTCTGCTTCTGTCGCGCACTGCTGCAATCGCATCGTCGAAAGTCATAACGCCTGCGCAGGCAAGTGCAGAGTACTCGCCGAGCGAATGTCCGGCGCAGTAGTTGGGTCGACAGGATTCCATCTCAAGCTCCAGCATGACAGCAAGCGAATGCACGAGAACCGCGGGCTGAGTATGTTCGGTTCGCGTAAGAACCTCCATAGGGCCGTTGAAACAGACTTCCTGCAGGTCAAATCCCAGAATGTCAGACGCTTTGGCAAACAAGCGCCGGACCTTGTCAGATGCGTCAAAAAGATCGCGCGCCATTCCGACATACTGCGAAGCTTGCCCGGGAAATACGAATGCTGTCTTGCTCATCTCACATACCCTGCGAATCGTGAGGCATATCTAATAACTACCAGCACCCTTGTCAATCGGTAATTTCCCTGCTCAGGAGCAAGAGGACGGGACCTGATCAGAACCTAACCAGGGCGGCTCCCCAGGTCAGCCCCCCTCCAAAAGCAACCATCAGGACCAGATCGCCCTTCTTTATTCTGCCGGCGCAGAAGGCCTCATCGAGCGCGAGGGGAACAGAGGCCGATGACGTATTGCCGTATTTCTCTATATTGACAAACACCTTATCACTCGAGATGCCGATCCGCTTCTGTACGGCGTCGATAATCCTGATGTTGGCCTGGTGCGGTATGAACAGACTGATGTCGTCTACTGAGACACCCGCCGTCTTACACACTTCAGCGGAGGCGGAAACCATGGCGCGCACTGCAATCTTGAACACTTCGTTTCCGTTCATCTCGATGAAAAAACGACCCTGATCGACATTTCCCGAACGAATTGGATTAACTGAGCCACCCAATGGCACCCAGAGAAGTCCGGTGTGCCGCCCGTCGGCATGCAACGCGAATCCAAGCACGCCCTGTTTCCCACCGTTCTCTCCGGCTTCGACAACGACTGCTCCCGCGCCATCTCCGAACAGAACGCAAGTTGACCTGTCGGCGTAGTTGGTGAGCGAGGAAAGCGATTCCACGCCTATGACAAGCACACGTTTGCGGAACCCAGATTTGACATAGGCAGTCGCCGTTGACAGACCATACATGAAACTCGAACACGCTGCACCAACGTCCATGGCAGCGGCATTGAATGCACCAAGCTTCCGCTGTACGAAACATGACGTGGCCGGCACAGGATAGTCAGGCGTGACCGTGCCAACTATCAGCAGGTCGAGATCGGACGGCTCAAGTCCCGCGCGGGCAAGTGCCTTCTTGCCGGCTTCGACCGCGAGATCGGAGGATCCGATTCCGTCTTCCTTGATCCTTCTCTCACGAATCCCCGTCCGAGTGCGAATCCACTCGTCCGATGTGTCGACCATTCTCTCGAAATCGGAATTCGTGAGCACCCTGGCCGGCGTATACGAGCCGGTGCCGGTGATCACGGCAGGTATATTACTCACCGTTTATTCCCTTGATCTTCATGTGAGCGGATAATGATGAAAGCTCGCTGATGATATGTCCGTTGACCCTCTTCTCGACCATATCACGAGCTGCCCGGACTGCGTTCATGACAGCCAGAGCATTCGATGAACCGTGGGACACGATCGTGACCCCGTTGGTGCCAAGCAGCGGCGCTCCGCCCGCCTGCGAATAATCGAATGTCTTCTTCAGCCTGCCCAGAAACGGCGCCATCAATCCCGCACCAAGGCGTGAGAACAGATTCGTGGAAACCTGTCGCTTGAACTTATCGAATATGAATGGTTTAATCGATTCCGCAAACTTCAAGATTATGTTTCCGACAAATCCATCGCAGACGACCACGTCGGCTTTGCCGGTCAGTATGTCTCGTCCCTCGACGTTGCCGATGAAATTCAGAGAGTTGCCGCCCAATTGACGGTGCGCTTCGACTGTCACGTCGTTCCCCTTGCTCGACTCTTCACCTATGGAAAGAAGCGCCACTTTGGGATTCTCTACATCGAGTACATAGCTATAATACACAGCGCCCATGTGCGCGAACTCGAGCAGGTTGTGCACCTTGCAGTCCGAATTGGCGCCCACGTCAAGAACCAGGCTTGGGCGACAGTTCGACGTCGGAAAGACAGCTGCGATGGCAGGCCGACTAACGCCCTCTATCCTGCCCAGATTGAACATCGCCGAGGCCATGATCGCGCCCGAGTTGCCGGTAGATACCACGGCGTCCGCCTTGCCCTCTTTCAGCAGCCGGTGTGACACCACGAGCGACGAATCGCGCTTCTTGATCCCGTCCTTCGGTGTGTCATCCATCGTGATAACCTCACGCGCATCGACTACAGAGAGTCCGTTCTCCGATGCGCGGAGTTCTTTCAGGTGTCCTCGGATTATCTCCTCCGGACCCACAAACACGAGACTGGTATCGGAGCTATTGTCCTGGGCCAGAAATTGCAACGCACCGTCAATAACCACGGCAGGGCCGCGATCTCCGCCCATTGTATCGACAGCAATTCTAATTGACATATACCGAGAGGAACTACTCGCTCTTCTTAGGGGTGATCACTTCCCGTCCGCCGTAATATCCACAGCTCGGACAGATGTGGTGCGCCATCTTTGTCGTGCCACACTTGGAGCACGTCGACAGCGTCGGTGCGGAGAGTTTCCAGTGAGTCCTGCGCTTTGCGCCGCGGGTGTGGGAGTGTCTTCGCTTAGGAAGTGGCATCTTGATTTCCTCCAGACTGCTCTTTCAGTTTTCGTAGCTGGCTCCAGCGCTCATCTTGCCGTTCATCGGTACAATCGCAGCTCTCCGTATTCCTGCTCGCGCCGCAATGGGGACACAGCCCCTTGCAGTCTTCCCTGCACAGCGGCTTGAGAGGCAGCGCTAAGATAATCCTCTCGCGGACAATCGGCAAGAGATCGAATTCCTCGGTATGTTCCGGCAAGACGATGAAGTCATCGCCCGACTCGGCCTCCGGCCCTGACACCTCACCACCCCGGACAAGCCTGAGCACGAGGGCAAATGATTGAACCACGCTCTGATGCACCGGTTCCAAACATCG
>JAGVNY010000103.1 GCA_020053015.1 Candidatus Zixiibacteriota bacterium | reverse complement strand
GGCTGCCCAGTGCTGCAGTCATTATCGCGGGCACAACGATGGGTGTAATGACCTCATCGGACGGGAGTTTTGCAATCAATGACATTCCTCCGGGAAAGTATTCCATTCTGTTTAGGCTGGCAGGATATTGTACTGCCAAAGTCTTGTAGATCCGAACCTCCGCAGTTCGGACTCCGCTGTCAAAACCACGAGGGGTTCGACCTACGTCTCTGACGAGATGCCGTGTTGCGTCGGGTCTTGGAGCGCCGAAGGCGAGCGTGACCGTATGTGACCGGAAAAGATGCGGTAGGTCATACGAGTCGCAAGGCTCCTCACAAGACCTGCCACAACTGTGAACACACGCGCTATTTTCGTTGACAGATCCGTTCGCCAGTCTTATGATTCGAATGCATCATCATAGTACTGCAGTACACGGTGACATTTCATTCGGAGGAACAGTAATGAAAGAGCTATTACCTCGCATACTGGCCGCTTTAGCCATAGTTGCTTTGTTGGCAACGAATTCCGCGGCATCAGCCATCCTCAACGGCAGCTTCGAGACGCCAGATATTCCCGCAGACTCCTACCAATGCGGATATGTGACCCCTACTTCATGGAGTTGGAGCAGCTCGATCGGTTGCATTTTTGACGGTACTGTTTTCAATCCGATCGAGGGAAGCAATTGGCCTTCGCCGTTGGATGGAGAGCAGTTCGTCGACATTGGCAATGTCTCGACATCCCCCTTGTCTCAGGACTTTGCCGTCAGTGACGGTGGAACGTACCAACTCGCCTGGCATGACAACGCTCACTCAAATGGTCTCACATCTCCATACTCGGTGAGTATACTCGACGATTTACAGCAAGAAATCGCACACGGACACTTTGACGCTGCCCATGGGGGGGCTTGGCAGAACCGAACACTCTTAGTCAGTCTGGCTCCAGGCAATTACACACTGGTCTTTACGGCCAACGGGCAATCTGGCGGCTACGACACTCTAATTGACAGAGTTATATTGACTGGTCTTGGCTCCTTCATTTGCGGTGACGCAAACGGTAGCGGCGGAGATCCTGCGGTTGACATTGATGACGTGGTGTACTTGATCAATTACATTTTCTCGGGTGGTCCCGCTCCTGAACCGATTGCAGCCGGTGATGCTGACTGCAGCGGCGGCGATCCACCGGTTGACATTGATGATGTTGTATACTTGATCAATTACATCTTCGCAGGTGGACCGGAGCCGTGTGCGGAGTGTGAGTAGCTTTCGGGTGGAATTCTACTCCCTGCTCCAACGCTTGAAATAGTCTCACCCCTTTCCCGTTCTGCGCAGAGTTTGTAGGTCGGAACCCCTGCGGTTCCGACTATGTAGTCCGAACCACAGGGGTTCGGACCTACAGGAGCCGACCACACTTCAGAGCTCAGTGTCTTCGACCCATCTCCCAATTCGGGAAAGGGGACGGGGGTGAGGGCATTCGGCACGGCATGCCCTTCTCTCGCGCGAGAAAGACCGGGGGTGAGGGTAACTTCGTCGTCGAATATCCCGTAGAACCATCCGCCCCTGTCAAAGCAGTCGAGCAGAATCGGCGTGTATTTCTCGGCCTCGCCGCGTGGCCAGCCTTTCATATCGTAATGCTCCGGTTTGAGCACCAGAGCGCCGTTCTCATAGTAATAGATGTTGTCGATCACTTCACTTCGGTCGATGCTCCATACCAGCTCGACTTCATCCCGCGTCAGCTCACGTTCAATTAGCATGTGTTGTCTCCGACGAAAGAGTTCGCAACTCCGAGCCCTACGGTTTCGAGAATCCCATCCAAGAGCGGACCACCCGTGTATTCGGTAGGGCGAACCCAAGTCTCGCGGCAGCGGGACGACGTCGAAGACACTGAATCCCGAAGTGTGGTTCTGCCAGCATGGGATCACATCACGAAGATAGGCAGAACCGCGTCGTCTCCGCCTTCGACGGTGACTCGGGTTCTTCCCTACAATACTGCATACACCTTACCCCCGTCGCCACTCCAGTCGAGGACCCGGGTGAGGAGACATGCAGGAGTAAAACTTACTTCTTCTCGCGCTCCTTAAGAATGAATCTCCCGGACATATCTGGCCGTGGCTTTCCCTCGACAAGTGCCGAGAAAACACCCTCGTGACCGTTCGCCGTTTCGCCGGTTCCGACAAACTGGATTACCACGAGCTTCCCCTCCTCAATCCGCGACAACTGGAAGCGAATCTGGTTGGAATCGTTGACAGCATAGGACGTCGTGAGTGTGTCACCGTCCGGCAGCACCACCCTGATCTGTGCGATGCCGCCCTGCACGAACAGTGTCGCAGCGCCTTCGACAACTTGCTGTGGCTCGCCGACAAGCAGTTGCAAGACATGCGTCGGTTCCTCGACCTGCTTGTCGTTCAGCTGCTGACACGAGACTCCAATCACGAGAATCGCGACAGCAACCGGAATGAGGCACCTGCATTTCATCATGATTTCCTCCAATTGCGATTCGACGACTGGCCGATCACGTACAGTCGACCGGTCAGACATCCAGTCCTCAGAGATCAACGCCGAAATAGACGAGTTGCAACCGCTACACCATACGGATGCTCTTTCGCCGTGTCAAGTCCATATCTCGACTCAACTCGATCAGGGCGATATGCTGCAATTGGTAAGTCATTGTGTGACAATGCGTAATCACTGTGAGACGGCATCTGGCATTGCTCCCAGTGCGATTCAGCAAAAGAAGATTATTTCACCCCACTTTTATAGTTGACAAAATCAGTCGATGATATGTATATTAGATTCCAGTTAGGAAACGATTAAGGCATCGCGCACGCTGCCGGAGCCTTGCAATCAACAACCAATTCACCTACGGAGGGTGGGAAATGAAACCCGTTCTTCTGATCCTGCTGACACTTCTGGTGTCGGTCACAGTGCTACTCGTTCCTTCGGACGCGCTCTCCGCGCCGGTCGTGCTGAGCCATCAGGGAAGACTTCTTGATGCAAGCAGCTCCCCAGTCGACGGCTTTTTCGACATCACGTACAGAATCTATGCCGATTCGACCGGTGGCGCTCCGCTGTGGGAGGAACTTCATTCCTCGGTTCATGTTCAGGAAGGCCTCTTCTCAGTTGCGCTCGGATCTTCGGTCGCACTGCCGCCGGACGTGGTTGTCGGCGATCCATCTTCTTCCAGATTTCTCGAAGTTCAAGTGGGAGCGGAACCTCCAATGTCTCCGAGAACGAGACTGCTGTCCTCTCCTTCCTCAGTTGCAGCTCATGAGCTGAGGGGAGACGTTGCCACTGGTGGCGGCAAGCTGGTTGTCACAGAGCCCGGTACGCTCGATTCAGCAGTCTGCCTCGACGGAACCCAGCGCACGATTGAAGTCCGCGGTGGCGGTGGAGGCGGAGGCGGTGGGTCATCCTCCAGCAAGACAGTGCTCGGAGGTGGCACAGCTTCTATGGTAGATTCATTCTTTGACATCACATATCGCATCGATATGGAGGCCTCGGACAGTGTCGCCAGCAGCGAAGTGAGTTCATCCGACGCAAGCGGTTCATCTCGAACTTATGACAAGGCATCGCCCGTGCTCGCCAAGAGAGCATCTGAGAATAACGACGGCGTCACTTTTTCCCACACTTACGATAAGTCAACACCGAAGCTCGCAGAGAGAGCTTGCGAAATCGACGACCCGTCCGCTTTCTCCAAAACCTATGACAAAGCATCGCCGATGCTCGCCAAGAGGCTTTGCGCAGTCGATCTCGATCGAGACGGAGTTGACGACCGCAGTGTCAGCTCGGATTGCGATGATCTTGTGGCGAGTCACCGGATGGCTTTCTTCGACGTATTCACAGAAATGTCGATTGACAACACGTGCGATGCCTCTGGCGCAGTATCGAGATATAAGGGTATGAGCGGCAGCACGACGGCCACGATCAGAATGCAGGCCAGCCCAGACAGTGCGTCGTCGGTATTGGAGGCCGATCTTGATGGTGACGGCGTTGCCGACAACAGCATAGCCTCAATATCCAATGCCACCAGCGCGAGGCACGCGATCAACACCAAAGGAACCGGCGCAAGCGGTAGATCCGTAAGCAGCTCAACTGACGCGACACACGCCTCCGTCGTGCTTGAGGCGGACGTTGAGGGTGACGGTATCCCGGATGTAATAGCAAGCACCGACTGCGATGACACGGACGCTGATTTTGCCCTGCGTTCCCTCAATGGCCTCCCGCCGGGAGTCCCGTATGAAGGTAACTTGGTCCTGCACACGAACGGTGTATCGTCATCGGTGGTTGTCCATGCTCACGGCACAGGCGGCAATTTCCGGGTCAGCTCTGACGCAGGAGATTCCGCTTCCACAGTTTGCATCAGCGATCTCGATCGTGATGGGAACCCGGAGCGCAAATTCCAGACTCTCAGCAACGCCAGCAAGGCAACCGCACGCTGTGTCGCTGATCTTGACGACGACGGCGTTGCAGACAACGGCGTCGAACAGCTCGCGGACGCAACCGGCGCTCGCCTTGCAATCAAGACCAAAGGCACGAGCGCACATAGATGTGCCGCTTCAGTCGAGACGGCCGAGGATGGCAGCAGCTTGGTGCGTTGTGACCATGACAGCGATGGCGACGGCACTGCGGATCGCAGCGCTCTGGTCGAAGTCGATTCTGCCGGATGTGACATCGCGATCGATGAGCCGGGCGTACATGTCGCCATGACAACCAAAAAGGGCTGGGACGGTACAATCAAGGGCAGCATGGTCGTCGACAACGGAGCCGACCGTGTGATCAACCTGAGTTCGGACGGCAACGGCTACTTCGCAAGCAGCATTGGCGTGGGTGACTCGATGCCGACTCATCATATCGACGTCGCTGGTGGAGCCTACTGTGACGGCACGAACTGGGTCAATGCATCGGACGTGAATTCAAAAGAAAACTTCGCGCAGGTTGACGGCGAGCAGCTCCTCAAGAAGATCGACGAGCTTCAGGTAACGCAGTGGAATTACAAATCCGACAGCGATGATGTCAAACACATCGGCCCGACAGCTCAGGACTTCTACAGGCTCTTCGGCGTCGGCAGCGACGACAAATCGATCTCGACGATCGATCCGTCAGGTGTCGCGCTCGCAGCCATCCAGGCGCTCTATCGTCAGCTTCAAGAGAAGGACACCGAACTCGACGAGCTGCGCGCGACAGTCCTCGAACTGAAGCAGATGCTCCAGGAGAAGCAGGTCGGACAATGAGCCGCATCACGATCAACCACATACGGAGGTCATGCCTTATGCATAGACAAATCGCACCGTGCGCGATCCTTGTGGCTCTTGCGGCGCTTGTCTGCTTTGCCTCGACCGACGCCATCGCCTATTCGTTGGACTGGCAGGTAATGGGAGGCGGCGGAGGTAGCTCCTCATCGGTAAGTGGCATGCAAATGGGATCGACAATCGGGGAGCCCTCATCGGGAACATCATCATCACCGAGCCACACTATGCGCCACGGATTCTGGCAGGTTTTCTCGCCTGCGATTTCATGCACTCCCGGCGACGTCGATGGCGCGGGAGAGATAGTTGACATTGACGATATCGTCTATCTGATCATGAACATATTCGCGGGTGGTCCTGCTCCGATCCCGGATACATGCTGCGGAGACGTTGATGCGAGCGGATTCGTCGACATCGATGACGTAGTCTATCTGATCATGTTTGTATTCGGCGGTGGCCCCGCGCCTCTGCCTGCTTGTTGATAGAATCCCCTTAGCCGCAATACGGGCCGAGATCATCAAAGGTCTCGGCCTTGCCTGTTTCTTGCTCAGCAGAAGCGGACTTGAGCCCCGAAACTCCAGTCCTCAGCCATTGCGCTGAGTGAAGGCTTCCACAGCCTGAAGACTCAAATCACCTGAGCCATGCCATGCGAATTCTCGTCATTTTCGGCTTGACATCGGATGCAGGAATCATTTACTTATTCACGGACAACAACATCCATATCGCGACCAACACCGTGTGCTAAGCTGCTGTCGTCACGGAGCGTTAAGATCAATGGGTGCATCAAACCCAAGGCCTGTTCTAAACAAACGCGCTCTGCTGTGTTTGTTATCTGTGAGCGCGAGCAGAGGAGGAGGGAGGATACCATGAAGACGTGTATTCTCGTATGCTTTCTGATTCTGTCCGTGACAGCGAACGTTGTGGCCGGAGACTACGTTCGAGTGGGCGTAGACTCACTGCCGGCCGGAATGGTCAATGCTCGGATACCCTTATATTTCGAAAGAACCTGCGCTGAACCGAGTGGCAGAATAACAAACTTTAGCAATGCATTTTCCATGATTCCCACGGGCGATGTATCCTGGAGCAATTCTTACGTCGATTGGGGCCTGTTATGGATATTCGGCGGTGTGTTTTCCTGCAACCTTGGAGGGCCGATCTCAGGCGCCTACCCAGATGGATTTGTGTTTTCCCTTTTTTCCTTGCCTCCGGGAAACTGTGGCTTGGCTATCACCAACGACGCTCTGGCATACACACTGATACTCGACGTTGGCCCGGGGGAAGGTGAGATTCTCATCGATTCGAGCTCCTCATATGGCGCATGGCGGTGGGCAGGGCTGACTTGCGGTCTCGGCGGTGCTCCCGACCGGCCCCTCTTCGTAGACAAATACGGCAGTGATGCGGTTCACCCGATTAGAATCGTTGTCTATCGTGTCTGCGGCGATGTCGACGGCAGTGGAAATGTCGACATTGACGACATCGTTTCGATGATAGGTTACATCTTCGCAGGCTCGCCTGCTCCTCCAAACATCGCAGCAGGTGATGTGGACTGCTCCGGTTCGATCGATATCGATGACGTTGTTTATATCATCAGCTTTGTGTTCTCATCCGGACCACCGCCCTGCGAT
>JAGVNY010000170.1 GCA_020053015.1 Candidatus Zixiibacteriota bacterium | reverse complement strand
GTCATCATAAAAGAGGCCGTAGTTGACCGAATCATACCCCACCAGCTCGCTCGAGAGAGTCCAACTGATACCGGCGACTTCGAAGAGAACTGCAAACGCCTCGATATTCTCCGGCCATGACAGAAACTCACCGGCGTTGTGAATCAGAAGTATGTCGGCATTGGGCTTGTCGAACGGTATCTTGATGTTCAATCCGGTGCGTTCGGCAAGATCCTCCTCCGTGAACTCCATCAAGTCTCTTAGAGCAGTCGGCGAGATGCCGGTTGATGATCCGGTGACAAGCTGCTTGACAGTGCCGTCTTCGTGCAACTCACGCGGTGAGATTCCGAGCTCCTGACTGAAGAGCTTCCTGATCTCGCGCGACAGAAGCCCGTTGTCGACACCCATCGGGCAGGTTTGCGCGCAGCGCCGGCAGAGGGTGCAACGATAGGAGAGTTGTGCAAGCCGTGCGATCGTCTCCCAGTTCAGGTCGATATCCGATCCGGTGAATTTCGCCGTGAGCTTTCCTCCTGGCTTCACGTATTTGTTAACGATTCGTCTGAGCACCTCGGAACGGAACAACGGCCGGTATGACTCCAGTCTTCCACTCGATTCGAAAACCGGACACGCCTCGGAACAGGTGTTGCACCTGACGCAGTTGTCGAGCGAGAGCATAAGCGGCTTCAGGAATGTCCAGTTGTTCTCGACGCTGAGAAGTTTGCGCAATCCCGCAAGGAACTTCGCAACCATCTCTTCTTTGGCCGCTTCGGTCTCCGGCACCGGAACCACCACGTTCATGATGCCGTCAAGCGACACGTCTCTGCCCTTGCGCTTCGCCTCGGAAAGCTCGGAGAACGGCTTGTCGACCCAGTCTTCATACGGATACGGGAGCTTCTCGAGCTTCGAAGAATCGGGCGACACCAATCGCTCAGTCTTTTTGCTGATGTCTTTCGGGCGAATATTGCTCGTGTCACTCATTTTTCATCTCCTTGGCGACATCTCCCCAGGCGCTACCGGTTTGAATGTGCGGCCCCCGCCAGGCGACCTTCTTACCGAGCAGTTCCAGCAATCGTTTTTCTAATTTGCTGCCTCTCTCGTTGGGCATGTCGTTCCAACGCACTGAATGATACAGGAAGTACTTGGCGACGAAATGCGACATGCGAGTCAGCGGCACCCAGAGGATAAGCAGCGAGATCAGCGCGATCTCGACACTTAGCATTGTGCCGAGTTCCGCCGCCTTTGAGAAAGACATAGTAGATCCGACATATCCTCTCATCAGGTCGAACGACGGGTCAGACACGGCTTGTGCTGCGACGGTCCAGGCGCTGACCACAACAAACAACATTAGGTTGAAGTAATCTATCGGCGAAGTGAACTTTCGCTGGTCGCTGCTGGACGACCGCCAGACGAGAAGGCCAATTGCGCCAAGCCCTGATACTACCAACCCGGCGTAGCCCACCGGAATCGTCACGTAGTGAACCAACCGACCGATCGAGCCGGAGTCGGACGAAACCGGTATCCCTGCCATCTGCAGGATGGCGCCGGTCAGGAGCAGAAGAAGCCAACCTATGCATAGATACAAGCCGCCATGAAACGGCAGCGAGGATATCCAGACACGCCGATTGTGATGATACACACCCTTCAACAGCAGAACTTCGGCGGCCATCTCCTTCAGCTCGTTCAGCGTGTCCTTGTGTCGAGGCTTGGTCCACCAGTTGAGTTCCTCAAGATACGAGCCACCATACTCTGCTCGTCCCTTCTCATGCGGCACCGGATACAACTCCCAGCGCATGTGCTCCGGAGCTGTGGCGTAACGCAACGCCTTTGCAGCCATGGCGATCACCGCAACAAGCACACAGATCAATGTCAGAATCTGGATTCCCAGCATAAGTTGTCTTCCTCCTGGCTACTCTGTCGATGTAGCAGGGCACTCCGCCCTGCGGTCCGCTTCGGAAATAAAACCGTCCGGATTCAGAAGCGGAATATCACCGTACTCTTCGAGTGTCTTTCTTCTCCAGTTTTTATCTATAAGGTCAGCGAGACTCAGCCCCTCAAACACCTCCATCATCTTATGACCCGCTATCACCCAGACCATTCGCGCCTCGCAGAAAGGGCTGTTCAAGCAGATAGATGGGCTGCTGACGCAATCCGTCAGATTAACCGGGCCCTGAACTGCCCGGATTATGTCCGCGACTCGTATCTCCTCAGGCCTGCGAGCAAGCTGATAGCCGCCATGCTTTCCCGATACTCCTATCAAGAGTCCGCTGCTTCTGAGAGGGATTGCAAGCTGAGCCAGATAGTTGACCGATAAACCCGTGATCTTCGCGATTCGGCTCAACTGGACGAGATCCTGCTTCTGCAGACATCTCGCCAACTCAACCATCATTCTCAGGCCGTATCTTGTGCGAGTCGAAAACTTCATTGCACACCCATGCAGACTATCGTCTCGGAATCCTTAAACATTACTAAAATGATAAGAATTGCAACGCGACTGTCAAGTGAAATTTTTCACAGACTATTTGACTCCACATTCAGTTTGGGACTGTCGACAGTCCCTTGCCTTTCTGTCCACATTCATGCGGTGTGCAGCATCCAGGTGCGATAACCCCAACCCGATCCACCTTAGCAGAGCAGTATTCTATTATATAATAACGAGTTGCGTGTTGAAGACCATCCCGGACTACGGAGCCGATATTCGAGCACAGAGACCCATCCTTCCGCTGTCATCAAAGAAAATGATTCTACTCCCGGCTGACTTGGTTCTGTGAGGAAGACGCGGTTCCCGAAAGATGCATGCTTCTTTCTTCGATCCAGCCGTATCCAAACGTTTGGGAGAAAAACAAGTCCAAAAGCTCAAGGACAATCGGACAACTCCTGGGCTCCGTCTTTTGAGAAGCGCTGGACACGACAGTTTGAGAAGGCCGGATGGCTCTCAACCAGCCTCTTGCTTGTGACTTGGATGATTCGGGCCTGCCCACCGGTCGCGGACACGGTTTGCGAGCGCAGTCGTCCTCACGGCGTTGGTCAGAAAGGCGCGCAGGATTCCGATAAGAAGAATCGAAGGCATTGAATCTCTCGGAAGTGCGGGGGACGAATTCGACTTGCGTAGCTGGTTAGATGGCAGTCTCCTTTGCCTCGTGTTGCCAATCGTCGAACGCGCAATGGCTCAGATGAGAGATTGACAAGCTGTGAGTTTGTGTTAGATTGGCTGCAGGTACTTTCACCGCCTGAATGATGTACCAGCTACTTCGGAGGCCTTTTGATGACAGCACGCAAATATGTCTCACAGCGCACGGAGTTCGAGGATTGCAGGTCCCTGTTCTACAGCTCAGTCCTTTCCTTTGCTCTGCTCATGCTTCTTTGTCCTTTCACCAACCAACCGGCTGAAGCAGAGACAGCTTCAACCGAGGAGATGGCACAGGTCTGCCAGAATTGGCTATCGCGTTCTGTGTCGGTCACGGGAGGCTGGGCAGGATCGGCGAATCCAGTTATTTCGACCCAGAGCGATCTCATGGCGAACGACACGCTCCTTGCGAGAGTCTTCTTGATAGAGCCGCAAGGGTACATCCTTGTGCCCGCGCTAAAGGATCTTCCGCCTATTCAGGTCCACTCGGAGACAAGCTCTTTTAATATCAACGATGAGGACGGCTTCGTCGCGATGATCCGCGAAATACTCACTCATCGCACAAGGCTTTTCGTGGAGCGATACGGCAGCCTCGAAGCCATGGCCCCGGATGAAAGCAGCAGGCTCTTCGGCAAATCAAACAGGGATGAATGGGATCGTCTTGCTGTAACGCCTGGTAAGTTTGGATCGACTCTGGCGCAGGAAGCTGAGGCACAGGCAGGTCCACTGCTAACGACCGCCTGGCACCAGGGACAGCCCTATAACATGCTCTGTCCTGATGGGGATGGCGGACAGTGCATCGTGGGCTGCGTGGCTACGGCTGTGGCTCAGATAATGGAATACTGGCAGTGGCCTCCGGCAGGAACCGGCAGTTCCAGCTACTACTGGGATGGTGACTACTCCTGCGACGGGAGCTCGCCCGGAAGGACCCTTGTCGCTGATTACTCTGATCCTTACGACTGGGCGAACATGCCGATCCATTGCGGCTATCCGTGCGATCCGATTCAGAAGGACGCGCTCGCGGAGCTCAGTTACGAACTTGGAGTCTGCTTCGAGATGATGTATGGAAGATGCGCTTCCGGCACCTACTCGTGGTATGTGCAAGAGAACCTCCCCACCCATTTCCGATATGATGCATCCATCGATGACGAGTATCGGGCTAATTACACGGCGGATGGCTGGTTCGCGTTGATTCAAAGCGAGATCAATGCCGGCAGGCCTATGTACTACACCATCAGTAGACACGCGATCGTCTGCGACGGGTGGAAGACGGTCGATGCCATGAAGCAGTATCACTTCAACTACGGCTGGGGTGATAGCCACACCGCGTGGTACACACTTGACGATCTTTATTGCACCTGGGAAGGCTGTGACTATATGATCGAAGCGATGATTCGCAACATTCAGCCTGAACCCGACCCCGACTTGGACGGTCTTACGAACTCACAGGATAACTGCCCGGTCGCGTACAATCCGGGGCAGGAAGACGGCGACGGCGACGGAGTCGGAGACCTGTGTGACAACTGCCTCACTGTGCAGAATCCGCAGCAAGGTGATGCAAACCATAACGGCGTGGGCGACCACTGTGATGTCGACGCGGATAGCGACGGCATCCCCAATCTTAGCGACAATTGCTGGCTTCTCGATAATGTTAGCCAGCTTGACACGGACGCAGACGACGTCGGCGATGACTGCGACAACTGTATCGACGTGCAGAATCCCCACCAGTTTGATGAAGACGGAAACGGCGTAGGCGATGCCTGCGACGGCACCCTTCATATAGAGAGCTACGAGCTACCGAACGCCTATCTCGGAGAATCGTATTTCTATCAATTCTGGGGTATTGGTGGCGTTCCACCCTACATTTGGACCAAAATATCCGGTCAGCCGCCTTACGGCTGTGTCTTCACCGGCGGGCAGACCGGCACTATCTCAGGGACTCCCGGATGGAAGGAAACGTACATCCTAAAAATCCAGATGCACGATTCCGGCACTCCTGCCAGCTACGATACCGTTCAGGTCAGCATCCTCGTCACCGATCCGGTATCCAATTGCGGTGACGTTAGCGGCGATCAATTCGTCGACATTGACGACATCGTATTCTTGATCAGCTATGTGTTCGGAGGCGGTCCCGCGCCAATTCCGCTCTCAAAGGGCGATGTAAACTGCGTCGACGCCGTTGACATAGACGATATAGTGTATCTAATCAACTATGTTTTCGGCGGGGGCCCGACACCCTGCTCGGGCTGCGATTAGTCGAGACACATAGATCACTCTTCCTCGCGAGATTCGATTCTCGTCGAACCGAACAGATACGCGGCAGCCCGATGTCATCGGGGCTGCCGTTTTCATGTTGCCGATTCCCGGACGCTTCCCGCTATTGGAAAAGTCGCCCCGAATGATTATATTCCGTCCAGTGGATCGACCGCGAAAGCGGCCTGGTCGTCGGCAAGGAGCGTAATCGATGCGCTTGTCCGAAATGGAAGTCAATCGTGCTGCGTTGGTCGAATTCAGTAGGAGGTTACGATGAAGCTGGACTCAGTTGATAAGATTCTGGAATATGCGATCGGTAAGGAGCAGGATGCTCACGACTTCTACATCGGACTCTCAGTCCAGATGAAGCGACCCGGCATGAAGGATGTCTTCGAGGGATTTGCCAAAGAAGAGCTCGGGCACCGCAAGAAACTCGAAGGCATCAGGGCCGGCAAGATGATGGCGCACGCCGAGAAAAAAGTAATGGACCTGAAGATAGGCGACTACCTGATTGATGTGGAGCTCGATCAGGACATCGACTACCAGCAGGCTTTGATTCTCGCGATGAAGGCGGAGAAGGCTGCATTCAAGCTCTACCATGACCTCGCTTCGGCTACCGACAACGCCGAGGTCAAGGCGATTCTGCTGAATCTTGCGCAAGAAGAGGCTAAGCACAAGCTTCGCTTCGAAATCGAGTACGACGACTACGCGTTCAAAGAGAACTGACATCAGAGGCGCGTATGCGTCAAGTCCATTTGAGCTTAGTGCGGCGTCGGGAACCCCGAGGTTGTCCCATAAGTTACGAAATGCTGGATTGGAGTAGGTCGGGTTCCGAGTGACGCGAAGCGGAACGAGAAACCCGACACCGACTTGTCGGCCTTCTACGTCACGCCAAGCGTGACTGCGGAGGCCGACCTACTCACTTGTGAGACAGCCTCTTGAACCTCTACATGCCGGTCAGAAGAGGAGCTTGGTATGAGAGACTCACCGAAAGTTTGTGTCGCCCGATGTCGCCTTGATGACGCAGAGACGCTACGCACGTCAGATCGCGCACGTCATCAAAGCCAAGAGTTGGCTCGCCAGTCCTCCATCCGCCATCAGATTCCTGAGATGACAATCAGGGCGTCACTCGCAGACGGGAATTGGGGCGGGACCACCGCTGAAGACGTAGTTTATCAAGTAAACGATATCATCAATGTCAACGTCGCCTGACCCGTTGGCATTCCCACAGCAGAGCAAAGGTATCGGCGCTGGCCCGCCACCGAAAACATAATTGATCAAGTATACCAGGTCGTCAATATCTACTGCAGGGTCGCCGTAGCCGTTGGCATTTCCGGGGACACAGCGCGCTGCGAGCAATACGACGACCTCACCTTCTAATCCGCCGACAACAATGTCCAATGCGCCATCATGGTCGAGATCGGCGAAGCAGAGTGATCTCGGAACAGCATTGCACGCAATCGCACTCGCCAACTCGAAAACACCGCTTCCATCGTTCATGGCAAGCTGGATCTGTTCAGTGGAGTAGCCCATGACCAAGTCTGCATCTCCGTCGCTGTCGAGATCGGGAGCAGCGAGAGACCGCATGAAAGCCGAAGGGGCATAACTCCACCCCGGTGCAAAGTCACCAATGCCGTCATTGACAAAGGTTGTCACACCATTACCCATGTTAGCCGTGGCTATGTCGGCGTCGTGATCGGAGTCAAAGTCAGCGGCTATCGGCAACCACACATTCCAGGTTTGACAGCAGAACGAAGATTGGAAGTTGCCGTTCCCTTTGTTGAATAGGACTTCCACCACATTTCCTATCTCCTCAGCAACGGCAATGTCAGAAAGGCCGTCCGAATCGAAATCCGACACCGTAATATTGTACGCTGAGAAGAACGACCACCAGATGAAACTGCAGGAGAAAATCGCCTCGCCGTTGTTGGTCAATAGCTCAACAGTACTGCCATCGCACGCGGCCAGATCAAGATCACCATCGCCGTCGAAATCGGAAGAAGCGATCGAGTAAACACCGCTTCCTATCTCACAGCTATCGTGTGTGGGAAAGGTCCCATTGCCCGCATTCAGATGAATCCAGACACCGGGATGAGTCATGTGGCCTGTGACGATATCTACGTCTCCATCTCCGTCGAAATCGCCAGCGACGATTGAGCGTGCGGCACCAGCGATAGTATAGATCATATCTACGGTGAGGTCGCCCGAACCAGAATTGTCAAGGAACACCAATTGACTGTAGTCGTACCCGCCAACCACCGCACATACCTCATCATGTCCGTCGCCGTCGAAGTCCGCTGCGCAGGTCGCGCACGGCGCGCTGTCAAACTGAAACGTGGTGTCGACTTCGAAAACTGTACAGCCCCTTGGCGCTCCAATCGTGAACGTCCACACGAAACCGTTGTCCAGATACAAGATCGGCGGCAATGTCCGGATTGCGTCTGTCAGGATTGCTGTCACCATCTCTCCCGCTGAGAATGGCACGACCGGGTCGAACTTCGCTATCTCATTGACGGCATCGAACGTGACGGTTCCGGAGTGAATGCCGCTTAAGCTTCCGTAGGCTTTGAACGTCGCACTGTCGACTGAGGAGGGATAGGTGTCGTGGTTGAATGTCACCTGAATATCTGCGTTCGGATCGACGTCCACTGCATTCGGCGGCGGCGTGGTAACAAGAACATGCAGAAATTCGCACATATCGCCGATGCCGTTTTCGTTCGTGTCCGCCTGATTCGGGTTGAACATGTATCTGCAGTTGTCGCAGGTATCTCCGACGGCATCTCCGTCGCCGTCCACTTGATCAGTCTGATACACGAGCGGGCAATCGTCGATCGAGTCTGGCCAGGTATCGCAGTCTGCGTTGTCGGCCTGATTCGGGTTGAATATGTACCTGCAGTTGTCGCACGTGTCTCCAACTGCGTCTCCATCGCTGTCCAACTGGTTAGTCTGATATACGAAGGGGCAATTGTCGATGGCGTCCGGCCAGGCGTCGCAGTCGGCGTTGATTGTGGTGTTACAGAAGTAAAACTCGGTCTCAGACCAGCCGGAATAACTGCCGTCTGGAAGCCACCCACAGTACCTCGCAGTAAGTGTGCCGTCGACTGGCAGCACAGTCAGGTCGATGTATTTGGTCTCCTCTGGGGAAAGGAGTTCATCTCGAATCGGATACAGTACTCGTTCGTCTGTAGAATCGACAATCTCAAGTCGTGTGTATGCTCCCCATTCGGTTTCAAGAGCAAAGACCAGCGAAAGCGAATCGACATAAGGCTGCTCGAATTCTATTGGGAATGGGCCGTAAGCCGCCCCCGAGACAACTGTCGGTTCGCCACCATTTCGAGAGAGGTAGAATACGCCTGGCGCTACAACGTACCCGTGGAGATTTGTCTTGTCCCAGATGACATCCAGAATCCCGCCCCATGGAGCTGAGTTTGCCTCTGTCACAGTAAGTCGCTTGATGAATTCGCCACCAAAACCAGTGAAGAAGTCCAGGACATCTCCCGGCATGACACCGCGAACATATGCGATTTTCCCGCTGTTCGGATCGATTGGCTTGGCAGCGCCGTCGCCGTCATCGTCATACCAGCCAAGGTGAGCATGACTCCATCCACACAGACCGGCACTAAGCCAAAGGCCCTGCATTATGCAAGGAACAGTGTCACTGTTGCACGCAACGCAATTGTGGTTTGCATTGAAGAGATAGCCGTAATTGGAGTGGCAATCCGGACTCCAAGGGTTAGGAATCCCCTCGTCATGGCAAGTACCGCCATTTGGATACTCGTCGGGACAACCAAACATGTGACAGAATTCGTGACAAAACACGTCGGGCATATTCTCATGCCCCCAATTGTCGTTGTCATAGGTCATAACCAAGTAAGGCCCGCCGTGCATCAAGACATATCCTCCTAACGTCGTCCGCTCTATCCAGTTGTCTGCGTAGGCAAATATCGGATCTTCGTCGGCGAACATATTGTCCGGGTCGTTCCAGTCGTCTACGACGAAGATGATCCCGGCCCAGTCTGTGGCCCAATCGTGCCGCAAGTCATTGACATAGGAATACATTCGACTCTCCGAGTCACCAGAGGAGTGACCAGCGTATGTCATTGCGTCCCTTATCCACAAGCCATCATCATCTGAATTCATCGTGATCGGCTCGCAGTCGCATGTAACGGTCGGCACCGACTCATAGTACCCATCGTTGTCCAGCCAGAACTCTATATGGACATCTTTGGCCCGAGCCTTCTCATACATCCAGTTCAGCCCTATGATGATCTTCTGGAAGACAGACTCCTGCCGATTGGACGGCCCGTTCGACCAGTTCTCCTGATCGCCCAGACTCTCCATGAGGAATATCCCCAGTGCGATCTTTCCGATCAAGTACTCGGATGTGAGTCTGTACCTCAGATCAAGTCTACTCTCATCATCCCGAACCTTGACATCGTTGTTCAGCGGATGAGGCCGCTTTGACGAATCCGATTCAGTGGATGCGAACCCAATGTGATCTTCCGGCTGCTCACAGAATGCTCCCCAGGCAGCCTGCAGCTTCTTGAATTGAGAATCTGTCAGAGCACGACCGTAGGTGCTTCCGAGGCTTTCACCCTCGTGCGCCACATATAAGTGCGTGTCGGTGTGGACACGCTCCGCCAGTCTCTCTGGTACATACCCCAGAACAGAGTGAGGAGAAAACGCAAATGCAACTTCGAAGCTGTAGGTTTCCTCCAATCGCTTGATCTCGTCCGAGAAGCTGACACTCCGGTCCTCCGGTATTACAACACAGGACTTTGTTCTTGCTTCGCGCGTGGTCGCAAACGCATCCGAAGTCAAGCTGAGCAACTCAAATGCGCTCATGCTAATGATCAATAGGCTACTTTTCACCCCATTCATTTGGTCCTCACTCTTCTCTTTCAAGTTCAAAATCAGCAGAAACCGAGTCACCAGCCAAGGTGACCTGCCTAACAGCAGTCGCGTAGCCCTGTTTTCGAGCGACTATGTAGAATGTTCCTTTGCGGTATCCGGCGGATAGTTTGTAGTAACCCGTTGTGTCCGTGTATCTGTGCGTGAATCCGCCAGCGGAGGTATCAGCGGTAGTTCCCACAGAAATCGCTGCCGAGTCTATTCCTGCCATCGTGGCCTTGTCAAGTACTGAACCGACAAAGAAGCCGGGGGGACCGTCGACTGATCTGCTGTCGCTGCATCCCCCTACAGCGACGACGGCAGCGAATACGAATATCATTATTCCAAGCACAAGGTTGATCCTCATAGTTGTCTCCTTTCTCCTATTCTGCTTCGAGTTCGAATTCCAAACTGAGATTCAATTCTACTGTATCGCTTACGATCACGTCGACTTGGCTCACGCGTTTCTGGTAACCGCTCTTCATCGCGTGGACGAAGAGTCTGCCGGTGTGAACACCTGAGAATAGCAGATACGACCCAGTGGAATCCGTATACCGGTCTTCGAACGCTGGATATTTGCCTGCAGGATCAGTCGCCAGTCGCATGAAGACTGAGTCAATCGGGGCTGAGGTCTCGCGGTCAGTCACCACGCCTTGAACGATCCCCCCCCAGGTCCATCAGTTATCATGTCCTTGTCACATCCGCCTACCGCAGCAACCATTGTCAACATGAGTACCAGAAAAATGCGTAGCTTCATTTTGTCCTCACTGTTCTGTTACAAATCCAATGTCGGCTCACAAGCCCTGTTGCCAATAGCCAACCAGCAACCACCCAATGCACTTCTTCACACATACCTCCCTTGGTTTGAATTGAAAGCGAGTGGGACTATCACCTAATCACCCCAAGAGCACTGCATTCAGACTTACCGCCCGCCTAACCAGCTATCCCCTGCGTTCAGATTCGCGCTCGAACTCTGAACAGCCAAGTCATTCTATGAAAGTCTCTGATTATTATAAACGCAATGTCGACTGAAGTATCAAGAATTATCTGTAGAAGAGTGAGATGATGCAGGAGTGTGGCGTGTAGGTAGAGTCACCCGGCGCGGTGAGAAACCCACCCAAAGGGCGGGCCGCCCGTCCTTGAGCCTGGCCATAGTTCCTCAGAGCCCATTGCCTGTGAAACCAGTAATCATTGGGAATCACTTCATGAGGACTGCGCATACCGTTCTGAAAGGCG
>JAGVNY010000075.1 GCA_020053015.1 Candidatus Zixiibacteriota bacterium | reverse complement strand
GAATCGATTCCATCGTGACCGAGTATCGGCGCCACATGCTCGATCTTTCGGTTCAACCGCATATGCCGTTGAAGTCAGATTTGGAGAAGTACACGGTTATAGCGCGAAGACTCTATGACGCGGTAATCGGCCCTGCAGAGCGATTCCTCTCCGGCAGGAATCTGGCTTTGATCTCGCCGGATGGCGGGCTCAATCTGGTCTCTTTTTCCGGGCTCATTGACAGCGATGGCAAGTATTTGGTCGAAAACCTCTCGGTGCATCACCTTTTGGCTGGTCGGGAGCTCGTCCGCTTGGGTGATAACCCAAACAGTGGTGAAGGTCTGCTTGCCATCGGAGATCCGGACTACGACGCATCTGCGGCGGACAGAAAGGAGTGTCTGGAGATAGTTCAGCATGCTTCCGCGGCCGGGTGCGAAGACACGACAAGTGTCCGGAGATCTGGCTGGGATTTCTTCGGCGGTGACAGCCTCGTCGCGTTGCCGGGCACAAGGGACGAGATTCGTTCAATCGCAGAAGGCTGGCGGCACGTCAGCGATGAGCCAGTGGCGACGTACTTCGGCTCGCAGGCAAGCGAGGACCTATTCAAGGCCGCAGCTCCCGGTAAGAGGATTATCCACTTGGCGACTCACGGATACTGTGTTTCCGACAAGTCCGGCTCGCCTGGCAAAGTGGATGCACATTCTATTCGCGGTAGTCGCTCCAGCGAGAATCCGCTTCTACAGTCGGGTCTGTTCTTTGCCGGAGCGAATATGCGAGGTCGGGGCGCCGACAGCCTCGGAATCGAAGATGGAGTGCTGACGGCTTATGAGGCGTCCGCGATGGATCTTCTTGGTACGGACATGGTAGTTCTGTCTGCCTGCGAAACCGGGCTGGGGGAAGTGCAACAGGGAGAAGGGGTCTACGGGCTGAGACGGGCTTTCCAGGTGGCAGGCGTAAGGACAATCGTCAGCTCTCTGTGGTCCGTTTCTGACAGGGAGACCGCGTTCATCATGAGTCAGCTCTACACAGAAACTGATGAGACACTTCCGGACAAACTGCGACGCCTTCAGCTCGATCGCATCGCGAAACTCCGCGCAGACCGTTTGACCGATCATCCGTATGCGTGGGCTGCCTTCATAGCTCTCGGCGACTGGCGATAATCACCGTAAGTGGCCTTCTGATGCCTTCCGAGCACTTCTTGCCATGATGTTCCTATAGCACTCTACAAGCCTCAGACTAACGGGCCTCGACCTCTGCCATCAGAGTCTCTGTTCCCCGCCGAGACCGGACGAAGTTCGGGCAGGTCTTGAACGCGACGATGTCGCGGTTGTGACCTGTCCGCAACAAGTTGTGACAGCGCCGGGTCACACGTTCCCGACTTCGTCGGGATCGCAAGACCCGTCGCAACATTCGAAATGTAGGTCGGCCTCCGGAGTCACGCGACGCGTGACGTAGAAGGCCGACAAATCGATGTCGGGTTTCTTTTTGCGCGTTGCACAATCCGGAACCCGACCTACGCCAATCAACCATATCGAGACTCATAAGACAGCCTCCGAAGGGGTTCCGTCATCTGCCGTCGCCGCAATAGATTCTCTGCATATTTTCTGTCGTTCTCTCCGAAAACACCTGCCCCCATTCGTTGCCAGTAATAGAGAATGGTCAACACAAACAGAAGGTAATCATGACAACAACACACAATTTGACAGCAATCTGCGCACAATCTGGAATCGGAAGGAGGCACGGTTGGAACGAATCAAGCTACAACTTTGGACAGCAGTGTCGTGACATCAGCGTGCGGGTCAGCCCGCACAAAAGAAACCTACCAGCCACAAACCAAGAAGACAGGAGTAGAATCATGTCAACGAATTCGAGAACTTTCTATACAGCGCTGCTGGCGTTGCTGGTGGCCACAACGGTGGCTGCAGCCACCGCGCTCGGGGGGCTTCACAAACTAAATGATGTGGACAAGATGCAGCCGACTGACCTGAGCAACCAGACGCGCATGTCCGGTGGCGGCTGCACTTGGTGGGATTATGCATGCGACCCGTATTACTACGGGTATATCCCGAGTGACGAGGACGGCGATCCTTTCGCTCAGAGATTTCCGTGTGAGGTTGCATGCTCGCTCAAGACAATCCAAATGACGCTCTACGATGGCTATCCGGACTTCAGCGACACTTCGGGGCTCGGCATCGACGTCATAGTCTGGGACGATGACGGTTTTGGATTCCCCGGGGCTGAACGCGCCCGCATTAATCTTCCGTCATCTGAATTGGTCTACTATCCTTCCAATCTGTCGATTGATGTGCAGTCGGCGGGACTGGTCTTCAATGATGACTTCCATATCGGATATACTACCGTCGATCAGGTGAACGACAACTACGGCATCCTGCTTGACGACGGTTCGTGCGGATACCAAGGTTCCACTCACTACTTCAATGGTGTTTGGGAGTCAATACTGGATCATTTCGCTGTGGATGCGAATTTCCTCATAGCAGCGGAGGTCTGCGGGCAGTCTCAGTTCGTAGCTCACTTCACGACGCCCGCAGGAGCCCCGTATCCCTTCGATGTCACCATATCGGACGGAGAGAATGTCCAGAAATTCACGGGCGTCGATTCCGTCGTTGCCCTGGTCTCCCCGAATTTCACTCTCAGGCTCGATTATGAGGTTGATTCACACTTCGTTATGACGGATTTTGAGGTGTCTCTTGAACCAGCCGAGAAGGGCGAATTCGAATTCTACGCCGTCGATCCGAATACGGTAACCGGCAGAACTACTCCGTATCTCCTTGGCAAGGAAGGTCGTGATACGGACATAGACCTGCAATGGGACTACTCTGAAATCGATAGCATGTTGACCTATACGGTGCAGGCTGCCCCACCAGGTAGGTACGTACTTGTGGTTACATGGATACAGGCTGCAACGGATAGCGGTGCCAGGTTTGCTGTAGACCCTCCTGATCCGGATGGGGCGGGCTCTTGGAGGACGGAAAGCCACGAAGGATATGACTTGGACCGAGTGCCGGACCTCGTGACCGTGAAGTATGACTGGACTTCGTTTTTTGACAAATTTGAGGAGATTGATGCAGAGACCCCGGCATTCACGAATTGGTTTTCGCCGATAGACACGAACCGCGTCCCTACCGGAATCAGGGAGGCTCTTGATAATCATGTGAAGATCCTCGATTATGATATGGCATTGCTGACACCGGACATGCAGAGTCGTGAGCCTGATTACCGCTATCCCCAGTGGGCTCTGCCGCCTGACAGCAGCTACTGCCTACAAGTAACGAGCGAATCGCCAGATCACGCGTCGCTGACATATCCTTTGTTGATCCCGGATTCGACAAACGCGTTGATATTCGATCCGTATCTTCCGCCGATAGCAGATCTGGCGCCTTATGGCTTCCGCATCGCAGGCGAGAATGCATTCGCGAACTCCTCGTTTTCTGATCTGGTATACGATCCCGGTGACTCAATTGCGGTAGATGTTTCCACCGACCTGCCGTGTGACTACTGGGGCTGTTTTGTCCTGCCTGACGGCCAAGAGTTCGCTGGTATAGTCGCACGCACCGAAACCGGAGGTGTCAAAGCGCTCGAGTACTTCTCTGACTGGTTCAAGCAGGATGCCGGCGACTACGATCTCGTCACTGTCAGGATTGAGCCGTCCTATACTCGGGTGAACATTTCATTTGTAGACGTATGGGCCAGCATCTCCGGCAAGAAGTTCCATGACCTCAACCACAATTGTGTGCAGGACGCAGGCGAGAACTTCATGCAGGGCTTCCAAATCAATCTCATCGGCCCAGTCTCAATGAGTGTCAACACCGGTCAGCAGGGCGACTACACGTTCGGTGGTCTCCCAGCCGGGACTTACAAGGTGATCGAGACGGTTCCGTCCCAATGGGTGCAAACATGCCCCGCATCGGTTTACTACAGACTCAATCTGCAGGCCTCGGACCATTTAGCGGGCATAGATTTCGGTAACGACAGTTGTGAAATCTCCGAGCACAGCTACGAAACCTGTGTCCACGGGACTAAAGACAATTTCATTGGCCCTGAACCATCCTACTCCAATCCGGATCTGATTTCGCACATACAGACGAACTGCAATGATTATCAGCCCGACTTCGATTCACCCACCGACAACCAGTGTTTCGGCCACACGTTTGACAACTGCTGGGACAACACCTGTCTCGTCGTGGAAGCACAACTTTGCATAAAGCTCCGCGCTTCAGGGGGCATTCCCGGCAACGACACCTTCGGAATAGTGTACTGCGACGGGACTACATGTCGAGGAGTCTGGTCGATATCCATAAACGATCTGGAGAATTACTGCAATCCGGGGAGCGGTCCCTGGCAAGAAGGCGATGTGCTTGAGTGTTGCTTGGATCTGAAAGCCCTCCCATTCTCTCCGAATCATCCGACAACCAACATACTTGCCAATATTCAGGACGGTGATCTCGACATAGTCATGCAGGACGACACCGAAATCGACTATATCGAGATGAGTGTGGAACTCTGCTGTCCGCCTTCCGACACCGGCGCCTGCTGCGACTGCGACTCGCTCGATCAACCGTACTGCTTCTACACCGATAGGCAGACATGTCGTGATAGCAACGGCATATTCTATCCGGGTCTGATCTGTGACCAGGTGCAGTGTGACACGTGCTACGCCTGCGGGGATACAGATGGCGATGGAATCTGCCTGACGGTGAACGATCTGGAATACCTCTTCAAGTTCCTGTTCTGCGGAGGACCGGAACCGCATCCCTTGTGCCAGGCTGATCTCAATTGTGACGAAGTCGTTGACGCGGACGACTATCACGTTTTCAGGAGCTACTTCATCTACGGACTTGCTGCCTTCCCATGCGGGTATCCCGCTGCAACCGCTGTTTGCCCCAGCGTAACAACATATCTGCTTGGCGATTCGGACGGGAGCGGAGAGATTGACATCGATGACGTAGTGCACCTCATCTACTACATCTTTGCCAGCGGACCTGCGCCGAACCCAATCGAATGCGGTGATGTCGATCACTCAGGGTTTGTGGATATTGATGACATCGTGTTTCTGATTAACTACATCTTCGCAGGAGGACCATCGCCGTGTGACTCGAAAGGACTTCAGTACTCCTACGGCGACTCACAGACGGGGGAATTCGATGCATATGCACTCGAATCAGGATCGCTTGCCAGGATTGTCGATGGGCATGCCATTCTGAACGTGGCCGATATCAGAGATGAACGGGGCGAGGCTGT
>JAGVNY010000034.1 GCA_020053015.1 Candidatus Zixiibacteriota bacterium | reverse complement strand
CCTTGGCTACGTAAGTCCGCTTGACTTCGATTCGAGAAACACACATGCTTAACAAACTGTCCACAAAACCGGGGGAAGACCAAACCCGACCTACTCCAATCAAGCATTTCGCAACTTATGGGACAACCTCGCAAGACCCATCGCAACTCACGATGCTCCATTCTCCCCTGTCTGAAAGTGTTACCCGTGTCCTGGCAGAACTTGCTACCCATCTATTGGCACTTGACAGAGCCAAATCCTCTCGCCGTCTCGATGGTCTCGCGTTCGATCTTATTCAGACAAGGACGGTGATGACTCTCTTTCTCGGTTTGGACCCGATTCTTCAGCCGGCGTCCCGTGTCAGACGCCGGCTGTCGACCGCTGACGAATACTTACGACAACACCCCCGTTTTCCTAATATCCCAGGGCGTACGGATTCATCAGCGTCTTTGCACTTGTTATCATCGTATCCGATCCGTAGTCACCAGACGCCATCAGATCAGGATCATCGGCGCACTCAACTACGAGTTGGAAGCCGTTGTATCCCTGCGAGTCGACACGGAGCCTCGCGAACAGCCAACCGGCTCCGGGCGCGTCAACAGGCATCAGCCTCTGGTACTTCAGAGACGACGCCGACGAATGCAGATTCGTCATCGTGCTGCCGTGCGTCTCCAGCACATATGCGGTGAGCGTCTCGCCGGACGGAAGTCCGGTTTCGATGTCAATCGGCGTGACGGATAGCTGCCCTTCCGCTTTGAACGTCATGTCGTATTTGCCAGATGCGGTGAGTCGGGTCGTCTGTTTCAGGTGAACAGGTCCTGCTATGTAGACGTAATCCAACGGCCCTGCGGAGCAGAAGGGCCTCGGTGCGACTATGTCATAATTCAGAGTGAAGTCCTGAACGCGGGTCTCGGCGACGCGCGGGACTTTGTTCGCGAGATTCAGTATCATCGTTTGGCCGTCTGTCTGAATCGGCACATCTTCAGTGACATCACCCAGCGGTCCTCCAGCGAGTTGTCTCATCTCGACGGGCAATTCGTTGTAGATAATGGCCGGTATTGTGCGAAATGGCGAGTCGTTGATCTGACCTGTCGGAACAATCGGCACGTTCGGATCGAGCAGCCCGCTTCTTATGAAATCTGCGGTGACGAACTGCTCGGCGAGTTCCCAGCTCAGCACCTGATGATCGGAAGTTCCGGGAATCATTACTTCGAAGTGTGCGTTGCCGATTGTCCATGGACCCATCTTGAAGAGACGCAAATGGAATCGAGCAGGCGAGTAATCGCCGCATGCGAGCTGGACCACTCCACCGGTCCACTTCGAAGATGCACTATAGCCGGTTTGGACGTCGCCGATGGCGTCTTCCCATGTCGAATTGAAAGGCGGCACGGGTGGCATGCCCAATGCTGAACGGTCGCCATCGAGCGATAGCAATGCAGCGCGAATGTCTCGAGGATCAGCCTTGCCGAAGAAGATCAGGTTAATCGGATCCTGTGGCGTACCCGAGAAGTCTGCGCCCGTATAAGGCCAGAAAACGAGCGACGCATTGCCGATGCTGACCGTTGTCAGCGGCGAAGGCGGAGGCATTGGAGCTGGCGGACACGGTTGTGCTTCAAGATCCCGCAGAGCGGTCAAATAATCGTCGTCTTGCGGCTGGGACGATGTCGACAGACTGTCCGTGCTGCAGCCAATTACTGTCAGACCGATCAAGGATAGCGTTGAAATGATCGCGATTAGCTTCTTCATCTCTTACTCCTTACCCGTTACTTTCTCTGTGAGTGATTTCTGTGCTTCATATTGATTCGGATTATCAATAGTGTTCCTCCTCCCGCTTGCTCAGTCCAACTCCGGACTGCGTGTTTGTCGCTGTCCCTGTCGATCGCAATGGGCATGCCGGAATTCAATCGGACAGGCAGTCCGTCATAACCCAAAGCACAATCGTATCTTGCGGAGTCTGAGAATTATGTGTTGTAGCGTGAGGGCATGGATAGCTGCTAAGCAGCAGGCGGCGCAAAGTATCCAGTTGACGGCTTGATTGAGAGCGTTTAGTTTCTTCAGAGGTTCGATTCCGAGAGCGGAAGAATACGAGGTGTCGGTGTGATTGAAGACGACGGCGTCGATAGGCTTCAAGCAACAGTCGAGGAATTGCAGACTGTCAACAGGGTGCTGGAGAGAGTCTGTCGCGTTCGGGAGACGAATCACATAATGTCGCTTATTATCGACGAGTTGATCCGTCTGACTGAGGCCGATCAGGGCGTTATCAACCTCGTCAAACGCGAGGAAGGCGTAAGTCTCGAGACGGTAGTGCGAAAGGGCGAGGCCGAATCGGGTGGCATACCGTTTCGCGTGAGCGTGGCAGTTTCCGGATGGGTGCTGAAGAACAAGCGCGTGCTCAAGCTGGATGATCTCGATAGCGACGAGCGTTTCAGGGGGCTGTCGTCAGAAGATGGCAGATTTCAGTCCGCGCTCTGCTGCCCGATGACTGCCCGTGGGGAGACCATCGGTATAACAACACTGGTGCGTTCACGGGCCAAGGGTCCGTTTCAAGACCGGCACGCCAGAATCGCGGGTGTGATTGCGTCTCAGTCGGCTCACGTCCTCAGCACTGCTCTTCTGCTTGACGAACTCGCGCGTAAGAATGAGCTCCTCAGAGTCTCACAGGAGAAGCTGCGCAACGAGAATATCCGCTTGCGCGCAGAGATCGGAGGGTCGTTTGCATTCGAGAATATCGTGGGCAAGTCGCCCGCGATGCGAAAAGTGATGATGTTGGTGTCGAAGGTTTGTTCAAACGACTCGCCTGTCCTGATAACCGGCGCGACCGGGACCGGCAAGGAGTTGATTGCACGCGCCATACATTTCAACAGCCCACGAAAAGACAAACCGTTCGTTGTGAAGAACTGCGGCGTGCGCACCGAATCGCTTCTGGAATCGGAACTCTTCGGTCACGTCAAAGGGGCATTTACTGGAGCAGACAGAGAGAAGATCGGTCTCTTCGAGGAGGCGAGCGGTGGCTCGATATTTCTCGACGAAATCGGAGACGCTCCTCTGTCGACGCAGGTTGCCATTCTGCGAGTGCTGGAGAATGGCGAGATAAGACCGATAGGAGCGACCAAGACTCGGTTTGTGGACGTAAGGGTGATTTCCGCTACCAACAAGGATCTGTCGAAGGAGATAGAGAAGGCGGCGTTCCGGCAAGATCTTCTCTATCGCCTCAATACGCTTACGATCGATGTTCCGCCGTTGTGTCACCGACGGGAGGACATACCTTTGCTCTTGAATCACTTTCTTCGACAGCTTCAGATCAAACTCGGAAAGGAGAGTCTGTCGCTGACACCTGCGGCGCTCGATATCTTCGTGAAATACTCCTGGCCCGGGAATGTGAGACAGCTTGAGAAAGAGATTGAGAGGGCTGCCGTCGTGAGCGACGTCGACGGACAGATTGATGTTTCGGATCTGTCATTGGAGCTGATTGGAGCAGTAGAAGGAAACATTGATCTTGGATCGTATCGGGGAAGGCTTCACGAGATTGTCGAGAGAGTCGAGAAGGAGCTTATTTCCAAGGCTCTATGCGCAAATGATGGCAATATTCTGAGGACTTCACAGTATCTCGGTGTCACTCGGAAAGGGCTCAAGGACAAAATGTTGCGTTATGGGATAACATCAAATCGGGAAGATTAGTCGCTATCAGCAGATATTCAAGAATCGCACCTATGCCCATCTCATATCGATGGGGCAATCCAACGCGGGAGTCGATACGCAATGTTCCGAGAAAGTAAAACGGACGGCCGTTGAAGCCGTCCGTCCTATTCGTAACTCTCTTTGCGGATCAGTCCGGTTACTGCCGTTTTCTGCGTCTTGCGACGCCGAATCCGGCGAGACCTGCACCGAACAGCAGGAGCGTAGCCGGCTCAGGAACCGAAGGCACCGATGACGAGAGCGTCACCCCAACGATCATGTCATTGTGATCCCAGTTTGCCGATGTGTGATCGTCGTCGATGAATATCAGATAGTCGAAGTCACCATGATATCTGAAATCCTCGGTAGTCGTGTTGAAGTAGTAATCCGACTCGCCGAACGACGCGACATTGTACATCTGGAACCACTGGTGCTCATATGCCCACGAACCTCTTGTAAGCGAGCGCTGTGAAAACAGGTACGAGTCTGTACCATCGTAAACACCGTTATTATTGATGTCGTTCAAGAGGTACATTCCCAGCGGAGTCCCTGCCGCAAAGTTAGTCGTGACAGAACTGACAGGCGATGCAGTCCCTCCGAAGATACCCGTCTGCACGTTTCCGATGCCCAGATCGGTGTAGAGTCCGAAGTTATTGACGTCGTTCCAGTTCGTGTACTCCGCAAGCAGAGTCCAGGTCTGTTGACCAGAACCGAAACTGAACGTCAGATCCTGTACAGCATGGGCCATTGGGTTGGTGAATATCCCATCAACCCGTAAGGTTGGCACGGCCATCGCATTGCTGCACAGCAATATCGTGAGCGTCGCGATTGCCAGTGCGGTTTTTTTCATCAATAGTCCTCCTTGGTTTGTCGTTAAGGTCACAATTACCCGCGTTTACGAGTTGCAATCGGCATGCCATTGCGCAATGGATCATGTAACTCCATGTTAACCAATCGGTCCCAATCATTCGGGAGTGAATTGTCTCCGCAACGAAATGCGCTTTGAGCGCAAATG
>JAGVNY010000029.1 GCA_020053015.1 Candidatus Zixiibacteriota bacterium | reverse complement strand
GCGCTCACGATTGGATTTGCCAGGAGATTCGCGACTTACAAACGTGGCACGCTGTTGTTGAAGGATCTCGACAGGCTCATTAAGATCCTGACCAATCAGAGCAGGCCAGTGCAACTGATTTTCGCCGGCAAAGCTCATCCTCGTGACAATGAAGGAAAGGACCTGATCAGAGAACTTGTTCACATCGCCCGACGAGAGGATCTGAGGCACCGGATGGTCTTCCTCGAAAACTACGAAATCGGCCTCGCGAGGTATCTTGTGCAGGGAGCCGATATCTGGCTGAACACTCCCCGAAGACCGATGGAAGCTTCTGGTACTTCGGGAATGAAGGTCGTGTTCAACGGCGGAATCAATCTCAGCATACTCGACGGCTGGTGGGCTGAGGCCTACAATCCCGAGGTAGGGTGGGCAATCGGACGCGGTGAGGAATACTCGGATCACCGGTATCAGGATTGGGTCGAGGCGAATGCCCTCTACGATGTGCTTGAGAAGGAAGTCATCCCGCTCTACTACGACCGCGGAGCCGATGGGCTTCCACGCGGTTGGATTGCGAAGATGAAACAGTCGATGTGTCAGCTCGGCCCTGTTTTCAACACGAATAGAATGATGAAGGAATACGCCGAATCATTCTATCTTCCAGCCTATCGGCAGTCGCTGATCCTGCAGAAGGATGAGAGAAAAGAACTCAGGGAACTCTCTGCATGGCGAGGCAAGCTTGTGAAGGCCTGGAAAGATGTCAGGATTCTCGATGTTACATCGTACGCCGGTGAGAAGTCAGAGGTTGGCGCTGAACTCGCCATTGATGTTTTCGTTCATCTCGGCGATATGCTCCCCTCGGACGTGCTTGTCGAGTTATATATAGGACTTGCAGGGTACGGCGAGACCATCAGCGATGCCAACGCTGTTGCGCTCAAGTTCTCAGGAGACGAGCGCGAAGGAGTTTACAAGTTCACCGGATCCGTTCAGTTCAGCAAGTCGGGAAAGCACGGCTTCTCTGTGCGCGTTACGCCGTTCCACAGGAGCCTCGTCAAGCACTTCGAACTCGGTATGGTGACATGGGCCGGCGACACGGCGTCGTGACCTAAGTAGGTTGTGCTCTGCATCTTCGGCAGCCTCTGTGCGCTGTCGTTACCATCTGCAAATCGCACCTTGATCTGCCGATTGGCTGCAATCTGATTGCCATACCGCTTTTCGGCAATTGACAGCTTCATCAGGTTGCACAATAATCGAAGAAAACCCTTGACAAAGCGGCTCGGTTCTTAGCAAACAGTAGCGGTAGAGCGGCGCGGAGGCAGGGGCTGTAGTTGCTCCTGCACGGTCTGCCCAAATCGCCTGAATCGAGTCACCAGCGTCGGATGCAAGGGAATAAGAACTGGAATCATATGAAACTTGCTTACACGACAGCGGGGAATCAAAGCTCTCCGAGCTTGCTTCTGCTACACGGCTTCATGGGATCGGGTCGCGATTGGCAGGAGATTGCGACTGAGCTCAGCCATGATTGTCTTTGCATTATGCCTGATCTGCCCGGACATGGCGAATCATGTTTGACCTACTCCGACAATGACTATACATTTACTTCCACGTCTGCCTCTATAGTAGCGGTTCTTGACGAAATCGGGCTTGAGAGCGTGGTGGTCGCTGGTTACTCGATGGGTGGACGGATCGCTTTGTTCACGGCTCTTGAGTATCCGACTCGAGTGCGAGGGCTGCTTCTGGAAAGTGCGAGTCCCGGACTTGTAACTGATGAGGCGAGGCGGCATCGCGTACGGGACGATGAGATGCGCGCAGGCAGACTGATGGAGATCGGCGTAGAGAGATTCGTCGATGAGTGGTACGAGCGGCCACTTTTCGAGAGTCTCAGGAGGCATGATGCCACGCTGCGAACTGTTAAAACTCGGCGCCGGAGTAACGACGCAAGGGGGCTGGCGATGTCCTTGAGATTCGCTGGCGCAGGCGCCCAGTCGCCGCTCTGGTCAAGACTCCAGGAACTCAGATGCCCTGTCCGGCTTGTTCACGGCTCGCTCGACACGAAGTTCTCGTCGATTGCTTCCAGGATGGCCGGTCTAATTCCGGGCGTTAGTGTTGTTGCTGTTAGCGATGCCGGGCATGCCGTGCACATAGAGAAAACTGTGGCTGTCTCCAGCATTCATCGCGACTTTGTTCAGGAATGCTGGTCACACAGCGAGGAGAAGAACCGAAATGTCTGATATCAAGTGGCTGAAAGCTCGCGAATTCGGCGATATTCGATACGAAAAAGCCGAAGGCATCGCGAAGATCACAGTAAACCGACCTCAGGTGAGGAACGCCTTCAGGCCGCAGACGGTCAATGAGATGATCGCGGCTTTCACTGACGTGCGAGAGGATTCGGACATCGGGGTGGCGATACTTACTGGCGAAGGAACAGAAGCCTTCTGTTCCGGTGGCGACCAAAAGATCAGGGGCGAAGCCGGATACAGGGACTCCGGAGGAGTCGAACGTCTAAACGTGCTCGATCTTCAGCGTCTGATCCGCACGCTTCCCAAGCCGGTCATAGCCATGGTTGCGGGGTATGCAATTGGAGGAGGACACGTGCTTCATCTCATGTGCGATCTAACGATTGCTGCGGAGAACGCTCGCTTCGGCCAGACTGGTCCCAAAGTTGGTTCGTTCGACGGCGGCTACGGCGCAAGTTATATGGCGCGGATAGTCGGGCAGAAAAGAGCACGGGAGATCTGGTTCTTGTGCAGGCAGTACACGGCACAGCAAGCGCTTGAAATGGGGTTGGTAAACGTGGTTGTGCCCGTCGACAGGCTCGAAGAGGAGACGATTCGATGGTGCCGCGAGATCATGGCCAACAGTCCTATGGCAATACGCTGCCTGAAGGCTGCTCTCAATGCCGACTGCGACGGGCAAGCAGGTCTTCAGGAACTCGCTGGAAACACAACGCTTCTGTTCTATATGTCCGAAGAAGCTCAGGAGGGCAGGAACGCGTTCGTTGAGAAACGAAAGCCTGACTTCTCGAAATTCCGGAGACATCCGTAGCTTGCTGAGCTTTTCGATATTGTGATCGATTATGGCTAACGTCTGGCTGACAGCAGCTCGCCCTAAGACTCTTTGGGCCGGAATTGTGCCGGTCTTGATAGGCGGCGTCATCGCATTCGACACGGGCTCCCGCCATTGGCTGTCGTTCGTATGTGCACTTGCGGGATCTGTGCTGATTCAGATAGGCACGAACTACGCAAACGACTACCTCGACTTTGTGAAGCAGACAGACAGCAGCGAGCGTATCGGGCCGCTTCGCGTGACGCAGGCAGGGCTCGTCACGCCATCGCAAATCAGAACTGCGACTATGATCGTGTTTGGCATGTCGGTAATGATAGGTCTTTATCTCGTCATTCGAGCGGGATGGCCGGTCATTGCGATCGGATTGACATCTATTGCATTCGGCGTGCTCTACACAGGTGGGCCGCGTCCGCTCGGTTATCTTGGCCTTGGAGATTTGCTTGTGCTCATCTTCTATGGGCCGGTCGCTGTGGCTGGCACTCATTACGTAATGACCCTCAGTTTCAGTTCCGAGGCGGTTCTTCTTGGTCTCTCTCCCGGCTTATTTTCAGTAGCTATCCTGGTTGTGAACAACCTGAGAGATATCGAATCCGACAGGAAAAGCGGCAAGCGCACACTCGCCGTTCGGCTGGGGCCGACGTTTGCGAAGGCTGAGTATGTGTCCGTGATCATTGTTGCTGCGCTGCAGCCTGCAGTTGTTGTATTCTTGACCGGCAGACACCCATACTCGGCAGCTTCAGCGCTTGTTCTGATCCCAGCTGCAATTCCAATCCGTTCAGCCCTGACGTCTCGATCCGGTGAATCTCTCAACACCGCTCTCGCCGATACGGGGCGCCTGCTTGCTCTTTTTGGGCTTCTCTTCTGCGTCGGGTGGCTTCTGTGAAGATCAAATCCGTTGAGCTATCCCAATATTCTATCCCATTCAAAGAGCCGTTCCGAAGTTCGAGAGGATGTCTCGTTTCTCGGCAGGGGATTGTTGTTATTGTCCGCTCGTCGGATGGTCAAGTTGGATTTGGAGAGATCGCTCCAATGCCTGGGCACAGTCAGGAGACCCTCGACACAGCCCGCACGTACGCTGCAGAACTGTCGCTGAAGATGTCGGGTTGCGACATACCGTCAGATGTCGCCCAACTCGCTCAGTTCATCGTGTCGCTGATTGCCAAGATGCCGAATCCAATCCCCGCCTCTGTGACTTTCGGATATGAGACGGCAATTGCAGATGTAGCCTCGAAAGTCGTAGGACTGCCATTATGCAGGTGGTTGTCTGGAAGAGCCTCGGGAAGCGTGGCAGTCAACGCGCTGTTGCCCAGTGACATCGAAGCACTTCGTCGTGTGGTGCCCGATTTCAATCGTCGTGGCTACACCACATACAAAATCAAGGTGGGGACAGGGCATGCTGCAGACGACATTGCGCTCCTGCGCGCGGCTCGCGAGGAACTCGGGAATCAGGTCAGAATCAGGATAGACGCCAACCGCGCATGGGATTTCGACACGGCTCTGCATGTTCTAAAAGATCTGAGTGTGTTCGACATCGAGTACGTGGAAGAACCTCTGAGATCTTTTGATCTTCACAGACTCGGAGAGCTGCATAATCGTAGCACTGTTGCTATTGCCATTGACGAGACGGTGGTCGACCGAACAGTGTGGAACGCTTGCATTAGAACCGATGGCGTTGTTGCAGCTGTCGTTAAACCGACCGTAATCGGAGGACTGACCGAGTGTATCAGGCTTATCGGACATGTAGCCAGCATCGGAAAGAAGGCGGTCATAACAACCTGCTTCGAATCTGCTGTCGGCACCGCAGCTTGCCTTCATATGGCCGCTGCGCAGTCAGAAGCGCTTCTGCCATCAGGCCTCGACACGCTTCGGTTTCTTTCTGACACACTGTGCGATTTCACCTTCGCTGTGGAGCGAGGGGAAGTGACCGTACCTCAGACTCCTGGCTTAGGAATCGAGCCGAGGGTGATTAATGGCTGCTGATCAATGTCCTTGCCTGCTCAGACGGAGTGCGCTTACGCATCCTGCGGCTGTAGCTGTTTGGGACCGATCGAGTTCGATCAACTACCGCAACCTCGAGGCCATTGTCTCCATTGTCGAGCAGAGGCTTGCAGCGCTCGGTGTGCGTGGAGGCGACCGCGTGGCGATTCTCGCCGGAAATTCGTTAGCGTATGTCGCGAGCATCTTCGCGCTGTACAGACTCGGTGCGGTTACTGTGCCGCTCAACCAGAGGTGGCCTGCCGAAATGTTGCGCGATGCGATTTCGTTGTCAGGGAGCACGCTGCTGCTCGCGGATCAGCAACACAGCGCCATCGACGGTCTGATCGGTATTGAATCCGCTATGATTGATTCAACGCTGCAGGAATTACCTGAGAAAGACGACCGGTCTGATTGCGACGCACAGATAGAGATACCCGCCGACCGTGTCATCACCATTGTCTTCACGTCCGGAAGTTCCGGCGCTCCGAAGGGTGTGATGTTGACTTACGGCAATCACTACTACAGCGCTCTCGCCTCGAATGAAAATATCAGCTTCGGAGCGGGAGACTGCTGGCTGGCCTCTTTGCCGTTCTGCCATGTCGGCGGCATGGCCGTGCTCTTCAGAGCGGCGCTGTCCGTAGGCACGACTCGATTATCAGGTGATTGGGATGCGGGAGCCACAAGTCAGTATATAGATCGCGGTGAGCTGAGTCACATCTCGGTTGTGCCGACAATGCTCGACTCGCTCGTTCGTGCCCGCGCTGGCAGGCCGTTTCCTTCTTCACTGAAGGCAATACTGGTCGGTGGCGCACAAGCTCCCTCAGGTCTTCTGGAATCTGCCGTTACTCTCTTGGCGCCGATTCGAACCTCCTACGGCATGACAGAAGCCGCATCGCAGATATGTACGCTTCCTGCAGGCTCCCCGCCAGACAAATTGAGATCTGCAGGCAGAGCGCTCGCATGCTGTGAAGTTGGAATAGTGGACGATAACGGAAGCAAAGCTTCTGCAAGAGCAACTGGTGAAATCGCAATTCGCGGCAGATCAGTGTTTGCCGGATATCTCGGTATCGATAGGGATCGAACATTCGACCGTAACGGATGGTTCCTGACAGGAGACATCGGCGAGTTGGATTCCGAAGGCTTCCTTTATGTTCACGGGCGAAAGGACAAGATGATTATCTCAGGCGGCGAGAACATATACCCGGAGCAGATTGAGCGTGTCGTCGCTGCACTGGCCGAGATCGCTGATTGCGCAATCATAGGCGTCGATAATCCGACATGGGGAAAGCGCCCTGTTCTTTACTACACCGCCGCTCCAGGCTCGTCTCTGTCAGACGGTGAATTGCGAGATCAACTCTCGCAGCGGCTACCGCGTCTGTTCGTTCCGGACAAGGTCTTTCGTTTGGATACGTTGCCGCGCACCGCTATAGGAAAGATCGACAGAGTGGCGTTGCGAGCGATCTATGAAGGTCAAGGATCGACGTGAGCCGACGATTCGCGAAATCTCTCGAGTGCGTTTCGCAAGCTGGCGGGGATCGGAATCTTGCTTTGGGAATTCCGATCTGCGGTGACATGCACCGTGCGACATTTGCCCACTTCCGTACCGTCGACCGCTCGGATGTAATACGCGATTACAAAGGAGCTATTGCCGATATTCTCAATGGTGAGTTCGACTGTGATCGCATCGCCTACTCGAAGCGGCCCGAGGTAGTCCGCTTCCGCATGTACAATCGGGATTATGTAGTCGCTGCTGTCAAAGATGGAAGCAAAGCTGTGTCCAATATGTTCCATGAATTTCTCGTAGGCTTCATGAGCGAAAATGAGTTGATTGGCGAAGAAGAGAATGCCCGCAGCATCGGTGTGCTGCAGTCGGACGGTGGAATGTACAACAAATGTCGACATACTTCGCCTCAAAGACCATCTAAGAAACCCGATGCACAATATAGTGAGCTTTCGACTTGACCGCAAAGAGTAACACGGGCCGACGCCCATGAGCAGCGAATTAGAGATTAACGGGAAGAAGCACCATGAGAATTGTCATCACCGGCAGCGCTGAGTGCGACATTGATTCGATTGGCAAACTCGTCGGCGATTCTCTTGGACTGTGTTTGCACACGCTCAGCGAGTCGGCAGTGGCCGATCAAGGCCTTGTTGCGAAGCG
>JAGVNY010000073.1 GCA_020053015.1 Candidatus Zixiibacteriota bacterium | reverse complement strand
GGAACCCGACCTACTCCAATCAAGCATTTCGCACCTTATGAGACAACCTCAGGATTCCTGACGACATGTGGAACACGGCGGAAAACACTGATTTGTAACAGGAAATTCACTTGACAGAAGTGGGGGGAGGCAGCGTATCTCAATGTTGACAGTATAGTAGACTACTCCACGACACGACATCGGGGTCATCCAACGGGGTGGGGGTATGTGCGTCCTTACATATAGTTCAAGACCACGAGTCTCGAAACAGCAGGGGAGGTGGCACAGATTCGACGTTCGCACGACGATGCGAGCTTGAGATCGGAGGGGAATAGCTGACTTGTCGGAGGGTATATGATATGGGGAAGGGCAGGAAAGGAGGAGGCGAGATGATTCGATGCATGTTGGGAATGCTTGCCGTCTTGTTGCTTTCGCTTGGCTGCAGCGAGACGAGCGATCAAGCAGACAGCGACTTTCCGGACGGGCAAGTGGCTTTCGAGGTTGACTACCAAGACGGTTGCGATCCGTTCAAGCAAAACGGCGAGCTTGAGGTCTACTGGAAATTCCCGAACTGCTGCAAACCTCTGTTTGAGATTGACGCAACTTCACTCGAAGATACTATGATTGTATATACAGCGGAAAGGGTTCACGATTTCTGGTGGGACAACTGCTATAAGGAATGTTATGCAAACTGCACGGAAGACACAAACTGGCACGCTATCTATAAGTATTGGATGGGTGGAATCAAGCAATTCAAGTACGAAAACGGACAACCTGTTACAAGCGTTGCTGGATGGACACACCAAGATGAAATCAAGGAGACCTACTCTGTGATCTGCCGTGATGTTATTGACGCTGGGGAGCCAAAGACTCTCAGGGAGACACACACGGTCTGTCACGAGCTTGGTCATCAACTTGCCTGGTTGCCGCATCTCGAATCGGTGAGTTGTGACGAGCACGGCGATGATTCATGTCTGATGGGACAATATCGGATGTCAGATTGTGCCCACCTGACAGATCTCTTGACTATGATTCACTTCTGTGACACATGTCGTGTGAAGCTGTGCGACGTTGAAGGCATCGAGCGGTAGAGGAGGAGTTATGAGAAAGGGCTTCTTTCTTGGTATGGTACTGGCACTTGTTCTTGCGACGCATACTGACGCTGTTACGGCTACCGATCTTGAGCTGAAGCTGATACATGACAAGCCGGTATATCTGGTCGCCGAGCCGATCTGGATCGATATACTTGTGATCAATCACGGAACGGACACAGCCATCGTGCCTTACCCAGGCTCAAGTCTTGGCCTGCAAAAGTTCGTGGTGATCAACAATGGGATTGATACTCTTCCATACCGGGGTGGCATCGCTACACTCATGGAGATTCCAGAGTATTCACTTCCACCAGGTGATACACTCTATGGACTCTTTAATCTACTCGACGGTTATCGGTACTCGAAATCGTCAAGCTCATTCTACAAGAAACTTCTTCAGGGCGAGGTGACTGTTTCCTCATACTTCTACGGCCTCGTAACTTCAAACACAATATGCTTCACTATTGTGGAACCGTCGGGAGCAGAGAGTGAAGCTTACACTCTCCTGAATGAAGGCAGCCGATATCAGTACATCACCATGTCCAAGGCCAAGCTTGAGGAGTTGCTGGAGCGCTTTCCGAACAGCGTCTACGGTCAGCTCGCTTGTGTTTGCCTCAGCGGCTCTCACGACCCAGAGCAGAATCGCAAATATGCGCGTATGCTCATAGAACGTTTTCCACAATCCGGATACATTAGATCTTGTCTGAGTTTCGGTTATCTCGGTGAGAAGAAAGATCCGGGATGGGACGCGCGACTGGACAGTCTGATGTTACCTGACAAACCGTTTAGGCTGAGAATGTATGCTAGAGGGATCAGAAATGGTGTGCAAGTCCACTGATTACAGGATTGGGGTGAAGCCATGAAACAGAAATACATCATAATTTCGATTACTCTGTGCGCGTTGCTGTTTGCGAGAGCTGCGCACAGCCAGACCGCGCCGCTTTTCTCGGACACGTCGATGGTCCTTCTTCAGGTCGACCTGCTCAAGCAGGGCATTCTGCAGAGCCACTCCGAGAAAGTAAGCGATGCGCTTGCCAATGACATGATAGTCGGCGGTCAGGCTTTCGACAGCGCTGGGACGATTGCGCTCGTGGACTCGGTCTTTACGGTGGCTGCGTCGCGTCAGACAGCGTTCGCGAACAAGAGCGCCGGGGAGTTCGGGCCCTTCTGGGACTTCGCGCTTGATGATATCGAAGTCTTCTTCGGCGGCGACAGTTGCATTGTTACGTGCAATCTGCGGTTATATGCCGCCCAGACGAAGGACGGCGGGGCCTCGTTTGTCGCGGATACTTTTGTGGTCAGACAAACCGGCTGCTCGTGGATGATTGAGCGCGTTCAGCATCTCTTCACGTTCCTTGGGAACGGAGGTGGCCAATGAAAACGCTCATTCTTCTCACAGGTGTGCTTGTTGCGCTTCTTGCGATCTCCGCAAGCGCGATAGCAGAGAATCAGATGCTGATCCGATGCCCGATACTGGTCAACCCTGATCGGTACAAGTTGACGCGAGACGTTGCGGACGAGTTATACAGCGAGGCGATGTTCAGGAATCCGATCCGGGCGACGATGACCTACATCTGGCAACAGGATATATGTTACACCGAAGTGCTGTTCATTCTGGATTTCATGTACGATCGCTTTCTCTATCTGGATTATATCTATCCCGGCACGATCTTCTCTTATGGAGAATTCGGCGGCGGCAGTGGTCCGGAGATGAACTCCCCCACCAGCATCGACGTTTTCACTCAGCAGGATGAAGTGGACTGGAGTTACTACTACTATCTGTTCATTGCGGACTGGGGAAACAGTCGAATCAAACGACTCGCCTATGACTGGTGGAACCTGACATATTCCGACATTGGCCCAATTACAGATGCGCACATTGTCAGGCCGATTGACCTCGACATCGGTAACAACTGCCAACACGACCAGGGCCCACTGATCGGCGACATTGACGCCTTCGTATGGGTTCTGAACTCCAATTGTACGATCTCGAAGTTCGGTTTTTCAGGAACTCACTACGCTACATATGGATCGTGTGGTTCTGGTACAGGGCAGTTCTCCGAACCGATGGCAATAGCATGTGGACGGGCAGTCTTACCGGATGGATCGGGATGCGAGTATTTCGCGAATGATTGGGATGTTTATGTAGCCGACAATGGCAATTCAAGGGTGGTCCGGTTGAACACGAAGCCGTACCAATGGTTGGGGGAATGGACTCTCCCGGGAGAGGGCGGGCTCACTATTACCGATCTTGAAGTTGACCCGTGCGGGAATGTTTGGGCTACATGGCATGATGGCGGCATCAGCAAGTGGACGAAGTACCTCGATTTCCTTGGGACGTTCGGAACGCAAGGGTTCGGGCCTAACCAATTCTTTCGTCCCAAGTGTATCGCTAATTCGGGGGGATATCTTGGCTGCGGGGGAATGTGCATTACCGAAAGCTGGCGAGACTCGTCGGGAGTTCAGTACTATGTCATCGGTACCGACATTGAGGAGATCAGCATAGTTCAGTATTCCGGCTCGCCACAGTGCAATGCGAACATCACATTCAAACTACTCGATCACAGCTATGTCGGTGTCAGAATCTATAATCAGAGTGGAGCGCTTGTCCGGACCGTGAGGAAGGGCGGGATAATGGCGCCGGGCATTCAGAGCGTCTGGTGGGACGGCAAGAACTATGCTGCGCAGTCAGTGCCGAATGGCAACTATCGAGTCCAAATCGCAGATACGTCATCGTACGTGTGGATATCCGGTGGCCCGGAAGGTGAACCGGCCAACATTGTCACCAAGAGCGAATGGTTTTACTTCTGTGATCTGGGATTCTGTTCAACCGGCGATGGCGCCACCCATCCGCCGGGCGATTGCTCCAAGTCTGACATGATCGACATTGATGACATCGTCTGCGCGATCAACTATGTGTTCAGCGGTGGTCCTACCTGGTGTCCACCTTACAGCGTTGATGCCGACATTTCTGGTGTAGCCGACGTGGATGATATCGTCTATCTGATCAATTATGTCTTTTCCGGAGGGCCAGCGCCGATGAGCTGTTCGGAGTGGGTGACTCAGCACGGCGTACCGGCATGCGAGTGACATCGTCTCCACGCTTCTCCTCGAAAAGTGAACGGCTGCGCATTCGCAGCCGTTCAATCATTGCATGCTGAAAGAAACGCAATAGGGTGTCGGGTTTCTTCTTGCGCTTTGCGCAATCCGGAATCCGACCTGCTCCAATCAAGCATTTCGCACCTTATGAGACAACCTCAGGATTCCTGACGACGCTGTTGTCGGCTCAGGTTCAATACGCGACCAGCTCATCTATTCACCCAGCTTGAACAACGCGGCAACATTGGCCGAGAACTTGATCGTTGATGGCACGAAGAACTGCTCAGGCACACTAACAGTGCTGGAGGCCTGGAAGCCTCTGGAGCCTCCTGACCCGCCGGGAATGCCAAAAGCTTGCGAGAATCTCCAGAATCCTTCCCGTGAGACAGCGAAAAGATCCCCGAGTTTTCTGCCGAATCCCGTGGCAAGTTGTTCCGCGTGGTCTCGCGCAATTCCGCACGCTTTGCTCAACAGCTCCGCTTCGATTTCCTTCCTTAGGGTACAGTCGAAGTTTGCCCTGATGCCGTCTACGTTCTGCGTGTTCATGAGCTTCTCAAATATCCGTCCATAATTATCGAGCTCGTGCAGAGTGATCGTGAAGCTGCGATGTACTTCATATCCTACAGTCAGATATTTGCGGTCACAATCGTAATCTCTCAGCATATTCTTGCGAAGTTCATAGGTCTCGATATCCTTCCTATCTATCTCTTGTTCCAGAAAGTAACTAAGAAGCTCGCCGCACCGAGTAGTAACTACAGCGACCGCTGCCTCCGCACTGCCGCTGTAGTCTGTCACCTCGAATTCAATAACTGCAATGTCTGGCGCGGATTCAACTTCTGCTTCTCCCTCCGCGAACACAAACGGGAAGTCCGGCAGCGATGAGGCGGGTGCGGAAGATGCAACCGCAGTGAGCAGCAGCGTTACGAGAAGCTTCTTCATCTTGAACCTCCTTCAGACGCGCGTTCTTCAGCAGATAGCTACGTGTCAGGTTTCTCTCCCGATTCCATTGGAATCGGAACCCGACCTACTCCTCAGATGGGTTCCGGCTTCCGCCGGAATGACAATGTTATATCGTGCCAGCCGCGACGGAGAGCACGACAGGCTTCTATATCAATGACGCCTGAGCGCGGCTATCGTCAAACGCAGATGGCGACTTCGATCAGACTTGACCTGGCAGAACCACACTTCGGGACTCAGTGTCTTCGACGTCGTCCCGCAAAAACGGGACTCGGGTTCTGCCCTACAACCTTCTGTCAAACGCCGACATTGCTTGCCTACACTCCGCCCGGATAATCCTTCATGATCTTGGCGAAGGAGGACACGCGGTCATCGACTAACCGATTGATCGTGCCGTTAGGGTAGCTTCCATCGGGCTGACGATCACCAGCAGGCACTCCTGTGAGCAATTCAACACCCTGATCGATGCTCTCGATTTCGTAGATATGGAATCTGCCGCTTTTCACGGCCTCCACCACTTCTGTCTTGAGCATCAGATCATCGGTGTTCTGCTTGGGGATTAGCACACCCTGAGTACCGGTGAGGCCGCGAGCGATGCACACATCGAAGAATCCCTCGATTTTGTGATTGACGCCGCCGATAGGCTGGATTTCTCCCTTTTGGTTCACGGAGCCGGTCACTGCGAGGTCCTGCTTGATAGGTTTGCCTGACAGCGCCGAGAGAAGAGCATAGACTTCGGTGGACGAAGCAGAATCGCCGTCGACCCCGCCGTACGATTGCTCGAAACAGATTGACGCTGACACAGCAAGTGGTTTGTCTTTGGCGTAGCGGCTGCGAAGAAGCCCTCCGAGAATCAACACGCCCTTGTTGTGAGTCGGGCCTGACAGCTCAGCCTCACGTTCGATGTTGATTACGCCGCTTCTGCCGACAGACACTGTCGCGGTGATGCGAGTCGGTTTGCCGAATTGGTATTGTCCCAGATCATAAACGGAGAGGCCGTTTATCTGACCGACGACCGAACCGGTCGTATCG
>JAGVNY010000038.1 GCA_020053015.1 Candidatus Zixiibacteriota bacterium | reverse complement strand
GGTGGGCCGCCCAGCCAGAGCAGACCCGGATTCCAGAGAAACATCGCATTCGCGCTCTCGAAAGGATTCATACTTCTGTGGCCCAATCCGCGTGGTTCCACCGGATACGGTCCTGCATTCGAGAAAGCTGACAACCTCGAAGGCCGCTACGCTGCCAATATCGACTGCGAGCGGGCTCTTGACTATCTGATCGACAACAAGTGGTCAAGCCCAAACAAGATCGCTATCTGGGGTGGATCGTACGGCGGATATGTAGTCGATTGGATAGCCACCAACGTGCCCGAGAAGATTGCGTGTGCGATATCTCAAGTGGGCGTGTCCGATATCGATCACACTAACAAGACTTCTCGCAACCAGGCATTCTCACGCGGATGGGAACGCGAGATGGGGCCGGTCGGCAGTGAGCTTACCCACAAGCTCTCGCCGATATTCTATGCCGAGAAGCTGACCAAACCGATTCTGGTCACGGCCGGTTTTAACGATCCGCGCGTGCCGCCGTCCGACCCGAGACGGTTTGCGTATGTGCTTTCGAAGCTTGGCAAGCCGGTCTGGTACTACGAGGAAGTGGAAGCCGGGCACGGCGCATCGATGAAGGCACAGCTTATTCGCGATTTCACAAGCTCTTATGTCTTTACGATGGAACATGTAATGAAGTAGAGCATTGGGTTGTTGTCGGGTTTCTCACCCCGATTTCATCGGGGATCGGAACCCGGCCTACTGAGTGCAAGATAGAACAGCGGCAGGTCAATCGACCTGCCGCTGTTGCTTTCCAAGCGGCGTCGGGAGTTCTGAGACTTCCTCACAAGTAAGTAGGTCGGCCTCCAAAGTCACGCTTCGCGTGACGCAGAAGGCCGACAAGTCGATGTCGGGTTTCTTCTTGCGCTCCGCGCAATCCGGAACCCGACCTACTCGTGTCAAAAAGGGAGAGGATGTCCCACAAGGTGAACGTTGGCATGGAATACGAAACGAATGTTGAGAGTCGGATTAGGATGGATTCCCGCCTTCGGGACTGTTGAAGAAATCCTGATTCGGGTTGTGTGGACTTGGAAGGCGTATAGTGTTCGGGCAGGTCTTGACCGCGACGAAGTCGTGGTTGTGACCTGCCCGCAACCACTTGCGAGGGCGCCAGGTCACACGCCCTGACTTTGTCGGGACGCAAGACCTGTCGCAACTTCCGGTGGCGTCTGGGTTTTTCAACAGTCCCCTTCGCGGGAATGACAACGAGTTACAGATTGCACTTGTCATTCCGGCCCCATATCAAGTACGGGGTAGACTCCAGCCGGGATCGAGACAGCGCGAGGAAATCTATTTTGCGGGCCTCTTGGGTCTCTCCAATGCGATCTCGAAGACCTGCTCGATGCTCTCGACAAATACGAGCTTGAGATTTTTCGTCAATTCCGAGGGGATATCCTGAGTGTCCTTCTGATTCTGTTTAGGCAGAATCACCATTTTCATTCCGGCGCGATACGCACCGAGCAGTTTCTCCTTCAGTCCGCCAATCGGCAGGACGTTTCCACGCAGGCTGATCTCGCCGGTCATTGCGACTCTCGGCTTAATCGGACGGTCTGTCATCAGCGAAGCCAGAGCCGATGCCATTGCGATTCCAGCGGAGGGGCCATCTTTCGGAACAGCGCCTGCAGGGACGTGAATGTGAATATCGTTATTGTCGAAAGCGTCTGCCGCTATTCCGAGCTTGTCGGCTTTCGATCGGAGATACGACAGCGCGGCCTGTGCAGATTCTTTCATGACATCGCCAAGATGTCCGGTCAGAATGAGCTGCTTCTTGCCGCTCATCTTCGTCGCTTCGATATAGAGCACTTCGCCGCCAGCGGATGTCCATGCAAGCCCTGCAGCTATGCCGACCTTGCCGACTTTCTCCGCTGTTTCTCGCACGAACTTGGCAGGCCCCAGATACTCGGAGACGTTGTTCGGCGTGACAGTAGTCTTCTGCCGTCTTCCTTCCGCGACCTTGCGAGTGACCTTGCGGCAGACCGTGGCAATCTCGCGGTTCAGATTTCGCAAGCCGGACTCGCGAGTGTAGTCATTGATCATCTTCTTGACCGCTGCGTCCGTGATCTCCAGCCTGGAGTTGGTCAGCCCGTGGTTGTCGAGCTCACGGGGGACCAGATATTTGCGGGCAATCTGCACCTTTTCGAGGTCTGTGTAGCCCGGTATTCTGATCACTTCCATTCTGTCAAGCAACACGTCAGGGATGGTATCCAGCATGTTCGCAGTAGTGATGAACATCACGCGCGACAGATCAAACGGCACATCGAGATAGTGATCGGAGAATGAGTTGTTCTGCTCCGGATCGAGAACCTCGAGCAACGCGGAGGCAGGGTCGCCACGGAAGTCCTTGCCGACTTTGTCGATCTCATCAAGCATGAAGACCGGGTTGTTGGAACCGGCCCGCCTTATGCTCTGTATGATCCGGCCGGGCATGGAACCTATGTACGTGCGTCTGTGGCCGCGGATTTCGGCTTCGTCATGCATGCCGCCGAGGGCGATCCTCTGGAACTTGCGTCCCATTGCGCGGGCGATCGACTGTCCCAGCGAAGTCTTGCCAACTCCGGGAGGCCCGACGAAGCAGAGTATCGGACCCTTCACATCAGGCTTCATCTTTCTGACAGCCAGATATTCCAAAATCCTCTCCTTTACCTTCTCGAGATCGTAATGATCAGTGTTGAGAATGTGCGCCGCTTTCTTGATGTCCAACTCATCCTCGATCGATATCGACCACGGCAGACCGACCAGCCATTCGATGTAGGTTCGGGAGACTGTATACTCAGCTGACGATGGGTTCATGCGCGCGAGGCGATCCAGTTCCTTCAGAGCTGCCTCCTCGGAAACGGGCGTCATTTTGGCATCGGCGATCTTCTTCTTGAATTCCTCGAATTCAACCGCTCGGTCATCTGATTCACCGAGTTCTCGTTGGATGACCTTGAGCTGCTCTCTGAGGATATATTCCTTCTGAGATTTGCCCATTTCGTTCGCTGCGTCAGACTGAATCTTCCGCGAAAGCTCCAAAACTTCCAGCTCTTTGAGCAGATAGGCATGGATCTTCTCGAGCCGTTTTTTCACATCCAGAGTCTCGAGCAAGTCTTGCCTTTGATCCACCGAGATATTCAGGTTGGTGGCAATGTAGTCAGCGAGCTTTGAAGTGCTGTCCTGGTTCATGGCCGAAATGTGCACTTCCTCTGAAAGGTTTGGCGCGAGATCGACCACTTTCTTCAGGTTATCGAGGATATTCCTGCTCAGAGCCTCCACCTCAACCCCCGAGCTCAACTCCTCTTCCAGTATCTTGATCTTCGCTATGAATGACGGACTCGTCTGCGTATACTCTTCGACTTTGAAACGAGCGAGCCCTTGCACAAGGAAGCGCACACTGCCGTCCGGGAATCTGAGCATCTTGAGAATCGCAGCGGTTGTGCCGACGCTGTGCAAGTCGTCTACGGTCGGCTCCTCTGTTTCGCCTTGTCTCTGCGTAACGAGGCCGATGATCTTGCCTGCCATCAGCGCCTCGTCCACCACTCGGGCATTGCGCTGATTCGTGATCATGAGAGGCACCACAACGTAAGGAAAGACGACTGTGCCTTTCAGAGGCAAAATCGAAAGGGTATTATCCGGGATTTCCTTCGACACATCCTTGATATCGTTGACATCTGGACCAGTGACCACCTCATCCTCCTATCCGGAGCCGACGGAAACGGTGTAACGGCAGCCTCACGCAACCGCCACTCGGGGCGTCAATCTCCACCGTCTCTCGTCGCCAATAATGATCCACCAACCGCGACGGTGTCATCCAGTATTATACTGGATTGATCGGCACAATCTCCCGCGACCGTAGCAATACGATGCCACATGTCGACAAATAGAAGAACGACAAGAGGCGTTTGGCTGTCAACATAAACGGTAGCCGTCCGAGGACACCTTGGCGACTCTGCGGAGCAGAAGATCCTGCATGAAGATAAGAGCGAGAGCACCAACAACAATGAGGATTACGACGTGATTCCAGGTGATGGCCAGTGATGCACCAAAGAGGGAGCGCGCTATCCCTGACAGATTGGCAGGTGTCGAGGAATCGCCCAACGCAATGGCAGCCGAAGTCGCGCAGACGAGAAGCATCACAAGCCCGCTGAAGACTCGGGAACGATTCACGGACAACATGTGGACGCCATTGCTTGACCGCTCATTTGCAAGCCTCCTTCCGACATATGCACCCGTGGCCGCTCCTGTCAGTGCATTGACTACCGGTACGCCCATGAAGGACCCGAAGATGCAGAATGAGTAGAAGAGGTGGATGAGAGCGAGCTGAACGGCGCCAAGTCGGTAAAATCCTGCAACCCATTTGCGCAAGACAAAGATATCGATTACGATTCCCAGAGCCAAGCCGGTCAGAGCAGCAATTCTCACAAACGCCACCGATATTAACGGGATGCTGCCCCACCAGAATAGCAGGAACAGAAACGCGGGCGGAATGGCGCCAAGCAAGACAGATACAGCCAGTCTCTCCAGTCCGAACATCTGTCCTGTATCGGTCTGGTTGTTGGTGGCTTCAGGCATTGAATAGATCCTGTCGCTGAGAACCGAATCGCGATGAGGGAGAAAGCCCGGACGGCCGGGTATACGATATTGGTGGCCCTACGGGGGATCGAACCCCGGTTTGATGGCTGAGAACCACCCGTCCTAGACCACTAGACGATAGGGCCAACTTGCATTTCTCGAGACAGGCCATGCGACCCGCCAAACTTGGAGCAATAATCTATCACAATTCGGGAATTTGGCAAACGAATTCTTGACTGAATCGGAGCCACCCGGGAACTGAGCAGGAAGTGAACTACGTCAGCGTTGTCACGCTCTCCGTAATACCATCGTAATGGTCGTGGCAGGTTAGAAGAAAAATCTGGTAACGTTCGGCCATCCGCTTTAGAACCGCCAGAGCGTTTCGGCGGCGGGTCTCATCGAATGTCACGAAGGGATCATCAAGGATGATAACAGGATTGTGGTCTTCAGAGATGATCCGGACGATTGCAAGTCTCGCTGCAAGATAAAGCTGGTCGATTGTACCCCTGGATAGGCATATCTCAGGATCGACCCAGTCACCTAACTCCGTCGAAAACACCTCGAATTTGAGGCTTTGTCTGTCGAATCTGACCTGCGAGTACTTCCCGCCGGTGACTTCCTTCAGAATCTCGGATGTTTCGTCGTCAAGTTGCTTGAGCGTGGATTTCAACACATTCTTGCGGGCGAGTTCTATCATCTCTCGCGTCTTTTCGAGTACGAGAAGAAGATGTCTCTTCCGGGCCAACTGCGTGTCGTTCTCTTCAAGCCGTTCCTCGAGCGAGGCCTGCAACTCGACACCCGATTCCGCGTATCCCAGATGCTGCTCGACCGTGCGAAGCTCGTACTCAATTTTCTTCCGGCGTTCCTCGAGAGAGTCGACGGCAGTCTCAAGCGCCGCCAGCGACTCGGGAGTCATGGCATACAACTTCAGGTCCCGCAGCCGATCCTGCTGTACTGCTATCTCGCGAGTCACGGCCTTCAGCTCATCCTCAAGTTCGCGCAAGCTCTTGTCGCCGAGGTGCTCCTCATATCTGCGGACCTCGTTCTTTATCTCGACTTCGAGTTCGCGACGTTTCTCGAAGGCATCCTTCATCGACTCCACGTCTTTGAATCCGTACTTGCCGAGTACGGCATCCACAGACACCTGGGCGGAGCTCAAATCCCCCTCAATCTCCTCGAGACGGACTTTCTTCATGTTGAACTTGGAGTTCAACTGCGTGCAGTTGCGATTCGCTCTCGTCCAGAGATTGGCGAACAGAAGGAAAAGAAGCCCGCATATACCCGCGCTGAGCAGGAGATTCGGGTTTGCCATGGCAGTAAAGCGGTACCAGTATACAAGCGATGCCACGCCGCCCATTAACGAGATCGCAGTCGCTGCCTTGATAGCAGCGCTTGGCGAAGCGCGATCCACCATTTCAGTAAGTTCAGTCACTTCCCGAGCAGCAGATTCGTGTTTTGAATCGAGAAACCTCTTCTGGGCGGTCTGCTCTTCGGCAATCGTGACATCCATGCGCTCTATTTGCGGGAGTTCGCCGATTTCCTTGCGGAGCCGGGTAACATCTTTCTCGGAGCTCTTGATGTTGTTGATTCGGGTACGAAGGTCGTCAAAACGCAGTTCGTATCTTGCCAGATCCTCCGTGACATCCGCCGCCATCCGGGCGTTCTTCCGGCTCAGTGTGGAGACGGTCAGTCTCTCCGTGGTCTCCTCGAGGGCAGCTCGCAAATCTCGAACCCGTGCCCTGTTGGACTTCATGGCGTCTATCTCGCGAGCCGCTTTGCCAAGTTCATAAACAATGTCGACTCGTTCGTCCTCGATCTTCTTGATCTCGCCCTTGTCTTTCGGGCCCTGCTTCTTAAGCTCTTTGATGCGGGTCTCTATCTTTTCGATCACTTTGGAAGCAAGCGCCTCTTCCTTGCCGCCTGTGATCAGCGCTTCCAAGCGATCCTTGATGGCGTCAGGGGAGTTCGCAATTCGTGACATTTCATCCTGACGAATGCATGATGTCGCCAGGAATATCTCCTTGTTCGACATCCCGATGCTCTCGGACACGACACATTCTACCCGCTTGCGATCGTCAAGCGTCTCTCCGGTTGACTTGCGAAGAAGTCTCACTTCCCCGCTGTCAAAATCTTTCGTGAGCGAATATGACAATCCTTCCGATTCGAAATCGAGGTTGATCTGAAAGTCCTGCTCGTATCCCCAACTGGTCTTTGTCTTGACATCCTTCTTCTTTGATTTCGGATTCTCAAAGAGAGCATCGGTCAGAGCGTCGACCAGCGTCGATTTCCCGGCCTCATTGGGACCCTTGATGAGGTTTATGCCCGGCTTAAATGAGGATACGAAGTGCCCAAGCTTGCGATATCTGCTAATCTCGCATTTTTCGATCCGCATAGTTTCCCCTACAGGACGTCCTTGCCTGAAAGCATAGCAAAACCGGTCTTAAGGCTTTCCGTATACAATTGCTTCTCTTCAGGATCAGTGGCGGTCTCCACCGACTCGGACACGATAGAAATGAACTGGCCAAGTATCGTGGTCGGAGGGAGGTTCAAACCTTTGAGATCATCCGGCACCGTTTCGGTCCTGTCGGAGACAGACAGGCTGAGGAATTTGTCACTGAGATGCTCGTGCAGCTCCTCCAGATTCACGAAGCTGTCCGAAGACGCAAGGCCCGACAGCCTGACACGAAGGAGCTTGTCTTCCCCCGCGTGCTTGGATAGCTCCCGTTCCAATTCTATCGTATATTTGAAGCTTGCGGCAGACAGATCGAGTTCCATCCACTCCGTCTTGCCTACGCGCCGCTTGTCGACGTGCACCCCACCGCTCGTATCCACCAAGTAGTAGTGGCCGGCTCCGGATTGGTCGAATGCGATTGTCTCGGGAGAACCGCAATATGCTGCCTTGACTCTGGTCGTCGGCAACACGAAAGCCGAGTGCCAGTGTCCCACTGCAATGTAGTCGAACCCCGAATTCTCAATGTCATCCAGCGAAAACGGATGGTCGTCGGGCGAGGTCTTTCCCGGAATCATATATGAACCGTGGGCCATGAGAACGTGACAGCCGGGCAGGTCTTGCCTTGAGACTGATGCGATCGGATTCGTGGTCGAAGTTCTTGCGACATTTGGCATACCGTAGATCACAAGTCCTCGATCGTCAAACCTGATGAACGGAGTGTCTCGGTCCATCAATATGTGGAGATTCGAAGGCTTGTCGCTCTGGCTCAGACTTAGGTACACGGAGCCCTCTTCGAGACAGTCATGGGTTCCTGGGAGAATCACACACGGTATGTTCCCCAGCCGTTCGATTTCGCTTAGTGTGAATCGCACAAGCGAGCTGGAGATTCTGTTTGAATCGAAAAGATCGCCCGCAATCAGGAATGCGTCAACTTGTTCGGAAATCGCTGTGTCGATCATCTTGGAGAACGCGCTTTTGAGCGAAGCGCGGACCTTGTCGCCGGCTCTTCCGAGCCCCGACAATTTCACTCCCAGATGAACATCTCCGGTATGAAGTAATCGTGCCATAATGAACCAAGCTCTGTGTTGTTAAGAACGTTACTGTACATTTATCGGTCGGGATCGGCCGAATCTCAAGCAAATACGCGGAATCCCGAAAAAAAAGCAATCATTTCCGCTGGGTTATGCCAATTCCAGGCGATTTACTGATTCCACGTGATACGTGTGCGGGAACATGTCGACAGGTACGGTCTGCACCAGCTTGTATCCATACAACCGGAATTGTTCGATATCTCTGGCAAGAGTTGACGGGTTGCAGGAAACATAGACTACTACGGGCGGTTTCAGACGGGCGAGTCTTCGAACGACTTTGTTACCTGCCCCTGCGCGAGGTGGATCGATCACGACTCTGTCGAAGTATCTATCAGATTGCTTCAGAGCTTTGAGATGCACTGCGACATCCGCTGTTTCGAAGTCGCAGTTCGTCACGCCGTTCAGTATGGCATTCTGTCGAGCCATCGAGACTGCATTCTCGTTTATCTCCACTCCGAGAACTGAATTCACAAGTCGGGAAATGAAGTGCGATATCGTTCCGCAACCGCTGTATAGGTCGAGAACCGCGTTGTCGGAGTCAAAACTCCCCAGCCTGGCCACCTGACTGTATAGCGTTTCTGTCTGCTCGGAGTTAGTCTGCAAAAACGTCGATGGAGTCACGAGAAACCTGTCCTGGCCGATCGTCTCCCAGAAGTCTCCCGATTTCCAAATCAACTCCTCCGACTCTCCCGCTGCCACGTTTGCCAGGGACGAGTTCACGGTTCGCCAGACCTGGCAGATCAGCGGGAACCTCTGTGTCAGAGATGCCACAAGTTGTTCAAGCCCCGGGTGTTCGCCTTTGGCTGTCACTAAGTTGAGGAGGATCCTGCCCGATTTCTTGTCTTCGCGAATCACGAGAAAGCGGATGAAACCGTGGTGTTCACTGATGTGATAGGCAGGTATACCCAGTGAGTGCACAAGCTCCCGAGTCGCAGCAACAATCCGGTTCGAGGTATCGGATTGCAGTAAGCACTCCTCGATGTCAAAGATCTTGCTCCATTCTCCTCTCACATGCAGTCCGAGCCGAGGAGGCCCACTCTCGACCGGTAGGAACGAAAACTCCATCTTGTTTCTGTAGAAAAAGTGGTTCGCACAGGGCACTATCTCTCTAACGGGGGGCTCCGGCTCTCCGCCGATTCGAAGAAGCGCGTCGTAGACGAACTGCCGCTTGTACTCAAGCTGCCGTTCGTAGGGCACGTTCTGAAAGCTGCAACCTCCGCAGATGTCGAAGTGCCTGCACGGAGCGACGATTCGATCGGGTGAAGGCTGTTCGATTGCGACAATTTCCGCCTCAGCGTAGGACCTCTTGCGCTTTGTAATCCGTGCCCTGACCTGATCGCCGGGAACTCCGCCCGCAACGAATATCACTCTTCCCTCGCACCGCCCGACACCGCGCCCCGTGAACGCCATTGATTCTACGGTGAGTTCTATTTCTGATCCTGCTGAAAAGCCGCTACTCAATTGTGTTCACTCCGATGATAGCGATTAGTGTAGGTCGGGTTCCGGATTGCGCGATGCGCAAAAAGAAACCCGACACCAACTTGTCGGCCCTCTACCTCATCCGCCGCGGCGGATGACTCCGGAGGCCGACGTACCCACAGCCAAGAAGCTACAGATCAATGACCTGTGCTCCAATAGAAGACGACAAATCCGAGCAAGCGCGTATTCCGCATCCTCGCATCTGACGATAACCTAATACGAAGCACTAACTGCAACAAGCAGTGATTCCGGAAGCTTTGACTAATCCTGAAAGAAAGAGACATAGAGTGGTCAGGGTACGTAGGCTGAATCCCAACGACATCTCTCCTAAATGAAGTTGCGGATGGCAGACTACACCGGTAAATTGATCGTGCGGACACCAGGCTCCATGTTGCTGCAGGAGCAGCATCACAGAATGCGATATTGCAGCGCAATTCGGTCGACGCGCGTGCTGAATAGGTATTATGGGCGAAGCTGAGAATCTGCTGGAACGCATCCAGAAGCTGACCGGTTGGGCGAGTGTTACCCAACCGGCGATCGTTGAAGACACATCCGATTGGACCCGAATTCAACGTGGCGATTTGTTGCGACTCGGTGGCAGGGATTTTCTTGTGAAGGGCAATCAGCATGAGACTCGATTCGGAATCGAGGATCAACCCAAGTACTGGGTCTTCAACGCCGTCGACATGATCACCGGCGAGCAGAAGATCATCAAGACTGTCTTTCACGAGGACTTTCACGTGCATGTGGGTGTCTTCAAGATCCACTGCTATCGCAGTCCCGAAAAGGAAGCTCGCGTGCTTGACATAACGTCTGGCGATACTCGATTCATGCGCGGCTACACTGTTTCCGACAAGAAGGGAAACCAGGTGCGCGTGATTGACTTCATCAAGGGTTACTCCCTATTCTGGCACGTCCACAATATCAAGAAGAGTCATGCGCAGTACTTCAACGAAGACCTGCCGGGAATACTTCACAAGATTGCCGGCAGTATCGAGGCAATTGGCTTTCTCCACAAACACGGCACATGCCACGGGGACATAAGAAACGATCACATAATCGTCGAGGAGAACACCGGAATCTACAAGTGGATCGATTTCGATCTGAATCAAAACGTCTCGGACTATGACGTCTGGAGTATCGGCAATATCATCAACTACGCGGTCGGCAAAGGGATCACGTCATTTCAGCAGATCATCCAGAAGAGCTATTTTCCGGATTCAGTCAAGAATAGTTTGTGTTCCGATGATGCATCCGCGTTTTTTGAATACAGGATAATGAACCTGAAGAAGTTGTACCCATATATTCCGCCGATGCTGAGCGACATCTTGTTGCACTTCACGCGCAAGCCGAGGGCGTTCTACGCGAGCATCGATCAGCTGATGGAGGAGTACCGGCAGATGTTGGACAGCGAGTTCGCGTGATATTGAGCAGTCAACTGGACGTAAGGAGCGCAAGCGAGAGTGCAACCGAGCGGAATGAAGGATGCATCTTGACCGAACCGGACGCATGAGATTCACGACATGAAGACCGTGGTGATAGGAGGAGGCAAGGGCTGTTGTGCCATCATTGAGTTGGCGCGCGGCTCGTTCCTTAAGGAGCTGACTCTTGACATTGACTGCGTGGTTGATTTGGAGGAGGAAGCGCCGGGCATGATCTGCGCCAGACAGCACGGTATTCGCACAAGCTCGGATATGGCCGGGACGCTTGCGACGCCAGGTCTCGAATTGATTATCGAGTTGACCGGCAATGACACCGTGTTGGAGGAGATATACAGGACTCTTCCGCCCGGAGTCAAGCTTGTCGATCATACGTTCGCGCACATTTTCTGGGACTTGGTCAATGCGCAGCAGGAACGAAACAGGCAACTTCACGAGTTGACGACTCTCGAGCTCAGAGTCGAGAAGGAACGCGAGTTCCTCCAAAGTCTGTTCGACACTATGACCGATCTCATGGTCGTGCTCAACCGAAACCGGTCTATAGTCCGCGCTAACGCGAGTTTTGGCCAGTTCGTAAGCGTCTCGCCCAGAGAGGCGGTCGGGAAGACATGCGAAAGTCTCTTCGCAGGTACCGAGTTTGCCTCCAAATCACCCGAGATGCTGCCTATGATGGAGAGTGTTCTCTCTTCGAAAGCGCCCTTTGCACTTATCTGGCGTACCGCTCCTCCGAACGAGGCCTACTGGGAGGTGACAAGTGCACCTATTCATGCTTCCGATGGGGACATTGAAGAAGTGGTGGTCACCTGGCATAGAATCACGGAGAGGGTGCGGCTTCAGAGGGAAGTTGAAAGCGCGGAGCAGCGATTCCGGAGCTTCATTGACTCAGCTCAAGACTGGATTTCGATCAAAGACCTCGAAGGGCGGTATCTTGTGGTCAATCCGGTTATCGCAAGCGCTTTTCACAAGACGCCGGAAGACTTCATCGGGAGAGTGGCTGAGGAAGTCCTGCCGGGCGCGCTTGCTAAGACGATCAAGCGGCATGATCAGGAAGTGATATCCAAGAAGAAGCACCGGGTGTACGACGAGATTATTCAGATCGACGGCCGCGACCACTTCTTCCACACGGTGAGATTTCCTCTTTCCGATTATCGTGGAAGTACGGTTGGCGTTTGCACGATCGCTCGCGATGTTACCTCCGAAAAGGAACTGCGCAATCAGCTCGTGCAATCGGAGAAACTCGCTGCGGTCGGTAAGCTGGCCGCCGGTGTTGCACACGAGATCAACAACCCGCTGACCGGGGTGCTCGCTTATGCCGAGGATATCATCGATGATCTGCCGGAAAACGACGCGCATCTTGACGATCTCCGCGTGATAGTGCGCGAGGCGCTTCGATGCAGGGATATCGTGCGCAATCTGCTTGACTTCGCCCGGCAGGAGGCGCCAAAGCTTGAAGAGGCTGCCCCAAACGGGGTTGTTACACAGTCGCTTCTGCTGGTCGAGAAACTGCCGCAATTCAGGAATATAACCATAAAGAGGTCACTCGAAGATGACCTACCGCTCATCAAGTGCGATCCGCATCAGATTCAACAGGTGATTCTTAACTTGATGCTCAATGCTGCAGATGCGATGAACGGCAAAGGAACCATCACGATCGCAACCGAATTCGACCTGAGACAGAGCAAGTGCGTGATTTCTGTGGAGGATAACGGCCCTGGGATTCCCGAGAATCTCATGGACAAGGTGTTTGAGCCGTTCTTCTCGACCAAAGGGACCAGCGGACTCGGTCTTGCTGTGAGTTGGGGGCTGATTGAAAGACACGGCGGAGTGATAGAAGTGGATACGGCAGCTGGCGGTGGTTCGATCTTCAGGATCGTGCTGCCCGCGATGGAGACTTAACGGAGCGCCTCAAGTGCCTGGCGCTCAGCTCGGGGGAGATGCTATGGAACGCCCGATCAGCATTCTTGTGGTCGATGACGAGCAGATAGTGCTCGATAGCATACAGAAACATCTGCGAAAAGAAGATTATGTCATTCATTGTGTGCTGACTCCCCACGAAGGACTTGAGAAGATGAAGTCCGAGCAGATCGATATTGTGTTGACCGATTTGATGATGCCGGAGATTGATGGGCTGGAATTCATGAAGATCGTGAAAGAGGACCGGCCGAAGCTGCCGGTTGTGATGATTACCGGCTACGCGACAATTAACACGGCGCTTCAGGCCACGCAGCTCGGTGCGTTCGACTATATCGCGAAACCGTTTTCGAAGAAGGAGCTGCTTGCAGTTGTCAGCAGAGCGGCCGATCTGGTTCGCGCGTCCGAATCGGAGGAATTCAAGAAATCGGCAGATGACGCAGTCTCATCGGCAGGCAGGGAACGGATCAACGCATTTAGAAAGATCGGCGAGAAATCGTGGCTGATGCTTGAGGAGGGAGGCGTCGTCATGATGGGTGTCGAGAGCTCATTCGTGCAGTCTGTCGGCAAGATTCAGACCGCCTACCTACCTGCCAGGGGCGACGAGATCAGACAGGGTAGCGTCTATCTTCAGATATTCTCCTCCGATCTCTCCTCGCATGTCGTTCATTCGCCGTTGTCCGGAATCGTCGTGGAGGTTAACGAACGAGTAGTAAGTGATCCGGTTCACGCCTTGCAGGACCCGTATGGCGATGGCTGGATAATCCGCATAAAACCATCCCGCTTCGATTTCGAGATTAAACTGCTGGGATTGTAATCGGCGGGATTCGCAGCGGGTAGTCACTGAGAAGGCGGCGCCGTTCTTCAGACACGTCGCGCCGCATTAGTTGTTCTCGATGAGTGACCTTCATGGATTCTCAGGAAGACAACGCCTGCCAGGATCATCAGACTTCCTGCGATCTGAAGGCTGTCGAGTACCTCGCCGAACACGAAGTATGCGATCACTGCAGTGAACACCGGCTCCGACGTAAGGAGGAGATTGGCGACGCTTGACGGCAAGTATCCAAGGCTCATATTGTATAGCCCGAAACCGAGCATAGTAGGACCGGCCGCCAGCAGCAGGAGAATTCCCCAACCGGCATAATCATCTCCCAGCCGCAGAAGATTGGCAGAGTCTGCTGCCGTCCCGGGCAGCAATCTCGAAACGGAACCGAAGATCAGCAGGAAGCACGCTGCCATGCCAAAGGTATAGAGAACGGTCGTCCAGGGATTCAGACCGCGCTGAGCGCTCGAACGTCCCATCAGACTGTAGACTGCATAACAAAGACCGGAGAATAGACCCGTGAAGATTCCAAATGCGTTGTTGCCCCATGCTGCGGGATCAGTCGCTCCGGAAACCAGCACGCAGCCCCCGAGGCTGAGCACGACCGCGACGATCTTCACCCAATCCAAAAGCTCTTTCAGCAACCACCAAGCAAGCAGAGCAGTGAACCCGGCTGAACAGTAAACCAATACGGTTGAGACTGCTGCGCCATTCAGAGCTACCGAATATGTCCATGTAACATTGAATATCGCCAGCACCAGACCATATATCGTGAAGTACCTGAGACTGCGGTGATTCACTCTGAGCAGCCGACGGCGCGCGATTCCGAGGATCAGCAGGAGAGTTGCGGCCACAAATCCATCACGCCACGTCGCCAGAACCACCGGCGGCAGCATGTGCACCTGGGTAAGCTGGCGTATGAAGATTGCGGTCGTGGAAAGAAGCAGCGCGCTCAACAGAGCAACGGTATAGCCACGAGAGACATTCGAGCTTTGATGGTCCATCGAGAGAGGTTATCCTATGGGTCCTGAAATCGTGATCACTAATGGATACCCGTCTCCGGGGCTGTCAGGAAGCTCTGCTTTGAGAAGAGCCCATGTTGCCACTTGATGTTCGGGCAGGTCTTGAACGCGACGACGTCGCGGTTGTGACCTGCCCGCATCAGCTTGCGACGGCGCCGGGTCACACGCTCCCGACTTCGTCGGGATCGCAAGACCCGTCGCAACTTCTGAAACAAGGTTGAGTGTACCTCGCCCATGCCAGTTCATCACCGATCCGCCCACTGTTTCAACTCAATCCCCCCCTCGTTCATCACCGCATATGTGAAATGCTCCGTCCAGTCGCCGGTGTTGACATAGACGCCGCTTCCGAGCGAGATTATCTCCGGATGATGCGTGTGAGCGCACACAACTATATCATAGTCCTCGCGCAGCTTCTCCTCCGCATAATCGCGATATTCCTGAAGGAATGACTCCTTAGGTCGCTGAGATGTGTGAAGTCTGCTGCGGCGCGAGCACCATCGCGCAAACGGTATTCCGATGTCGGGCGGAATCTGCCGGTAAAGAAATATGTTCACTCGATTGCGCATGATCCGTTTGAGCATCCGATAGCCACGGTCGTTCTTAGCAAGGCCGTCGCCGTGTATCAGGAGTAACTTCTTGCCGTAAAGCTCGACGCTCAGATCGTCTCTGTGGACATCGATCGATAAGCTTCTGCTGAGCATATCTCCCAGCCAGAAGTCATGGTTGCCGGTAATGTATGTAATCTTCACTCCGGACTGGATGAGCCGCGACAGCATGAACAGCACTGCAAGATGGTTCTTGGGAATAGCATGCTTGTACTCGAACCAGAAATCGAACAGGTCACCGAGTATGTACAGACGCTGGCCCTTCGACGCAACAGTTTCGAAAAACCGATCAAGCCGCTGCAGCTTTACCGCTTCTCTGTCAGGAGCGTCATGCCCGAGATGAACATCCGATAAGAAGAAGATTGACATGGGGGGAAGCTAATCAACGTGAAGCTGACGGGAAAGTGAATACTACAACATCGTTGTCAGCACTTTAGAATAAAATGATCTATCAGCGCACGGAAACCTTCTCTATAGTACTTGTCCGCCTCGCTCCTATCGGCAAAGTACTTCTGGTAAGACGGATCCTGCATGAATTGTTGCCAATCAACTATGTGGATTGAGCTGGCATTGTGCTCGCTGTGGCGGAAGCAGTTGGGGAAGTTCCACAGGAAGTACCAGTCAATCTTCATTCCGCAGAGGTTGACCTCCTTATCAGTTTTCTTCAGACCGGACAGCTCAGTGAAGCCATACCGTGCGTTTCTCATCGTTTCGAGAGCCTGGTACCAGTATGGATAAGGACCAATAGCTGAGATCAGCCCCATCCTGTAAAAATGGAGCACGGAAGCTTTTGGCCCCTTTGCAGGCGATGGTGATGCCGTAGTAAGTGGCCAGTTTCTTCGCTCCTCGCTCAGGACCTGTGCGAACCGCCCAATCTTCTCGAGTGTCGCTTCCGTCACCAAGCCATCTACAGAAAATGGGAAGTTGAAGCTGCAGCTTATCCGTTTCGGGACAGCAATTCCGGCATCCTTGGCCTTTTCCTCAAAGTTGTGATTCATGGACGGAGGTTGAAATTCATCGCGAAATCCTATCTGAGATTCATGACCCACCAAGTGACCGAGTGTATAGGCAATACACAGGTGGAGGACATTGTAGAACGCATCAGAATGTGGTGCGTGACGGCGATACTGATCCGGGTCATGGCCGTTTGGTTCTGAGACCATTGTCTTTGAAACGAGCTTGAAGCAGCAAGGTGTCTGATTTGCCGCACAAATTACCCAACAGAATGTGGTTGCATCAAGCTCGTATTTCTTCTCGAACGCAATTCCACCGCTTATGCGGTACGGAATGGTAAACTCAGCGCAATACTCGTACTCAAACGATATGTTAGAACTCATATCAGCCTCCTTTGCTCTCCATCAGGAATTCAATACCCTGACATCTTCCCAGTCATGCTGTCGACCTCGACTTTGATAATCAGGCTCTTGGCGAGCGATTTCTCTTTGTAGACATACCTCCACTGTCCTTGCTCGGTAGGTCCGATCCCCTGTGGTTCGGACGCAGAGTCGAAACCACGAGGGTTTCGACCTACGATCCCGTATGGTCCGGGTTTGTATTGTCGCATCAGGATGTCGTAGCCAGCTCGCCTTCCGGCGTCGTCTTCAACGATAGATGCTCGTCCAAATGCGATCACGCTGCGATATTTCATAGTGCATTCACACGCGCCGTCGCCGAGTACGAGCTCATGGTCGGGACAGAATTCGATACAGACTCGGCTGTTCGTCCTGAGAATATCGATCTTCCTGCCTTCGCGTGCGGAATGGAAATAGAGTGAGCGATTCTCGTACCCGAAATTGAGCGGCACGATGTACGGCATGCCATCGCTGTCGACCATTGACAGCCTGCAGATTTCACAGCGGCGAATGATGTCTTCAATTGTGGCAATATCAGTTATCTGCTTCTCGCTTCGTCGCATCGATTCCCTTTCTCGGCAGGTCGAAACCCTCGTGGTTTCGACTCCATAGCCCGAACCGCAGGGGTTCGGATCTACTGGGCTATATATGAAACTCCACCACATCTCTATCCGCAAGCACGTACTTCAATGTCACGCGCTGGCCGTCGAATTTGCCGTGGCCCCAGACTTTGGCGAACTGGAGTTTCTGCGCGAAATCTTTGTGAATAGAGAAAGCCGCTTCCTCAACTGTCGCGCCGATAGGCAAGACAATCGGATCGGCGAAATCCGCTTCATGTCCCGGTGTCTTGGTGTAAACACGCATGATCTGCAAACTGTCGAATATGTGAGCTTTGAGGCGATCAATATTGGCGCCATCGGTGCACGAAATCGGAATGATCGCAAATCGGTCGCCAAAAAGTTCGATCAGGATCGCGAGGTTCTCGTCCGCTCCTGGCAAATCGATCTTGTTTGCCGCAAGCACCGCCCGCTTGCAGAACTGCGAGCCGATATACTCCTCCGGTATCGCTTGCTTCACCAGCATCATCTTGAGCTCGTCAAGTTTCGCAACAACCGTCTCAAGGCCTTCAAGCATGTCGTCGGCTCCGAGATCAGCCATGAGAAGAATCACGTCCGCGCTGCGAATGAGGTTGGTCATCCAGTTCTCGTAGTATTCGGGAGCTATTGGAGGCAGATCGACCAGTTCGAACCTGACGGTTTCGAATTCCATCATACCGGGCTGCGGCTTGCGGGTTGTGAACGGGAAGTCGGCTATCTCCGGATCTGCCGCCGTGACAGCCTTGAGAATCGAGGACTTCCCGCAGTTCGGTGGCCCAAGTAGCACAATCTGTGCAGCTCCCTGTTTCTCGACGTGATCGATCGCGGAATGTCTCGCCGCGCCGGACGATTTCTTAGGCCCCTCGAGTTTCGCGCGGAGCTTCGACTGGCGGGTCTTGAGATCGGCGCGCATCTTCTCTGTCCCCTTGTGTTTGGGGATAGTGCGCATCATTTCCTCAAGACACGCGAGCTTCTCCTCGTCGGTCTTCGCCTTCTTGAAACGCTCCTCGGCATCGAGATACTGCGGTGTCAGATTTGCAGGCACACCGGAATTATAGGATAGGGTTTGAGGTTGTCAATAGTCAGCTCGTCTTTTGGAGCATTTGTAGTGAACACTTGTTGTCCGTCGGATAGCGAATAGCACATTCGGTGCAATCCGGAAGGTGAATTCGAGCTTGACACCGATTAATGGATAGTTATAATTGTGATGTAATCGAGCTAACGGAGGATATATCAAACAGTCAATTCCAGCAGCAAGCGCGCCTCGTCCGCCTGTGATTCTTCCGATGATGGATGAAACCAATCAGACGCCTGCAACACGGATGCCACTCATCGAGTCGCTGGAGCAACATTTCAACAGGACAGTAATCACTTTTTTCACGTCAGCTGTGCACCCTGTCATTATCGATGATCAGGACAATGAGATGATTGAGACTATCCTCCAGACATCGGACAGAAACCGAAAGATGATCCTCGTCATCAATAGCCTCGGTGGTAGCGCAGTCGCAGCGGAGCGGATCATTCGAACATGCAGGTCATATTCGAAGAATGACTTCCAAGTAATAGTCCCCAGAATGGCAAAGTCCGCTGCAACTATGATTTGTTTTGGTGCCAGCAGATTGTGGATGACCCGTACATCGGAGCTTGGCCCTATTGATCCTCAAATTGTTGTGCAGACAATGGAGGGCCGTAAGCTAATGGGAGTCTATCATTTACTCGAAGCGTATCAGAAGCTCTTTTCAGAGGCCATTCGCACAAAAGGCAATATCCAGCCATTCTTACAGCAGCTTGATCGATTCGACGCGAGGGATATTAGAGAGTATAAGAAGTATATTGAACTCAGTGAAGACATTGCTGTTAAATGCCTCAAGACTGGAATGATGAACAATCGAAGCATGAAATTCATCAAAAAGAAAATCGAACCTTTCCTGAATCCAAAGCAAACAAAGTCGCACGATCGTCCGATATTCTTTGAGGAGGCCAGAACGCTTGGGCTCTCAGTTGGAGAGATCGACACCCGAGGCGACATAGGTATGAAACTCTGGGAGCTTTATCTGCGTTCAAACCATTACGTAAGTTCACAGAGAGGTGCTAAGCTGTGCGAATCGCTGACTACATCATTTGCAGTCCCGGTTCACAATGAGGCATGAGGTTATGCGACTATGAAAGGCAAATTCCGGACACATAGGATGAAAAAGGCGGTGAACGCGCTGAAAGAGTACCGCGACGATATTGAGTTGATTAGGCTCGTTCGCAGAGACAAGGCTGGCAGTAAGAAGGATCAAAGGCCATGCCTCTGGGAGAAGTCTGACAAAACAGGTACTTACGTTCTCGACCGGCCATAGCATTCTTCCCGATGAGGAGTCGCTCCCGCGCCTAGGGGATGACTCGTCTGTCTTGAACACTCAACAAGCTGCACATATTTGACGTACGATGGGACTATGTTCCATTTGCGTCTGCGATACCCGGTGTGCGAAAGTCACTTGACACCTT
>JAGVNY010000031.1 GCA_020053015.1 Candidatus Zixiibacteriota bacterium | reverse complement strand
CCTTGTGCCAGAGCGGTGCTTGACAGCATCAACCCGGCTACAAGGAGAAAGAGTAAGCTGCGAACGTGTTTCATTCGACAACCCCCTGTAGTAGGTTGTAAGGTTAGTGGTTTTCTATACCTGTTTGAGTTTTCGTGCATAGGCTGCGCGCCTACCTCCTTTCCACACGTTAATGTTGGTCTCATCTATTCCTTCCTATTCATCTTTCTTCTATATAATGAAGCTTCTTCGTGAGGACGACACGGCATGCGCCAAAGTGTCGCCTCGGCGATTCCCGTCACGGTATTCACTCCCTGTCTGCGGAATTATCCTCACTGCTCACGTCGCGTTTGGGAAGATGTCGAGAAACTGGAACCTGAGGTTCTCTTCCCTGAGCGATAGGTCAAAATCCTTTAGAGACACGACAAGCTCGAATGCGGAGGCAACTGTCTCCTACGCCAACCACATTCAAGCGAGAGATCGTTCTCCCTATCTCTCTATAACTAAGAAGCCTAACAACCTATCAAATCCTGTTGCCGTCATATAGCCGGGCAATTTATCGGCGCAAATTAACGGCAACCTTATGCAAAAATCAAGCTCTTTTTTCTCCGCAGTCGAAGCGCGAATTGCACACTCCGCGGAAAAATCGGTCAATTCTATGATGTTGTTGAATCCGTGTCAAGCAATAATTTGTCAACCTTTCAGTTATCACGACCGCTTAAACCTCTTCAACAACGCAAACCATCAAGCGCTTGTCCCGCATTCCATCAGCGCTCACGTTCTTGCTTGGAGCTGCACCAGTACCGCGACAGCGGTGTTCCGTTTGTGGGACAGTCATTGCCGGGAAGAAACGGCTCATCGAATCAGAACACTGTTTCATCGTTTCTCTTTCCCTCCGCGCGCTGCCACGCATTGGGTTACATATTGTATCGGCAGAGCAATCATATTTATTAGGTTTCACCGTGCAACAGTTTCACTTTCAACATGCATGTCGGAACCGCTCGATAGAGAATCCATCAGTCAATTCATCGTTGAAGTCGAGGTTGTAGGTCAAGCGCCCCGCATTTGTCCTGAGCCTGCGAAGGGTGCGCTTGACTATCAGCAGCCTCCTACGGATGTCATGCGGAAGGCCACATGACCTACAAAGATTCTTCTACGGTCGTCTCCCTTCACAGGTTGCAGCTCTTTTGTTTGGGTTCTGTGTTTGTCAGGGATGCTCCGTGTCATCGAGTATTCTCAAATAGCTCTCGTACCTTTCCCTGAATATCTCTCCGCGCTCAACGGCTGCCTTCACAGCGCAATTGGGCTCGTCCCTGTGCCTGCAGTCTGAGAAACGGCACTCGCCGGAGAAGCTCCGCAAGTCGGCGAAATACTGATCAATGCTCTTCTTGTCGAGGCTGATCAACCCAAGAGCTCTCAACCCCGGGGTGTCGACCACATAGCCACCGACATCGAGAGGTATCAGTTCAATTGCCGTTGTCGTGTGCTTGCCTTTTCCGGATTTCCAGGAGACTTCGCCGGTTCGCAACACAACGCCCGGCTGGATAGCATTAATCAGGCTCGATTTCCCGGATCCGGACTGTCCTACAAGTATGGACTCCTTGTCGACCAGTTTACGCCCAAACTCGTCAATACCCTGGCCGGTATTCACGCTCGTACACAGCAGATTGATGCCCACCGTCTCGTATATGCGCCGGAGCCTCTCCAGATCGATCTCGTGCTCAAGATCGGCCTTATTGACGACTACGACCGGATCCATTCCTCCTTGAAAGGCTGCGATCACGAATCTGTCGATCAGCTTGATCCTGAGAGGTGGTGTCGCCACGGATGCTACAACGATCATCTGATCGACATTGGCGGCGATTACCTGCGTTTTGTTCTCTCGCAGTCCCGATTTGCGCTTGAAGAACAGCGTCTTCCTGGAATGAACTTCTGTTATCACTCCTGAGAGGTGTTGATCCCCTGATCCTGTCACGGGATCAAGCTCTAAGGCTACGGAATCTCCCACCACGACGGGTGACAGCTTGTACTCGGCCCGGTCCTTGATCGTCCGCCTGACCGAACAAATAACAAGACCTTCTACCGTCTTTGCCACAAAGCGAGGACCGACAGTCTTGATAACTCGACCTGTCATGAGTCTCTGCGAAGTCCTGCTTCTTGGTATAGGTTGATGCTGATCACTGGGAATGATACTACTCGGTTCGGGCTTCCAAGTCAACTAATTCTTGCTTAGGTGGGTCGACTCCTTCCCGCAACGAAAGGTGTTGTTGCGTAATATGGTGCGTCTTATAATACGTGAGTTGCTTCGCGACAAACGCGAGCTCGCGACTTCAGAGAAGCCATGAAAAAGATCGCATCTGTCATCGGCGCACGACCCCAGTTCATCAAGCTGTCCCAGATTCACAGGGAACTTGCGCGACACAATGACGTCCGGCACCTGGTGATCCACACCGGTCAGCACTTTGACAGAGACATGTTCGGGGTCTTCTTCGACGAGCTCGGCCTTCCGGAGCCCGACTACGATCTGCATGTCAATAGCCTGCCACACGGTGCAATGACCGGGCGGATGCTTGAAGCTATCGAAAGTGCGTTGATCAGAGAGTCTCCGGATATGGTGCTGGTTTACGGCGACACCAATTCCACACTTGCCGGTGCGCTTGCCGCAAGAAAGCTGGGTCTGAACGTCGGCCACATAGAAGCCGGTCTCAGGTGTTTCGATATGCGGGTTCCGGAAGAAGTCAACAGGGTGGTGACCGACGCGGTCTCAAGCATGCTCTTCTGCCCGACAGAGATCGCCATCGAGAACCTGAATCGAGAAGGATATGTGAATAACCGGTCGCGAGTCGTCAGGTCGGGAGATGTCATGTTTGATGCAGCCCTGCACTTCGAGTCTATTTCTTCACAGAGATCGGACATTGTAAGTCGACTGAAACTCGACGAATTCGTACTCTGTACTGTTCACAGGGCAGGCAACACCGACGATCCGGCGAGGCTTCGCGGCATAATCGACGGACTCGAAAGGATTTCGGCGAAGATGCGCGTGGTCTTTCCAGCTCACCCGAGAACTATACACGCGATTCGAACTTGCGGCATCAAGACGCCGCTTTCCGTCATCGATCCGGTCGGATTCTTCGATATGATCAGCCTTCTCAAACATTGTCTTCTTGTTGTGACCGACAGCGGAGGACTTCAGAAGGAAGCTTATTTCTACAGGAAACCGTGTATTACACTTCGAAGCGAAACCGAATGGGTGGAGTTGGTCAAGTGCGGATGCAGCTTCCTCGTTGGAGCGGATCCTTCGAAGATAGTTACGACCTTTGAAAGCTGTCTCACTGCGTGCATGGACTTCGAAGGCAGGCTCTATGGTGACGGGAATGCGAGGAAGGTCATTATCGATGAACTCATCGGAAGTCTTGCGAATTCGGCCGGACCGCGGACGACAGCATGAGGATAGTTTTTCTTACACAGTACTTCCCTCCTGAAACCGGAGCGCCACAGAACCGCATCTACAACTTGGCCACGGAACTCCATCGCCTCGGGCACGACATCGCCGTATTCACGGCAATGCCCAACTATCCCGAAATGGTCGTGCACAAGGCGTATAGACGGAAGGTGTTCTGCCGTGAGAAGATCGGTAACCTCCGAGTCCTGCGATCGTGGATATTCCTTCACAACAGCAGGAAGAATCTCACTATGAGATTGTTGACATATCTGTCGTTTACTGCGAGCTCCTTCATCATGGGGCTCCTCAAACTCCGACGATTCGACGTCATTATATGTGAGTCACCGCCTCTCTTCCTGGGGTTATCGGCGTGGTTGCTTTCTCTTGCAAAGGGCGGGAAAATGGTCTTGAATGTGTCCGACCTCTGGCCAGAGACTGCTGAAAAAGCCGGATTGATAACCAATCGAACAGCGCTCCGTTGCGCGAGACTCCTGGAGGAATTTCTGTACAGGCGCTCTGCATTAGTCTCGGGTCAGACGCGTGGAATCGTCGACAACATATCGAGTCGGTTTCCGAGGAAGCCTACATACTGGCTGCCCAATGGTGTTGACTTCTCTTGGCTCGGAGCCGGGCGCAAGGGCGACAGGTGGAGGAAAGAGCTGGGGATTTCTACCGACGCATTCGTTGTTCTCTATGCAGGAATTCTCGGTTTTATGCAAGGACTCGAAGTGATAGTCAAAGCTGCGCAAATCCTCCAGACAAGACACAAACTCGTCTTTGTGATTGTCGGTGAAGGCCCTGTGAGGGAAACGCTTCTTCAAATGTCCGAGCAGATGTCTCTGAGAAACGTAATCTTCCTTCAGCGTCAACCGCGGGAGACGATGCCCGAGATTCTCGATGCATGTGATGTTGGAGTGGTGCCACTCCTGAAGAATCCGTTGTTTCTCGGCGCCGTTCCATCCAAAGCGTATGAGTTCCTTGCCGCGAAGAGGCCGATTCTGCTCGGGGTCGAAGGTGAAGCCTTCGATATGTTTGTAAAGGAAGCAAAAAGCGCTCTCTTCTTCGAGCCCGAGAATGCGCAGCATCTCGCTCGGATAGCGCTGAAGCTATTTGAAGACAGAAAGCTCTGCACTGAGTTAGGCGAAAACGGCTACAACTATGTTGCTCAGAGATTCGACTGCAGGAAGATAGCTGGTGATTTCGAAAGACATCTTGCGACTCAGTTACAGGGAATCCGAGAGTCTCAGCAAAGCGAGCCAGGACCTGGTATGTAACCTGATTATCATTCTGTAGTGGAGTTGTGACAGGGTGCGATCCGGCTTCAGGATATTCATTCAACATCGATGATCTGCCGAGCGATACGTTAAATGACTGGCCCAATTCTAAGACCGTTTGAATACGCTTGGTTTGCACCACAATCGCATTATATAGGAAGAGTCTTGATTCCGCTTACACAGAGCCAAGATTGCCACTTCGAGTCACACTTTGTGAACTCTCTGTGATCCTTGAGCTTGTGGGGGTTGCTCCAATAGCAAGACGGCTTGGTCGCTAACATCCACAAGATGCTGTGGATTTCAAACCGAAGGAATACAACATATTGTAAGAAAGTGAGGAATCTGTTTATATTTTTCTTGACCATAGATTTCGCAGCTTCTACATTGCCTTCGCATTCTGATAACGAGGGCTCGGGCTGATCGGGCCATGTAACTTATTGATAATTAATTGGATAGGGTGTTTTGCTCTGGTTGAGCATCGGGAGATATGTTGTCTCATTGTCAGGAGACTTGTAAGATACTGGTGGCCAACGAATAGTAGGAGTCATCCGGCAGTGGACCTTCGTTTTGTGAAAGCTATTGGCACAAAAGGTCATACACACAAGTTGCTATAGACAGGGCCTTTAAGAAGAGCAGTCGCCCAATGAGCAATGCTCTTGGGAAGACGGCTTGCCGTTGTGCGCAATCTGACATTTTCTTCCGAGCGATCTAACAGTCATAGAGGTCAGCACGATGAATACAAACTCCGTTGATAAGGAAAACTTGGCGAGCTTTGTAAAGATTGCTGTGCCAGAGGTTATCTTGATGTCGATCACTCCGAACGGCGAGGATGTGATAGAGCGAGCTTGCCGAACATGCTACCTTTCGTTTCATCGTTATGACCCACCCGCTTCGACCGAAGAACTTATCAAGAAGGTCATTCGCAAGGGTCATCACTCCGTGCTTGAGCACGCCTCAGCGACGTTCCGTGTGAAAGGAGCGTCCCGGGTGTTCACGCACGAGATGGTAAGGCATCGCCTGATGTCGCCGTCGCAAGAGTCACAACGTTACGTGCAATATGGTGCACGCAAGCCGTTTGAGGTGGTGCTCCCGGATTCAGTGCGAGAGGCGGGCTTTGAGCAGAAGTATCTCGAAACGTCTGGGCAGTGTTACAGACTGTACGAGGAGATGGTCGAGGCAGGCGTTCCCAAGGAAGATGCGCGCTATATTCTTCCTGGGGGCATTACTTCCGAGATCGTTGTGACTGCCAATTTCCGCGAATGGCGGCACATCTTCTCGGTCAGGTGCATGGAGCGTGCACACTGGGAAATCCGTCGAGCCTGCCTTGAAATGCTTAAGATCATGAAGAAAGAAGCGCCCATCGTGTTTTGGGACTTTCACATAGATTCCGAGAAAGGTATCGCGTTTCGCGAAGACCAGGAGGGGAGTTAATGCACACGGATAGGAAACTGCAGCTCTCGGAGAACGCCCTGAAGGTTCTCGATCGCCGTTACTTGATCAAGGACGACAATGGCAAGTCCATTGAGAGTCCTGTCCAGCTCTTTGCAAGAGTGGCGAACAGCATCGCTCAGCCTGACAGGAACTACGGAGCGACCGATCCTCAGGTCGAGGAAACGGCCACCAAGTTCTTCAATTCAATGGCGGATCTTGAGTTCATGCCGAATTCGCCGACGCTGATGAACGCTGGCCGACCGCTCGGTCAGCTGTCAGCATGCTTCGTGCTTCCCGTCGGTGACTCGATGGACGAGATCTTCACCGCAATCAAGCACGCCGCGCTGATTCACAAGTCGGGAGGGGGTACCGGATTCGCCTTTTCGCGTCTCCGTCCGCGAAACGCGGTCGTAGCCTCTACTTCCGGAGTTGCGTCTGGCCCCGTTTCATTCATGAAGGTTTTCAACGCCGCAACGGAGGCCGTCAAGCAGGGGGGAACTCGTCGCGGCGCGAACATGGGAATTCTCCGTGTCGATCATCCCGACATTCTCGAGTTCATATCCTGCAAGGACGATATCCGCGAAATCACAAATTTCAATATCTCAGTGGCAATCACCGATGAATTCATGCGTGCCGTCGAAGAGAAGCGCAAGTACGCTCTGATCGATCCCCGCACGAATGACGTTTTCCGGTGCGAAGGCGAGCCTCAGTACCTCGATGCCTCTATGGTCTTCGAGAAGATTGTAGATCACGCATGGAAGACCGGCGAACCGGGGATAATCTTCGTCGATCGCATGAATGCGAGTAATCCGACACGGAAGTTCGAGCTCATCGAAGCCACCAATCCGTGCGGTGAACAGCCGCTGCCACCATACGATTCCTGCAATCTCGCTTCGATCAATTTGGGGAAGGTGGTTCTCGACCCGCTTCCGGCGACATACTCACCGTCCGAGCCGGACAAGGGAATCAACTGGACCAGGCTGCATGAGCTCGTACGGCTTGGAGTCCACTTCCTCGATAACGTGATCGACGAGAACAAATACCCCATCAGGGAGATCGAGGAGCAAACACGTGCCAGCAGAAGAATTGGGCTTGGAGTTATGGGATGGGCAGACATGCTGGCGCAGCTAAGGGTACCATACGATTCCGAGACCGCGCTTGCGCTCGGTGGAAGAGTGATGGAGTTTGTCAACACCAGAGGTCATTTCCATTCATCGGAGCTTGCAAAGTCTCGTGGCAAGTTCCCAAGATGGGCGGATTCTTCGTTTGCCGAAGAAGGTGTTGCGATGAGAAACGCCACTGTCACCACAGTGGCTCCCACCGGAACAATCTCAATCATTGCCGGGTGTTCATCCGGTATTGAGCCCTACTATGCCGTCTCGTTCGTCAGGAACGTCATGGATGGCACGCGGCTGGTCGACGTCAATCCGATCTTCGAGCGCATAGCGCGCGATCGCGGGTTCTATTCGCCGGCTCTGATGGAAAAGATCGCCAACTCCAATTCGATTCAGAGTATGGAGGAGATTCCGGAAGACATTCGCAGGATCTTCGTTACGGCTGCGGATGTCCCGCCGGATCGCCATGTCAGGATGCAGGCGGTGTTTCAGCAACACTGTGACACGAGCATCTCAAAGACCATTAATTTCCCGGAAACTGCTACCCGTGATGATGTGAAGACGTCCTACTGGCTCGCCTATAAGCTCGGCTGCAAGGGCGTGACAATATACAGAGACGGCAGCCGCACCGACCAGGTTCTTTCAACCGGTGCAACTCCCTCCGCCACCGGAGCTCCGGCGAAAGAAGAGGCGCAGATTAGGGTGATCTACAAGCCGCAAGTCGAGGATCGCCCCGACTGTCTTACCGGTATAACTGAGAAGATCAAGACCGGTTACGGCAATCTGTACGTGACCATAAACATTCATGATGACCGTCCCTTCGAAGTGTTCGCGCAGATCGGAAAGTCAGGCTTTTCGACCATGGCGGACACCGAAGCAGTTTGCAGGCTGATCTCGCTTGCGCTAAGATCGGGGATAGACGTTGACGATATAATAGAACAGCTACTGGGGATCGGCGGATCATCGCCGGTCTACCAACATGGCGGTGTCGTTGCGTCTATTCCGGACGCCATCGCTAAGGTCTTAAAAAGGCATTTCGGGAACGGGAAACAGAAGGAGAGCGCACGCTCCTCGTACGACGTCTGCCCCGACTGCGGTGGTCGTGTCCAGCATGACTCCGGGTGCGTAGTCTGCCCATCATGCGGCTTCTCGAAGTGCTGATCTGATTCCGCCGGAGGGCGGATCGATGAGCGACTTTCTGCCCGCTGGAAGGCTTTCCAGTGTCATAGCCGACGGGGTCGTCGTGCAGATTCAGACAGAGTTTGCATGCAGGCCCCGTCCCCGCGTGGCGACCACGGTATGCCTTGAAGGCGTCGTTATCAACAAGATTCAGAAGGACTGGGAGGGGCCGGTTGAATCGGCGGCGCAGCAACACTCTGTCGAGAGGTTCATAAACCGTCAACACGACGAAGTCGTCACGATAATCGAGTCTCAGAAACATAAGCTTGTCAATGGGCATCGCGGAAAGACAGTCAACGAGAAGCTGAAGAAAATTTCGACTGTATGGGGCGTGCTCGGCGCATGGCTCCTTTCCGAGGAGGGAATCATGACGACCGATGCTTCGGGCGGGCCGAGACTCGAGGAGTATGCCCCTTTGTTTGAGGGTCTGGTGTCGCTTTGCTCTCTACTCTCATCGGTCTCGGCGCTGGGCAAATCTCTCGACGGCGACATCATATTGGATGAAGACCGACTCCTCATTCTGCGCCAAGGAAACTCTTACTTCATCGCTGCAATCGATCCGGCAGCCAATCCGGTCGAACTGCTCGCGACTTTGCGAACGACTTTGGAGGCTGCATGACGGACAGGATTCTCCAGCAGCTCCGTGGCGTTGTGGGTGTTTCGGGCGTCATGATCTATGACCGGACTACGGGTGAGATTTCGAAACTTCTTCCCTCGAAGTTCGATAGCGAGCTGTCGGAGCAGCTCGAAGCCAGGCTCAGGAAAATGGCAAATTCCATTCCCGGTGGCACAATCCTGCGGATGAGGTTTGAATCAGGATGGTTGGTGCTTAGAGGCTATGATGACTACACGATACTGCTCATAGCGAAAAGCGATTTGAACTTCGACACTCTTAAGATCGTTCTAAGCGCTGCCCAAACGGCCATGCGACACACGGCCCCTGTTCATCCTCAAGCAGATGCGCCACCCAAGGAACTTGACATGGAGTCGGCGCTGGTTCTGGCGGACACAGTCGGAAGAGTCAGTGAGCACTTTTCGCTGGCACTCGGCGCAGGCCCCGCGAGCGCTGCGAATCTCTTGAGGAAGACCAAGGCGGAGCTACAGCAGGATTTCCCCGTTCTAAAGCATTTCTCCGTGGATAACAATGGCAGGATCGGGATAATAAAGGGCTCGGAGCAGCGACTGGATCGATCTGCGGCGGAAGGAGCTGCCTGGTGGTGCGCCCTTCTCAGGGATGCCGCCGAAGCGAAGACACCGGTCTTCGGATTCGATGTCAGGCAGATCACGGTTGCACACGAGAAGAGGCTCACATCTCTCGGTTTCTATTCGACATTCCAACGAATATCCTCAAAATCCGGCAGACGGATCAGTTCGCCTCAGCCTCGCTGAGCAATGCTTTTACGAGTGAGCGCGAGTTCAGATAGTTGGTCAAGACCCTGCCAAGGGCGAACAGCCCTTGGGGGGCTTGACTGCCTAAGTGGCTGATCCGGACACGGGGCGGCACACAGTCAAGGAGCAGGCGCCCCGGATATTTGTCCGGG
>JAGVNY010000072.1 GCA_020053015.1 Candidatus Zixiibacteriota bacterium | reverse complement strand
TCGGCACTCCGATGATCGCGGATTCCGTGATCGTGAAGGATCGGGTTATCTACAGAGCTTCGATAACGCCCGTCGACGTAGTCGAATTCGAATCGGACTGCGACTATACGGTTGGTGACACGTCGATGTTCAGAGCAGACCCATCAGCGCACTTCGAGATATTTTTCGCGTCGCGCACATTGGCAGACTATCGGTGGAACTCCATCCGCGACTACGTCGAGCACGAGCACCGGCTTCTCGATACGCTGTGCAATTTCGATGACCGCCAGCGAATAAACCTGTTTCTCGCGCCGTGTGAGTCGCCGACAACTCATTTGGATCCAGCGACGGGATGCATGATTGATCCCTCAAAGGGCAATGTCGTTGCCATCTATAGTGACGAACGAATGAGCGATATGGCAGCGGCATTCAAACTAATGGAGTTTTTCCGGAACTGGGGATACTCTCCGAGGATGATTGCTGAGGGAATTGCAGGATTCTCCGATTTCAATCACTTCTATGTGAAAGAGTATGCTCAGAGCAACCCGATTCCTGATCCGGCAGGATACTTCGTGTCAGACTCATTCACGCATCGCGGAAACTGGATGATCGCCAGAAGGACAGCAGGTTCCTTCTGCCAGTATCTGAAAGATCGTTACGGACTTGCCAGGTTCGAGCAGCTCTATCGCCAGGCTTCTGATCTCAATCTGAGCGAGACTCTGGCTGGCGTGTATGGCAGGGCCGCCGATGAGATCATCTCGGATTGGCGGCTATATATCGACACGCTGACCATTGATCCAAAGCTCTATCGGTACCACTCTCAGCGGCTTGGTACCCAGCGTGACTATGAGGGATCTCTTGCGTTACTGAAGAAACGAGAGGTGATTCTCGGTGAAGCTGATGATCGAGATCTTTCGGACATGGGTGATCTTAGTTACTTGCTGGGCCGGTACGGGGAGGCGCAGCGCTATTACGGCATGCGGCTTGCCGAGAACGATTCCTCGGCGATTGACATTGTGGTATACGGCAACATGGCTGGACTGAATGGTGACTTTGACACAGCCGATTCGGCCTACCTTGCCGTCTTGCAGCTTGATTCCCTTAACGCGATTGCTCAATTCAAGATCGGGCAAATCATGCAGTTCAAGGCCGATGATGAGGCTGCGCTTAATTGGTACCATCTTGCAGCCCTTAGCACAAGACCCGAGGAGGACCCCATCGTGGTTGATGCTCACATGAGTATCGGCGAGATTCTGCAGTCGCGCGGCGAACCCGATTCCGCATACATCTACTTCGTATCTGCTATTAATGGAGCCAGGAGGTCGATGTCGGGCATGGAACCTAATGCGATGTCACTCGTTAGGGCGGGTGAGGGTCTTGTTAGGATAGGGGAATGGGAATCCGCGATGGAGAATCTGAACCTCGCTCTTCTCATCGAGGAAAGACCGTACTATGTCGGGCGCGCTGCGCTCGCTATGGGACAGGCCTGTGATCTCAAGGGAGACCGTGCTTCTGCCAGGAGATACTACGAGATGACAAAGAAGGCGCCTGCCGGTTTCATCTACTCAGCGATGGCGGACAGATACATCTCCGAACCATACAGCATTGATCGGTAATCTCCAGATGGGATTTCTTAATAGCTTGCTTCTGCTGTTCGGCGGTTTCGCGCTGGTGCCGATACTGATCCACTTGCTCAATCGCCAGCGGGTGAAGCTTGTCTATTTCTCCTCGTTGAAGTACCTCAAGAGCCTTCAGAAGACTCGAATGAGAAGGCTGAAGGTGAAGCAAATTCTTCTGCTTCTCCTGCGAATGCTGATTGTAGCTTTGATAGTCTTCGCCTTCGCACGCCCAGCACTCGAGAGCGCGTACACCGCAGGATTGGGAGCGGCTGCGAAAACATCAGTTGTAGTCCTGCTTGACAATTCGCTCTCGATGAGCGCGGAGTCAAAAGGCAGATCGCTCTTCGAGAAAGGACGAGATTTCGCTGCGCGGCTTTTGGGCGTGGCAGGCGAAGGGGACGAGGTTGCTGCGTCAACTTTCAATGCCGACGTGACGTCGCTCACAAACGGATTCAGTCTCGATGTTCCGCTTGCGGGGAATATGATAGCTAAGTCGAATCAGTCATTTTTCGGTACTGATCCGGTCCGAGCGTTGGGAGACGCACTCGATCGGGTGGCCTCATCGAGGAATCTGAGAAGCGAGATATTCATCGTGTCCGATTTCTCTGAGCATGGGTGGGAGGAGTCATTCTCAGGCGGCTCGGTCGATTCGATCCAAAACTGCCGAATTTATCTGGCGCCGGTTACCGATCCTGAACCGGACAATGTCAAGGTGATAGGTGTTGACTTCGGCAGGCAACTCATCTATCCTGGAAGACCTCTTAACATTCGCGCGAGTCTGAACAACGACTGCTCAAGGGCAGTGCCGGGTGTGTTGGCAAGCCTGTATGTCGACGGATCTCGAGTAAGCCAGGCAGATTGCGACCTTCCGCCATCAGGTTCGGTCGAAGTTGGTTTCACCTACACGTTTTCTCGTCCCGGCCTGCACCACGGATTTGTCGAAATTCCGGATGACGCATTGATGGCTGACAATCGCTACTATTTCACGGTCAGCATTCCGGACGCCATCGCCGTGCTGGTCGTGGGAGAACGTGAGTCTGACAATCTGTACGTGTCCTTCGCTTTGAAGCCACGGCCGGACACTCCGACACAGATTAACTGTAAGTCTATCGGGCTGGGGACCCTTGCAGGCGAAGACCCATATCAGTACGATTGCGTTGTGCTGAACGGCATCAAGTACTTGTCGGAATCCTCGCTGTCTGCGGTCGACAATTTCGTGGCATCGGGCGGCGGCCTGCTGCTCTTCCTGCCGCCTGGCGGCGACATGAAGTCATATGGCGCCAGAGTCACCAAGAAGCGCTTCGATGCCGAGTTGATCGGGCCGCTTTCGGCTGGGCAGGGAGAGTTCTTCACGCTGTCAAGGCTGTCTACGGGGCACCCTATCTTCTCTCGCTATGCCGAAGTTGACAGCTCGAGTCTGCCTGTTGTCAAGTTCCGCGAGATTGTCCGGTTGGAGCAATCGCGGTCGAATGATGTCCTCGCTTGGTACTCGAACGGCAGCCCCGCGGTTCTGGAAACTCTCTGGGGTCAGGGGAAGGCGATTCTCTTCGCCGGAGACCTGAGGCTTGAATCTGGCGAACTTGTCAGGCATCCGCTCTTCGTGACCTTCGTGAACAGAGCTGTCGAGTACCTTGCATCGGATATGACACGTGTGGCCGAGCGCTATGTTGCGGGTGGTTCTGCGGAAAGGCGGCTGGATCGGTTCAAGCCGGGGACATCGCTCGATCTTTTGGCTCCCGATGGGTCGCGAAGCATTTTGGCGCCGAACGCGGTCGGCAAAGATGCCACGGTAAGCATTCAGCGGCTGAGCAATCCCGGCATATATAGAGTGGTCGCTGCTGACAGTCTCGTTGACATGTTTGCCGTAAACGTGGACACGAAAGAAACCACTCAGCGCTATGTGGATCCTTCACGAATCATGTCGTCGCTTCAGGGCTTTGATCCTGTTCTGTTGCCAACCGATGGGGATCGATTCCTGGAGGTCGTGCGGGAGAATCGACACGGCCGAGAGATCTGGAAACCGATCCTCATTCTCGCGATTCTTCTCCTCGGGCTCGAAATGGTGATCGCAAGATCGGACAGCTCGGCGGAGTGAACCCTGCTCTACCCCTTTGACAATCGTCTTATCTGATGTAAATTCCGACCGTTATGATACTCGTATCGGTTCATAGGATTGCCATGTCTTTCAATGGCATCGACATCTTCTCCGGGATCAGTCTTCAGGTGAAGGAGGGGGAGAAGATAGCCTTGGTTGGACGCAACGGTGTCGGTAAGACAACACTCTTTCGTATCCTGCTCGGAGAGCTCACTGCGGACTCGGGCGAGGTCGCGCGTGTGCGGGGGCTGCGCATCGGCTATCTCCCGCAGGAGGTCAGACTCGAACGCGACTGGACGCTACTGGACGAAGTCACCGATGTGTTCGCTGACCTGATTGCGATGAAGGTCAGGATTGATGAGTTCGAGCATGCTATTTCAACCGGCTCGGCGAAGACCGAGGATATCGAAGAGTACGGCCATCTTCAGGAACGCTATGAGCGAGAGGGCGGCTTTACATACCAGACGAGAATCGAAAACGTACTCACGGGGCTCGGGTTTGATCCAGAGGAGTTTCACAAGCCGCTGTGCCTTTTCTCCGGCGGGGAGAAGAGCCGCGCATATCTTGCCAAGCTGCTTCTCGGCTCGCCTGATCTTCTGCTGCTCGATGAGCCCACGAATCATCTGGACATCGCCTCTACCGAATGGCTGGAATCGTATCTCAACGAGCTTGACGCTGCCGTGGTCGTGGTGTCACACGACCGGGTGTTTCTGAGCAGAACCACCAGGATCACGTGCGAATTCAGGCGAGACCGGCTCGATCTCTTCCACGGCAACTACGACAATTACGTGAAAGAGCGCGCACAGAGGCTCGAGCAGCAGCAGAAGCTGTACCAACGGCAGCGCGATGAAATCGCGCGGATCGAGGATTTCATTCAGAAGAACATCGCGGGTCAAAAAACCCGGCAGGCTCAATCGCGGCGAAAGATGCTGAGCAAGCTGAAGCGACTCGCTCCTGCTGACACAGATCGTCGAGCGGCCACCGTCAAGATCGAATCATCGGGACGAAGTCATCTGAAGATTCTCGAAGCTCGCGGGTTGACGATGTCATTCACCGGTCGGACGATATTCGACGATCTCTCCTTCTCTATTCAGCGAGGAGAGAAGATTGGGCTGATCGGTCCAAATGGTTGTGGCAAGTCGACGTTAGTGAAGATCGTCACGGGCGAGCTTGAGCCGGATGCGGGCCAGTTCGAGATCGGCGGGAATGTCACACCGGCCTATTTCGATCAGGAGCTATCGATTATCGACGGCGACGAGACCGTGCTCGATTCTGTGTGGGAGGAGAAACCGCTCGCGGAAGCCGGGGAACTCCGCAGCTACCTTGGCGGATACCTGTTTTCGGGCGACGACGTGTTCAAGAGCGTTTCAGCGTTGTCGGGAGGGGAGAAGAGTCGGCTTGCTCTTGCGAAGATATTCCTGCTCCCAGCGAATTTTCTGATTCTTGATGAGCCGACGAATCATCTTGATATACCGTCGTGCGAAAGGCTCGAAGAGGCTCTGTCGAACTACGACGGTGCGGCGTTGATTGTCTCACATGATCGATATTTTCTCGACAAGACGGTCTCCACGATACTTGCATTCGAAAACGGGGGACTTCGCCGCTACGATGGCAACTACAGCGAATATGTCGAGCAGAAAGCCAAGCTAAAGGCCGCGGCTGTTGCAGTTCGTGTCGATCCGGTCAAGCGAGCCTCGGAGAAAGAAGCCCGCATCGATGAATGGAGGAGCCTAAAGGACAAGCGGCGCGTCAGGAAGCAGCTCGAGAAACTCGAAGAGGACATACGCTCCACAGAAGGCAGACTTGCCGATATCGATTCCGAGCTTGATAACGAGGACGTGCAGAGAGACTGGCAGCGGCTTCACGATCTTCAGGATCTGAAAGATAAGCTTGAGGATGAACTGCTCGAACTTCTGAGGCAGTATGACGATTTCGAGATCGAATAAGCCAGACAGCGTGAAGAGGCTTCTGGTGATCAACGGCTCCCCGATTCGCGGGTCGAACACCGATATTCTGTCCGAGGAAATCGC
>JAGVNY010000003.1 GCA_020053015.1 Candidatus Zixiibacteriota bacterium | reverse complement strand
TCTGATAATGACGGCTGTTGAGTTTCCGGTGGATGCGTACAATCCCGATCAGGGGTTGGGAATTACCGATCTGGTCGCTGACTACATGGGGGTGGGACTGGCTTACTGGAAGAGTGTCGATCCGAGATTGGCGAATTTCGATCTCAAGGTGAGCATGAAATCCTTTTCGAGCGACAAGAGCAAGGGGCTTGGATACGATTGCGATGACTACGACAACTACATCTATTGGCTGACTTACAGACACCGATTCGCGGTGGTCGGCATCGGATACAGCACATCGCGAGAAGTTGCTTTGGAGCCTAATCCGGAGCTGCATCTGGGCGTTGGAACGACCATCCCCGATCTGGTGAGTGTCTTCTCCTCGAAGCTTGCCAAAACACTTCGGCCGCTCGAGCTCTACTTCATCAATTTCAATGTGAAAGCATTCTAAAGGGATAGTCAAGTCTCTTTGTCCCGCCAGCGGGACTCCGAGATTTGATCTACTCAACCTACGTAGGGGCGCAGGACTCCTGTGCCATCGGCACGGTATGCCGTGCCGCTACAACATCCGCCTCTATCACTCGACTTTTCGCTTTTCTCATGCACAGAAGACAGCTATATTCCGGCGCGCGGTCTTAGTGAAAATGCGTGAGTCAGCGGACTGAGGTAGCCAGGAGCCCGTATGTGCGCCTCGGAAGACAGCGAAACGATCAAGTGGCCCTCGTTCGAGCAGCTACACGAGATGCTCCGTGAATCGACGGGGCGGCACGCACGCGGGCTGACTTCGTTCGTCGTCACGTTGCTGTATCTGCTCATCACAGTCGCCTCCACCACCGACCTCCAACTGCTTCTGCCGGAGAGCAGAGTATCATTGCCGATTATCGGTGTGCAACTGAACCTCTTCTACTTCTGTATCGCCGCGCCGGCTCTGATACTGATTCTTCACTTCAATTTCATGATGAACCTGCTCGACCATGCCCGGAAGCTGAAAGCCTGGGGTGAGGTAGCCACCAGAGAGCAACTGGTGTTGCTGCCCGGTTTCATGCTCAACTACACGTATGTCTTTGTACAAAGGACATTCAATTACTGGTTGATGCGCATTCTGCAGGTAGCCGTAATCTGCCTTGGTCCGCTGCTCTTGCTGCTGTACGTACAGATACGTTTTGCGGATTACCACAATGTATGGTTGACCGGTTGGCATCTGCTCCTTGTTTCCCTCGACGTCGTCGTTCTGCTGATCTATTGGATTCGGATTGCCTATCCGGATCTTCTGGAGGCGCAGTATGACCGTTTCCCTCATCTCGGGACTCTGCGACAACTCAGAAGGCGGAACAGGTCGATCCTGTTCGGCTATATGCCGTTGTTCTTATTCGTGCTGTCTGTCTCGGTTGGCTGCTTTCAAATCGTGAGGCTCGTCAAGCAGGATTACTCTGAGCAGATGCACTGGTACATCCCCCGATTGAGTGTGTTCGATCAGACATTAGTGAAAACACAGCCCAGCGATGCCATCATCCAGGTCTATCTCAGCCAGGGGAAGACAATCGACGAGGCCTGGGCGGATCACGCCGAAGGAGTCGATCTCCGGGGACGCGATTTGCGTTACGCCCGACTTGATGGTTGCAACTTGCCAAACGCCCAACTTGACGGTGTTCTGCTGGGCTATTCCTCACTTAGAGAGACCGCACTGAATGGCGCTGATCTGTCGTATGCGCAGTTGGATGGCGCTGATCTTTGTTTTGCCAAGTTGAACGGTTCGTGTCTTGTGAATGCCAAGTTGAACGGCGCCTTGCTTCGAAACGCTGAATTGAACGGTGCGATTGTCAGCAATGCGGAGTTGAACGGTGCGTGGCTTCGGGATGCCGAGTTGAACGGCGCGCGCCTTGGGGGTGCCCAGTTGAACGGCACTTATCTTGAGTCTGCTGAACTGGAAGGTGCTTATCTTGAGTCTGCTAAATTGAACGGTGCGATCCTTGAGGGTGCTGTGCTAAACGGAGCGGTGCTTTGGGGTACCGAGCTGAACGGCGCTTATCTTGAGTCCGCCGAGTTGAACGGTGCGGACCTTCTCCGAGCCGAGTTGAAAGGCGCTTATCTTGAGTCCGCCCAGTTGAACGGCGCGGAGCTTCTGAATGCCGAGTTGAACGGAGCTTATCTTGAATATGCAGGGTTTCGAGGTGCTCGTATCGAGAATACCCTCGCGCGGACAGGTATGTACTTCGTGACGGGGATTGACTCCGATTTCAATCCCGATTGGGACTTGCTGGTGGCAGATTCCATGATAATCCCCGACGATACATTACGGTCATTATTCGTAGAGAGGATCAGGCGAGCTGAATCTTGGTCAGCAAGAGACTCCACGGGCGCAGCGTCAAACCTCTTTGTCTCGGATTCTTCCGGTTTCCTTGAAGCGAGAAAGGCGATGGTCTGTCGGGATACATGGACTGCACAGGGCATGTTGTCACAGGCAGCATCGCAGTCAGGTATCGGCTGGTCTGTGGACATTTTGCTAGAAGAGATGTCTCTCGACAGCCTGAATGTGGTGCGGAGCCGTCTTGCAGTTTCCGCTCGAAAACGCCCCCACGGTTATGAAGCTCATCTATTGAAACGAATCAAGAACTTCCTCAATGAGAAAGCATCCAGGGATACCGTCGATTCCCGATAAGGATTGGTCGAATCCACGGAAGTGGATCTTTTCTGATCGCTTCCATCAAGTCCGAGAATTGAAGAGAGCACTACGCTCTGCGGATTGCTCTGATCGCTCCGAACAGGATTCGTGGCAGGGCGATGATGAAGATCGTGAGAGACAAACGCGATATGGGCAGATCGTGCGTATCGACCGAAAGCTTGGCGACATTGGAGAAGTAGGCGCCGAAATCGATAGGTCCGCTGTTGAATGGGCTTTCGACCAGCTCGTTGTAGCTCCAATAGAACAGGCCGAGTAGCGCTGCGAATATGAGGAACACCTTCAGTTTCATCGTGTCATCTGCCTCTCTGACATAGATCAATGCGAAAATCGTGCCCGCTGAGCGTGTTGCTAATAGCCTGCATTACAATGTGTTAGCGTTGTTTCAGTGTGAAATAGACGACGGGCATTGCGAATTGTATGCAAGCGCTTACATTGTCAGCGCAAGGAGGCATAATGAAATCGCACACGGAATACCTCTGGTTCAACACAGCGAAACGGCGGGAGTATATCAATATCACCGAAAAAGTCGCGAATGCCCTCGCGAAATCGGGTATTAAAGAAGGCATGGCGCTGGTATCGGCGATGCACATTACGGCGGGCGTCTATGTGAACGATGCTGAGTCTGGATTGATCGCTGACATAGATGAGTGGCTCGACGGGCTCGCGCCGTTCGGCAAGGATTACCGGCACCATCGCACCGGTGAAGATAACGGCGATGCGCATCTGAAGAATCTGCTCGTGCATCATCAGGTGGTTATCCCGGTGACAGAAGGCAAGCTCGATTTCGGGCCATGGCAGCAGGTGTATTACGCCGAGTTTGATGGACGCAGGCGCAAGCGGGTGGTGGTTAAGATCATCGGGGAGTAGACGCTCGATTGTAACATGCGAGGTATATCGCGCTGTGTCGGGTTTCTCTTTGCGCTTCGCGCAAATCGGAACCCGACCTACTCGTGACAGCGCGAGCATCTAAGGAACTGCCTCAAGGCATGAGCAAACCGTGGAAATAGTCGAGTCTCTCCGTTCGCGATGCGAACTTCGAGATTTGACCTGCTCAACCTATGTGGGGGCACAGGACTCCTGTGCCCTCGGCACGGCATGCCGTGCCGCTACAACATCCGCGCCGTGCGAATCAGAGCACTTATGGATTTCAGAGAATAGTCAAGTCTCTTCGTTCGCGATGCGAACTCCGAGATTTGACCTGCTCAACCTATGTGGGGGCACAGGACTCCTGTGCCCTCGGCACGGCATGCCGTGCCGCTACAACATCCGCGCCGCGTGAATCAGAGCACCTATAGAGTTCAGAGAGTAGTCAAGTCTCTTCGTCCCGCCAGCGGGACTCCGAGATTCGACCTACGTAACTCGTGAACCTACGCCAATCGTTTCTGTTTTACAAATATGAGTGATTTGGTATATTTATGGATAAGGAGTGTATCATAGATCGATGGCTGTAACATTCAACATAATCCCTGACGAGTACAGGTTAGCGACCGACGTCGATCTCACAGAGCGGATTCGAGCAAGAAAGGCCGAGCTCGGTGAGCAGGTGGTGCTACTGACGCACCACTATCAGCGCAAGGAAGTTGTCGCTCTTGGAGACTACGCCGGGGATTCATACGCGCTTTCCAAGATAGCAGCCCGCCAGAAAGCCGAGTTCATCGTATTCTGCGGTGTTCACTTCATGGCTGAATCCGCATCGATTCTCTCGCAGCCTCACCAAAAGGTGTATTTGCCGAATCCGCTTGCAGGATGCCC
>JAGVNY010000004.1 GCA_020053015.1 Candidatus Zixiibacteriota bacterium | reverse complement strand
TCTGATAATGACGGCTGTTGAGTTTCCGGTGGATGCGTACAATCCCGATCAGGGGTTGGGAATTACCGATCTGGTCGCTGACTACATGGGGGTGGGACTTGCATACTGGAAGAGTGTCGATCCGAGCCTGGCGAATCTCGATCTCAAGGTGAGCATGAAATCCTTTTCGACCGACAAGAGCAAGGGGCTTGGATACGATTGTGATGACTACGACAATTACATCTACTGGCTGACTTACAGACACCGATTCGCGGTGGTCGGCATCGGATACAGCACATCGCGAGAAGTTGCTTTGGAGCCTAATCCGGAGCTGCATCTGGGCATTGGAACCACCATCCCCGATCTTGTGAGCGTATTCTCCTCGAAGCTGGCGAAGACTCTGAAGCCGCTTGAGTTGTACTTCATCAACTTCAATGTAAGAGCACTCTAAGCTTTGTCAGGGTAGTCAAGTCTACTCGTCCCGTGAACGGGACTCGGAGACTTGACCTACTCAACTACTCAACCTACGTAGGGGCACAGGACTCCTGTGCCATCGGCACGGCATGCCGTGCCGCTACAGCGTCCGCCTCTATCACTCGACTTTTCGCTTTTCTCATGCACAGAAGACAGCTATATTCCGGCACGCAGTCTTAGTACAAACGCGTGAGTTAACCGGACTTGGGAAGCCAAGAGACTGTATGTGTGCTTCGGAAGACAGCGAAACGGCAAAGCCACCTTCGTTCGAGCAGCTACACGAGATGCTCCGTGAATCGACGGGGCGGCACGCACGCGGGCTGACTTCGCTCGTCGTCACGCTGCTGTATCTGTTCATCACGGTCGCCTCCACGACTGACCTCCAACTGCTTCTGCCGGAAAGCAGAATATCATTGCCGATCATAGGCGTGCAACTGAACCTCTTCTACTTCTCTATTGCCGCGCCGGCTCTAATACTGATTCTACATTTCAATTTCATGATGAACCTGCTTGACCACGCCCGAAAGCTGAAAGCCTGGGGTGAGGTAGCCACAAGAGAGCAACTGGTGTTGCTGCCCGGTTTCATTCTCACTTACACGTACGTCTTTGCGCGAAGGACCTTCAATTACTGGTTGATGCGCATCCTGCAGGTGGCCGTGATCTGCCTTGCGCCGTTGCTCCTGCTATTGTTCGTGCAGATACGCTTTGCGGATTACCACGATGTCTGGCTGACCGGCTGGCATTTGCTGATTGTTTTCCTCGACGTTTTCGTTCTGCTGGTCTATTGGATTCGGATTGCCTACCCGAGCCTTCTGGAAGCGCAGTATGACCGATTGCCGAATTTCACAAGTCTCCTAGGCCTATTAAGGCGGAACCGGTCAATCCTCATCGGCTACTTGCCGTTATTGCTATCCGTGCTATTTGTTTCTGTTTGCTGTCTTGGGACCGTGATGCTGATCAAGGATGACTACTTCGAGCGGATGCACTGGTATATCCCCCGCTTGCATGTAATCGGTGAGACATTGGTGAAAGCCAAGCCCAGTGACGCCATTATCCAAGTCTATCTGAGCAAAGAGAGGACGGTCGACGAGGCATGGGCGGATCACGCCGAAGGAATCGATCTCCGGGGACGCGACTTGCGATATGCCCGACTCGATTTCTGCAATATGCCAAACCCTCAGCTTGGCGGCGTTCTGCTGAACCGTTCCTCACTTTACGCCACCAAACTGAATGACGCTGATCTTCAAGATGCCGAGTTGAACGGCGCGGGCCTTGAAGAGGCCGTGTTGAACGGTGCGTGGCTTCGGTTTGCCGAGCTGAACGGCGCGAGTCTTGTGGCTGCCGAATTAAACGGCGCGGACCTTGTGGGTGCCGAATTAAACGGCGCGAACCTTGAGTTTGCCGAGTTGAACGGTGCGTGGCTTCGGTATGCCGAATTAAACGGCGCGCAACTTCCGTCTGCCGAGTTGAACGGCGCGAGTCTTGTGGCTGCCGAATTAAACGGCGCGAGTCTTGTGGCTGCCGAATTAAACGGCGCGAACCTTCTGGGTACCGAGTTGAACGGCGCGAACCTTACGTCCACCAAGCGGATCTACGCGGACGCTGTGGGTGCCGTGCTGTACGGTGCGGAGTTTTGGCCTGTCGAATTGAACGGCGCTTATCTTGAAGGTGCGAGGTTTCGAGGTGCTTGCATCGAGAATATAGACACGCCGAGAGGCACGTATTTTGTGACTGGGATTAACGTAGATTTCATCTCCGATTGGGATTTGCTGTTGGCGGATTCCATGAAGATCCCTGACGAAACAGCACGATCATTATTCGTACTTTTGATCAGGCAAGCTGAATCCTGGTCAATAGCGGATTCCGTAGGCGCGGCATCAAACCTGTTTGTCTCGGATTCTTCCGAATTTCTTGAAGTGCGACAGGAGATGATCTGTGAGAACACATGGATTGCGCAGGGAGTCTTATCACAGACAGCGTCATTTACATCGGATATCGACTGGTCAATGCACATCTTGCTGGAGGAGATGTTTGTGCATTGTCTCGACAGCCTGGAGGTGGTGCGCCGCCGTCTTCCTGTCACCGCAGGAAAGCATCCTTTTGGTTCTGAAGCTCACCTATTGAAACGAATCGAGAGTTTTCTTGAAGGGAAGGTTTCCAAGGGCAGTGCCAAATCTCGATAGTAATCGGTCTTCTCCACAAATACTGGTTTCTATTGCCACAAGCAGTGTTTCCTTCGACAAGTCCTATGCTCTGCGAATCGCTCTGAAAGCTCCGAACAGAATTCGCGGGAGGGCGATGATGAAGATCGTCAAAGAGAGCCGAGATATGGGCAGATCGTGTGTGTCCATCGAGAGCGCGGCGACGCTGGAGATGTAGGAGCCGAAGTCGATAGGTTCGTTGTTGAACGGGCTCTCGACCAGCTCGTTGTAGCTCCAGTAGAACAGGCCGAGTAGCGCTGCGAATACGAGGAACACCTTCAGTCTCATCGTGTCATCTGCCTCTCTGGCATAGATCAATGCGAAAATCGTGCCCGCTGAGTGTGTTGCTAATAGCCTGCATTACAATGTGTTAGCGTTGTTTCAATGTGAAATCGACGACGGACATTGCGAATTGTGTGCAAGCGCTTACATTGTCAGCGCAAGGAGGCATAATGAAATCGCATACGGAATATCTCTGGTTCAACACAGCAAAACGGCGGGAGTATATCAATATCACCGACAAAGTCGCGGATGCCCTCGCGAAATCGGGAATCAAAGAGGGTATGGCGTTGGTCTCGGCGATGCACATAACAGCGGGCGTCTATGTAAATGATGCTGAGTCCGGATTGATAGCTGACATTGACGAGTGGCTCGACGGGATCGCGCCGTTCGGCAAAGACTACCGGCATCACCGCACTGGCGAAGACAACGGTGATGCACATCTCAAGAGCTTGCTCGTGCATCATCAGGTGGTTATCCCGGTGACAGAAGGCAAGCTTGACTTCGGGCCGTGGCAGCAGGTGTATTACGCCGAGTTTGATGGACGCAGGCGCAAGCGGGTGGTGGTTAAGATCATCGGGGAGTAGACAGTTGCATATAACAGTCACGAAGGTCTCGACATGTGTCGGGTTTTTCTTCGCGCTTTGCGCAACTCGGAACCCGACCTACTCTAATCGAGGATTTCGCAACTTCTGGACATCCTCTCTTTTCGCTACGCAATCGATGGCTATCAGGAAGGGATTCCTGATAGCGCCCAGAGGTAGTCAAGTCTCTTCGTCCCGCCAGCGGGACTCCGAGATTTGACCTACTTAATTGCTCGTGTCAGGAAGGGATTCCTGACACCGCAGGAGGGACTCGTGAACATCCAACACTCGTTTCTGTTTCACAAATATGAGTGATTTGGTATATTTACGGCTAAGGAGTGTATCATAGATCGATGGCTGTAACATTCAACATAATCCCTGACGAGTACAGGTTAGCGACCGACGCCGATCTGAGCGAGCGAATTCGGGCAAAGAAAGCTGAACTTGGCGAGCGGATGGTGTTATTGACACACCACTATCAGCGCAAAGAAGTTGTCGCTCTTGGAGACTACGCCGGGGATTCATACGCGCTTTCCAAGATAGCAGCCCGTCAGAAGGCCGAATACATCGTATTCTGCGGTGTTCACTTCATGGCTGAATCCGCATCGATTCTCTCGCAGCCTCACCAAAAGGTGTATTTGCCGAATCCGCTTGCAGGATGCCC
>JAGVNY010000066.1 GCA_020053015.1 Candidatus Zixiibacteriota bacterium | reverse complement strand
TTCGCATTCTTCCTCGAATCGGGCTTTCTCGGGCTATACCTGTTCGGACGCAATAGAGTATCGAAGGGTGTGCACTGGTTTTCCAGCCTGATGGTCGCCGTTGGAGCCACGATATCCGCATTCTGGATTCTCGTTGCAAACTCCTGGCAGCAAACTCCTGCCGGGTTTGTTCTGCGCAACGGGAGGGCGGAGCTGACCGATTTCTGGGCGGCAGTATTCAACGATTCGAGCCTGATCAGATTCTTCCACACCATCGACGCTGCGGTCATCTCCGGTGCGTTTGTGATGGCTGGCATCGCTGCATATCTGATTCTCAAAGGTAAGTCCGTTGATGTGGCGAAGAAAGCGTTGCGGCTCGCAGTGATTGTTGGATTCATATCATCGGTTGCTGCTCTTTTCCCGACGGGTCATCACCATGCAAAGCAAGTCGCGCACACACAACCGGAGAAGTTCGCGGCGATCGAGGGTTTGTACACGACGAAGGAGGGCGCACCCCTCGTCGTGTTCGGGATTCCGTTCGACAAGCCGCCATCGTTGAAGAACACAATTGAGATCAAAGGCATGCTTAGCTGGCTGGCGTTCGGAAACGTCGACGCTACTGTGCAGGGCATCAATGAGTTTCCACCTGACGAGATACCGCCTTTGATTTTGACGTTCATCTCGTTCCACACGATGGTTGGACTCGGCATGTTCTTCATTCTGCTGACCGGTCTGGCGTTTCTCTACCTCGTCCGAAAGACGCTCTGGAGCGCCAGGTGGTTGTTGAAGGTAATGATATGGGCGATACCGCTTCCGGTGATCGCGTGCCAGATCGGCTGGATCACGGCGGAAGTTGGGAGGCAGCCCTGGATCGTATACAAGATGCTCAAGACGAAGGATGCGATTTCGCTTAGTGTCGGAGCTGGGGAGATTCTGTTTTCGATCATCCTGTTCAGTCTGATCTATATCTTGCTTGGCTCTGTATACATCTACTTGCTCGTGAAGAAGGTGAAGCATGGCCCAGAGCCTGCGGCGGTGGAGGTGAAGGCGTGATGGATCTGAACACAATCTGGTTTGCACTTGTCGGCGTGTTGATTGCCGGCTATGCCGTCCTCGACGGCTTCGATCTCGGAGTAGGGACGCTGCACTTGTTCACCAAGTCCAACGACGAAAGGCGAATCAACCTCAATGCCATCGGTCCCGTTTGGGATGGCAACGAAGTCTGGCTTCTGACTGGCGGCGGCGCGCTGTTTGCGGCGTTTCCTGCGGTCTATGCTACAGTCTTCAGCGCGTTTTATCTCGCGCTGATGCTGGTACTAACGGCGCTCATCTTCCGCGCGGTTTCGATTGAATTCCGCGGCAAAGTCGAATCCGAAAGCTGGCGCAGATTCTGGGACTGGGGATTCGGACTCGGGAGTCTGTTGCCGTCGATTCTCTTCGGCGTCGCTGTTGGCAACGTGCTGAGAGGTTTGCCGATCGATACCGGTATGGCTTTCAAAGGCTCGTTTATCGGTTTGCTGAATCCGTACTCGATTCTCATAGGTCTGGTCAGCCTTGTTCTGTTCGTGATGCACGGCGCAATTTACATGACCATGAAATGCGACGGCTCGCAGCGCGAACGGATGGTCAAGGTTGCGAATGGCGGATGGATGGTCTTCGTTGTGCTCTATCTGATTGCTACTATCGCAACGATCTTCGCGGCTCCACATCTGTTTGACGGTTCGCTCGGCAACCCATTGTTCTGGGTGCTGCTTGTGCTTCTTGTCGGCTCGATCGTGTTCATTCCGATGATGCTCAAGGCTCAGAAGTACTTCCGCGCATTTCTCGGATCGTCAGCGATGATTATTGCGATGATCGGGCTTGCTGCAGTCGGCATGTTCCCGAATCTCGTGCCATCGAGTATCGATCCGGCGCACAGTCTGACGATCTACAACGCGTCATCGACACCGAGGACGCTGACCGTGATGCTGATAGTCGCGCTGATAGGTATGCCGATAGTGATTGCATACACGGCAGTGATATACCGCGTCTTCAAGGGCAAGGTGGTGATCACGCCGGAAAGCTATTGAGAGAATGCCGGCGAGTCTGTTCATGAGCTTTCACCCCGGTCTTCGACCACACTTCGGGACTCAGTGTCATCGACCCCTCTCCCAAAGACGGGAGAGGGGACGGGGGTGAGGGTTTTCGCGCTGTCAGGATTCCCATCCTGACAGCGTTCGTTTGTGGATTGCGTCGGAAAAGGATTGTTGCAGGTTGCGTCAGGTCTTAGATCGCCGCAGGCGAGCGTGACCTTACGTGCTTCATGGCGATAGTGGCAGGTCACACGACCCCGACTCCGTTGTGATCGCAAGACCTGCCACAACGTTGAGTTCGGCCTACTCCTTCTTGAGCGCCTGCAAATGTTCCCACAGATGCTCTGCCTGACGGCGACACACCTTTGTGTGGGTCCACTCCTCATAGGGATTCTTCGTCCGAAATCTGGATGGGATATGAACGGTCATGCGTGCCAACAGCGGGACTGCACGGAGGTATTCGTCGGCGTCGTCAAGCAGGCGTTTCATCCGATCCGCCGGATCCTCTTCCTTGCGCTCTTCGGGTTCCGGCAACTCATTGTCGATACGGGAACAATACCACCAGACACAATCGCCGATATGGGTCAGCATCTCGTTCACAGAACGACGGTTGGCCGCGGGCTTACGATCGCGCTGCTCCGGATACAGCCTGGTTGCCTTCGCTCGTATGTGTTTGGCGATGCTGCGGGCGAACCGAAGATGTGAGTCAACAACCCTGTTGCACAGCGCATGGCGGTCGTAGTCGAACAGAACTGCCGGGTTGCCGGAAACCCATACGGGGGAGCCGACTCGTCGTTCCATCTCGACAACTCGAACTCCGATGAAATCCCGTATGCTTGCGCGCCGCAGGAGCGCATAAGAGGCTGAGACAGTGATTGGTATTCCCCTAGACGAGAGCCATTCCACGTAGTCGGCGATCTGCCCCGATGCAATGCGCTGAGCCTCTTCCGGGTCATTGGCGCGGAAGCACAGGCCCGGCAATGCCGGGATGTGCGCGAGACAACCCTCACCCGGTGCGACCTCCACAAGAAGGTCAAGTGTGTCCAACCGGGCAATAGGATCTTGGTGGGACATAGGCGTCTTCCGGTTTCTTCACATCATCAATATATGTTTGCGGTAGCCGTAGGTCGAAACCCTTGTGGTTTCGACAACGTATTGTACGTTGCGTCAGGTCTTAGATTGCCACGGGCGAGCGTGACCTGACGCGATTTGTATTGACAGTGGCAGGTCACACAACCCCGACTTTGTCGGGATCGCAAGACCTGCCACAACGATGCAAGGAGAATCCCACCCAGAGGATGGGCCACCCGACCAACCTCCATCCAGTCTGTTCTGTCAACTATGTAACCGGTTTGTACCACCTTCTCATAGGTGACCTACGAAGCTATTCGTCTTCCAGAAGCATCAGCATCGCCTGTGCAGTGCGAAGCGCCTGCTCCGAGTCCTCCGCAATGAGGTCTGCAGAGAGTCTCCTAACCACGTCCGAGTGCCCACGGCGTAGCAGAGTCCGAAGAATGTCTCTCCGATCATAGCTATGCGAGAGTCTGAAGTGTTTTTCGATAGTCGTAATGATCTCCTCTTCTGACACTGTTGCCAGTAGGGTTTTTGATGTGCTCTGCTTCTTCTCCCGGATGTTGTCTTTGTACGGGAGGCTGCAGCAGAGTTTGTAGGAGTCTGTCCCGACCTGGTCGACCATGTGTGACCACTGGAGATCGCGCATATACTGGGAGACTTGTTGGATAGTCATCTTCGACGGTTCTGTGGCACCAAGTTGCTTGCGAAGTGCAATTGTGCCCGGTGACTGAAATCCCCCGAGAATAGCTTGCTCAGAAAGGCCATGCTTAAGGTCCTGTTCGAGAATCTCCATTATGACGAGGCGATCAGCGCGTTCACGACGTTCCCTCCGATTATAGGACGACTGACGGAAGACCGCGATTAGAAATCCAGTTACACCGCCCGCAATTGCAACGATTACGCCTATGCTTGTGGCTATGGCCTCAAGCGTAACTTCTGGGTTAAATTGCCAATTCATATCGCCTTCTCCTAATGATATCCAGCAACAGCCTAGTTGATCCACACAGGACGCGAGATCTCGATTCCCTTTCCACAGTCGTTGAGCAATCGGCGTTTAATTGTCTTGAATTCTCCCTCACAGAAGCTCGGAACGCCGCTCCGGGCGGCGCAACTCATATGAGGTGGTCAGAAAAGAGTCTTGACAACTTTCATGACGCCAGCCACCAGATCGTCGACTTGCTCTGCTGTGGGCTCTGACTTCTTGTTGTGAACACACAGGTTGCGAATGTCAGCCAAATGCTGGATAAAGCGCCACTGGGGGACATCAATCGCATTCGTTTCCTTGAGAGCATCGTTCAGGTCAGCTATGGTGGGCGACTTCTTCCCGACCTTTGTGCCATGGTTGTCACACACCTGTGTCAAGTGCCGCTCGAGAACCACACCTGCTACGGCGCCTGCGGCTCGGGTGAACTTGTGCTTTCCCAACTCTCCTGCTGCTTCCAGTTCTGAGTCGAGGAGATCCGCTTGGACTAGTTGACGAATGTCGAAGAGTGAACTCTGAAAGCGCGCATCGACGGACTTCAGAATCGCCAACTGCTGGCCGAAGTGCGGGATGGCAGCATCTGGTCCAACGACCTTCTTCTTATCCAAGCCGCGAGTGATGGCTAGCCCCTGAAGGTAGTCTTCGATTGTGTAGTTTTCGTTTGTAATGTTCTTTCGCGATTTCGGTTTCTCGTAGTGGCGGACGAAATCCGACAGCCGGTCAGGCAGCAGTTGTCTGATCAATATCTTCGCCTCTGAGTACCAGGTCTGATAGGCCTCAGCAAATGAGGGGAGAGCTTTGAGAATGCGTTTCGCGTCGTTGCCAAAACTCTTCCTAAGGGTAGTCTCGATTTCAGTTGGGAAACACTCGCGTTTGATGGCGATGTCCAAATGCACCCCTTTGGCAAGCAAGGAACCAAGGTCCTTCTTGTAACGATCTAGATTCGACAACACGCTTGCTCCTCTTGATCTATTCTATCTGTGTTTCGGGTGTGCCCGCGGTTTTCGAAACTCACACTCTCTGAAACCCGGAACAGAGCCGGCACCACGCCGACGATAGTCATGCAATCCTGCGGCGCCCTGTTTCTTCCGAGATCAGCCTTTCAACTGCAACCAATCGGTTCTCCCTGGAAACAGCCAGTATCCTTAGTCGGCCTGATACCTGTATTGGTGGATCGCTGCGATCGACATCAACATAGATGATCTCTCGTGCAGCCTTCTTCTCAGAGGCGTATGCCAGCTCTAGCTTACACCAGTCGCTTTGCGTGTAGTGGGCGCTACCGACCACCAAGAAGGTATTGCACTGTATTATCATGGCACCAATCGAATCGGGGAATCTATCGCCAATCAAGAAGCCAGTTTCATCTCTGAGAACATGACGGTTCCTGCGCCTTAGCAGTAGTTCGAGGTGATCCGCAACTGCAGCATCTTCATGAGCGTAAGAAATGAAGTACGTATGTGGGGGATCGGTGTGGCTAGCCAGTTCATCTATTAACTCGATTACTCTCCTGGCAGAGTCGCCACTCCATTTCTCCGTCAATACCGAGTAGGCAGAGTTTTCACGCCATCTACTCGCGTACAGGGCTCGGTTTTGCTCGAACACGTCCCTTGAGCTGCCACCGAAGCTGGCTATCGCCAGTACTCGTGCTTTTCCCAACGCGGCGAGACTTCCGACCATTGTTACTGTCTCTCCGTCGCCGACGGTAACAGCTGTATCGCACCTATCAACTACTCCTATTGTTGATGCTAGGAACCGAAGGTAATATGTGGCATAGTAGTCGTCTCGAGAAGGCACACCGTGACTAGGGTAGCGGAAAGTCATTATCTGAATGCCGGGATACACGGGATCGACATTTAAGGGGAAGTGCTCGGGGAGATGCAGTTCCACTGATGCTCGTCTCGCAGGATCCCGGTGGCAGTATTCTCGAACTCCGTCTAGGATGTAGCCATCAATCACATTAGGGCTACCTACGTTCCGAAGAAGGATATCGTATCCGGCTTTCGCCGCCTCATATCCGATGTCATGGCCAGCTTTGAACAATGTGTCATCGACTTCGGCTGGGGCTTGACCAACGCCGGGTTTGTGACCTGCTATTGAACCGGTGATGAAAACCCGCATGTCATCGTCTCCTGAAATCTCCTGGT